>CAYLNH010000017.1:18288-50008 GCA_964384625.1 uncultured Lentisphaerales bacterium
TGCCTGTCCGGGGAATGGGGTTTTGCGGGTCAGCGGCTGTTCCTCACGCCAACGGGGTGACAGTGTTCAGCCTGGGGTTGGCCGGCATGCCTGTCCGGGGAATGGGGTTTTGCGGGTCAGCGGCTGTTCCTCACGCCAACGGCGTGACATTGTTCAGCCTGGGGTTGGCCGTAGGCCTACCCCAGGTGCGGGGGGCGTTGGTTAGCAACTCTGAAGGAGTTGCAGTCAACCCGGTTTTGGCAGGGATTTCACAAGTTTCGCCGCGAGTTGGCGCCAATGGTTGTGATTGCGGGGCCGCCCCGGCTGACGCGGTCGCGGCTCGAATACCGAAGGAGAGGACCGAGAAGCGCTGACGGCATTGTCACGACCCGGGAAAGGCCATGCTGTTGGGGGTAGCGGCGAAGATCGGCAAGGGGCCGCTACGACGTGCCGGGGCGGGGCAGCTCGAGAACGAAGCAGGCGCCGTTGTCGATTGTGTTGTCGTAGCTCAGCCGGCCGCCCATCCGTTTCGCCAGCCGTTGGCTCAGCGCCAGGCCCAAACCCACGCCGGCGGCCGAATGCGCCGCGTCGCGATCGGATTTTGTGAACGGTTTGAACAGTCTTCGCTCGCCCTTGCGGCCGATGCCGGGGCCGTGGTCGCGGACCGCTACCCGGACCTTCCCCGCCGTTGCCGTCACCGCGATATGAATGCGCCGATCCGTGGCGTCGGCAGCGTATTTACAGGCGTTGTCCACCAGGTTGACGAGGATGCGGCCGACCCCGGCGGTATCTGCTGCGACGAGTATGTCGGCATCGGGCGCGTCCACGACCAGCTCCATCGCCGCCCGGTCCACGCGTTCCTGCAGCTCATCGTGAATGCGGTCGAGCAGACCGGCCATGGGAACCGTCTCGATGGTCTCCTTCAGTTTGCCGCGTTCGATGCGGGCGTAGGTGAGGACGTTTTCCACCAGGTGACTCAGCCGTTCGGCTTCGCGGCGCAGCGTCGTCAGGTACTCCTGTCGTTTGTCGTCCGGCACCATGCCTTCATCCAGCATTTCGGTGTACATCCGGAAGGTGGTCAGCGGGGTACGCAACTCGTGGGTGACGGCCGAGACGAAGGCGCCGCGCCGGCGGTTTAGCGACATCGCGGAGACGATCAGGATTGCCACGCCGACTGCCGGCAGCAGCATGCAGCACCAGGCCACCAGCAGCATCAGCTCTGCCGGCGATGCCGGCGGCTCGTAATAAAACGCAGGGCTGTCGCCGGGCTGCAGTGCCGCCGGTACGGCAGCCAGTTGAAGGCCGCGTTCAGCACCCCGGCCCGGGCGCAGACCCGGTTCCAGCAAGAGTGATCGAACATCCTCCAGGAGGGCCTTGCGGAGTTCCGGCCAGTTCAATTCGATGCCGGCCAGGCGGGCCTCGCGCCGACCGATCCCGTCGTTGGCAGGTGTCCCCAGCAACAGCAGACGGTCGCCGTGCCAGACGCCGCGCCAGACATATCGGCGTCCGGCGAAATAGGCCCGGCGGCCGCGCGCGATATACTCGAGGTGGTCGCGCTCCTCCTGTTCCGTGGCGCCCGCCGGAACCTGCGGGTCAAAGGGCGGGTGCTGCTGCCGCTGCAATTCCTGCAGAACGCCGCCGTCAAAGTCTGTCGTGACAGTTGCAGACGCCTGGATCGCATCGCCGGCGGCGCGGAAATAGCCTTTGATGAAACGCGACGCGGGGGCCGGCAGCTCGGCCCGGGCCCAGACGTTGGCCGCGTCCTCACGCGCGATCATGGCGGTCAGCATCGAATCCATCCGCCAGAGCGCCAGCCGGGCGTTCTGTGAGAGCTGCGCCTGTTGCCGGCGGCGCTGCTCCCGACGGTCCAGATCCAGCAGCGCAAGGGAAATCCAGCCCATCGCCGCCAGCAGGATGAGCAGACACAGGATCAGACAAAGCCAGGCTCGCAGGTTGTGTTTCATGGGGTCGCCTCGTCGGAGAAATTACTCGCGCTCGGCAAACATGTAGCCCTTGCCGCGAACCGTCAAGATTACGTCCGGCCGGGTTGGATCATCCCGCAGTTTTTCCCGCAGACGCGCCACGTGCATGTCCACCGTGCGCGTCTCGGCATCGCCGCTGACGCGCCAGACGTGGGTCAGAAGTTCTTCGCGTGAGACCGCGCGGCCGGCGTTGGTTGCCAGATATCGCAGAAGCTCCTGTTCGCGTTCGGACAGCTCCTGTCGGGCGCCGCTGGCGAAGACCACCTCAAAACGGCTCAGGTCCACCTTGCCGCCGGGCACCGGGATCTCCTGCAGATCACTCGGCCGCCCGGGCGACCGCCGCAGCACCGCTTCGATCCGTGCCAGCAGTTCCTTGACGCTGAACGGCTTGACGACGTAATCGTCGGCCCCGAGTTTCAGGCCGCGCACGCGGTCGCTCTCGCTGCCGCGCGCCGTCAGCACGATGACCGGCGCTGTCGGCCGGGCCCGGCGGACTTCGCGCAGGATCTCCAGACCGTCCTTCCCCGGCAGGATCAGATCCAGCAGCATCAGGTCGTAACTGAACTTCAGCGCCAGGTCCAGACCGTCTTCGCCGTTGCCGCTTTCCAGCACGTTGTAGCCGGCGAAGGTCAAGGCGTCCACAATGCCCTGGCGGATGGCATTGTCGTCTTCCACAACCAGGATCTGTTTTGTCATGCTCTCCCGTCTCGGTTGGCCACGTCAACAACAAGGCGCGAGAGCGTCCCGCCGGGCCGGCTATTCGGCGACGGCGTCAAGGCTGAAGTGGTAGAGCATGCCCTGATCATCAGCAGCCTTGTTCTGGACGGCCTTCTTGTTCTCCTTGGTGACGTAGTTGAAGTTCTTCGCGACCTTCCGCCGCCGGGTCTCCTTGACCTTCTCCATGTCGGTCAGGGTCTGCACCCAGGACGAGTCCGGCCTGGCGGCCGCTTTCTTCTTATCATAGTCGGCGATCGCCTCGACTGCACATGATTCCAGCATTTTCGGCCAGACTTTCTCGAACAGCCGGCGCGAGCCATAGACGTCGGCACTGCTGAATTTGCCGTTGACGACGAAGGCGTAGCCGATGGCTTTCGGGTTCTTCTTGATCACTTCGCGGAGGGCTTTGGTGTATTCCTTCGACGTGGCTTCCACCTTCTTGTTTTCGCGGGTCAACTGGTAGCTGCTGGCGGAGCGTTGGGCTTTGACGTCGGCCTTCAGCTTCTCCGACAGCTTGTCCTGCTCTTCCTCGACTTTCTTCCAGACCTTGCTCTGGCCGGAACGGCCGCCGCGCATGGCGTAGCGCAGGCCCTTGCCGGTTACCCGCTTCCGGGACGACTGGAATGTCGTTGTGGCTTCGCTGCCGCGACGGGCCCAGCGGCCCTGTTCGACGCAGAATGAGTCGATCGGGATCTTGCCGGAGCCGGCCCGGACCACCAGGTCGACGGCCAGCACACGGTCTTGCTTGCCGCCCTTCACCACGTCACCCGACTGGATGAAGACGACCTTGTCTTTCGATTTGTTCTCGACCGCGAGTTTGTTGACATTGCCGGTTTCATGCACCACCAGAATCTTCTGTTTCAGCGCTTCGTCCAGGGTCAACAGTTCCATCTCGGCCGGCAGCGTTTCCTTGCCTTCGATCAGGTAGATGCTGAGGTTTTTGTGCGTGTAGGGCCCGGAGATCTTGAGGTCCCCGGCCTTCATGGTCTTGGTTTCGCCACCGGTTACCCCGGCAGCCGGGCCAGCGAGGATCATGACGGCTGTCAGCCACTGCAGGAATTGGATTGTTCGCCTTCGCATACTTCGTTCCCTTCCGGTTTCGGCGTCCACGCCGTTCGCGCCCGGCTCTCCCGCTGCCGACGGCAGAGGGGGCCGGACAGTTGGTGTCGTTCTGTAAAACGCACGGAACTGCCCGGTTCTTAAGAGATGGTGCAGAAATCAGCTGGTCTACAGCCGGGAGTCGCCTGGTTTTCAGACGGGCATGGCCGACGAACACATTGAGCGGTTCAGGGAGGAGAATATCAAAGCTGGGAGCCGGAACTGCTCCGGCGCCACGAAAAGAATTACGGCACAACATGCCGGATCCTTCTTGCGGCGGCCCCAACGGCGGCGGTACCGCGGCGGGGCGTCTGCCCGCGAACCCGGTCTACGGCGGCGTGAACTCCTCGCTGACCGGGGGCAGGGTGCGCAGCCCGCTGATCGCTTCTTTGCCCACCAGGCCGACCAGCAGGTACTCCTTGGAAATCGGGTCGTACCGCAGTTGTTTGGCAAAACGGAAGTTCTCGATCTGCCGTGACGACTCCACGTGGACGCGCTTCCCCGTGCAGGCGATCTTCGTCCCGTCGAGCTCGATGAAATCCCCTTCCAGCGGCACGATCGGAACATCACGCTTGATAATGTCCAGGACCTCCTGCTCCAATTCCGAAATGCTGAAGGACGGCTTTTCTGAAAAGCCGATGACAAACCCGTGTTTCACACTGGACGGGATGTCCGGCATCTTTACCTCGTATTTCTCGCGCAGAACCTGCAGCGTGATATCCTCGGCGGAATGCGCCATCAACCGGTATTTGACGCTCTTCTCCGCTCGCTTTTTTACTTCCACCGGGGAAGGTCCGAAGACCGTCGGGCGGAAGACCTGAACCTCGTCGCCGATGACAAACAGCAGTTGCGCGTTAAAGCCCAGATGGCGATAGAGCAGATCGAAATGCTCGATGACCACGCGGCGTTGGCATTCGACCGCGTGAATGACTGCATCACAGATCTCGTGCATCTGGCGGAAGGCCTGCTCGAAGCGGACATCGATATGGAACGTATGGCCCGAGAAGAAATCGTCATCGGAAAAATCGAACAGCGGCGTTCGCCGGTTGTTGACGCCTTCGTCGTCGTTGGTCAGTTCAAGACCGGGGAATAAGCCGCGGATCAACGTTGACTTGCCGGAACCCTCGGCGCCGATGATGCCGATAAGCAGGTCGCTGGAGTAGAGATAGCGCAGCGACAATTCTTTGGCGAGTTCGTACATCCGGCGTTTGCCGAAGGGCGCGGCGTAGGTGGCGGACGTCAGGTATTCTTCTGCAGCAATCATAAGTCAAACTCCAGGTTCAACAGCGGCCCGTGTTGCTGGGCGCCGTAGACATCGGTATCGCCGGGCGCGCCGGACGGCGTCTGCCGGCGCAAGGTGATCTTGATCGCCTTGGCCGGGTCGAAGTAGACTACATCCTTGATCTGTTCGACGGGAATGCGATAGGCCGCCGCGATCGTTGCCGGCGTCACGGCCTGTGCCGCTTTCAGCCGTTCATAGTCTTCGTGGCGCTGCAGGATGATGTCCAGCGTCAGCTCGAACGGACTGCAGTTCTTCGAGCGGATCACCTTGGCGATATCGGTAATGCGTGTCATAGCTTCAGCACCTCCACCGGGAACAGTTCATGTTCGGGTAATTCCATCAGGTGATAGATCGAAAAGACGTAGACGGGGCCGGCCTTGATGTCCGACGGCGAGAACGGGAACGCCAGGTTGCCGGCGGTGGAGATCCGGCCGGGATAGCCGTAGTGCAGCAGGGTCGATCGCGTAATGCTGCAGATTGTGTTCGCCAGCTCCTGGGTAGCGGCCAACGCTTCAATCACGATCCCGAGTTCATGGCCGGCGGCGGTCGGCGTCGGTTCCAGCGCGGCCATAACGCCGTCGCGGCCGTAGACATGGAAGTGCAGGTCCCCCTCGATGCCCTCTTCCGCCAGGCGTTCTGCCATGCGGTCTTCGACGTAGGTGAGAATCGTGTCGATCCCGCTGATCATCACCGGGTCGCGGGTGCCGGCGATACTGATGGTGCGGCAGCCGACCGGTTCGGCGCCCTCAAGTTTGATCCAATGCCCGTCGTCCGGCACGAAGCGGCTGCCGGCGACCCGAACCCGGCCGTTGCCTTCTTCGGTGAAGGACACATCGCGCAGGTCCAGGTGGCCGCCCGGCCCGGGCAGGCAATACGGATCGGATTTCTCGTACAGTGAATGTGCCGCCACCGATTCCCGCGTAAACACGCGATCGTCGGACAGCGGGACGAGGACAAAGGAATCGTCATAGAGCTCGCCGAGCACGCACTCGGCGCCGGAGCCGGGGTCGGCGGCGATCGCAGCGCACTCAAGGATCTTCCCGAGATGAATCGCCAGCCCCGGATCAAACCCCTGTTGGACGGGATACGCCGCAAACACCGACGGATCGTAGGCGCGCCCGGCGAGGACGATATCGCAACCCGCAGCCAACGCCTTCTGAAACGGGTCCATGCCCATCTGGGCAACGATATTGCCGGTCCTGTTGACAACGTCCGCGGTCAGTTCCGGCAGGCCGCTCAACGGCTTTGTCTTACCCGCCGCCACAGCGGCAAGGACCTGCTCACGGTCGATGTCGGCGGGGATCACGCCGACAGTTGCGGTCGCGTTCAATTCATGCAGGATCTCCCGCAGAATCGTCAGGGCCCAATCCAGGTGCGGCCGCGCCCCGGAGCCGCCGGCCGTGCCGACCAGCACCGGAATCTCCCGCTCCAGGCCGGCCTGGACCATGAAGCGCAGGTCGCGCTTGACGCCGGCGTGATCCGTGAACGGCACGCCCGCGCCGAGATAGTACGGTCCCGGGTCCACTGAACCGGCGTCCACCGCGATGACATCCGGATCCAGCTCCAGCCCACGGGCAAACGCGGCTTCCGGAAAGCCATACCCGAGAATCGCCGTGGGAGACAGGATCCTGCAGCAGCGCTTCATCATTTTGCTTCCTTTGCGTTGGCACGCAGCAGGGCGAGCACCCGCTGCATCTCATTCTTGACAATCATAAAGCCCTCGTCAAAGCCCATGCCGGGTTTTGCCAGGACGCGTTCGGAGCGGGCGGCCAGCGCCACATGGACGCAGGCGCGCGCCGAGATGTCGGTCTCGTTACAGGTGCCGCCCTGGTACGCTTCCATGCCGTGTGCCTTGCAGTACAGCACGCTTTCCACAATGTTGTGAATGCTCCCCAGATCCGGCGTCTTAATCTGCACCATATGGCAACAGCGCGCGTCGGTGAATTCCCGGATATCATCATAGGTATTGCACCATTCGTCGGCGACTACTCTGGTTTCCGCGCCGATCGCCGTAAGCCGGTCCTTGATCTTGCCGAGCATCTCGATCTGCGGTTCGCGGGCTTCCATGTCCACCGGGCCTTCGATATAGAGCCGGAACGGACGCGCCTCGTCCTGCAGCGCCGCCAGATAGTCCGACATCCCGCCGACATCGTGGTCGAAGACCGGCCCGATATTGCCGTACACATCAATGTGCAGGTCCGGACAATACGCCGGATCGACGCGCAGTGTTTCAATACGCCGGCGCAGCCACTCGACGTATTCCAACAGCAACTCGCCGCGGCGGCCGAGTTTCTCGTCGATGTTGTTGATCAAGGCATGCGGCAGTACATCAACGTGTTTGATGATCATCTTATCCGCGTTGTCGTAGCGGTCGTCGCCGGTCTGGCCGAACACCGGCACGGGGCCGTCGGGCAGCGGCAGTTCGTACTCGTTACACAACACTTCCGTCATCAGCCGGCCCTCGGCTTTAGCCTGCGCGTCAAGCAGGGCCTGGCTCAAACCGTAACGCAGTGCCGTGTGCAGACGCCGGCCGTCGAGCTGCAGTTCATCAATCCACGCGGCCGCCCGCCGGAAACCGTTTAACGGCCGACCGACCAGCAAAGGCTTGATCTCGCGCTCGAGCACCGGCAGAAACTCGGCCGCAAGGAATACCGGGTCGCGACCGCCGGCGCCGGAATACTGCACCGCACAGGCATCGCCCACGGCAACCCGGCCATCGTCCAGCAGCAACAGGATCGAAATACTCTCACCGGCCTGCCGAATCGCTGAAAACCCGGGTGTCACGGCGGCGCCGGCATAGGTGAAGCCGTCGTGGCCGGCGCCGCGTTTGATGGCGCGCTGGTCGTCGAAAAAGAACCCGGTGTACCCGGCGGAGAACACTGCGTCGCGGATTGTGGTCATAGCTATTTCTTCTTTCGCGGCCGGCCGACAAGCCGACCTTTGCTGATCGCGTAGATGTCGTCGATTACCATCTGGAAGCAGGGCTTGCGTTTCTCTTCCCTGGCGCGTTTGCTGATCTGGTCCCGGTGAAAGGCGAGTACATCCCTGGCCATCGGCACATTACCCGACTGATAGATGCGGATGGCGCCGTGGTGATCGCGGACCGGCAGCAGTTTGCCCCGGTTGCAGATGGACGGTGCGAAGGGCACGTCGATGACGCCCGCTTTGAAGGCGTTGACCGTGCCGGCAACCAGGTCGCCCTTGCCGAGCGCTTCCACCTTATCCATCACCAGGTGCACTTCACGGGTGATCATGTCGATCTCGTTCTGCAGCTCGATCGTGTCCGGCATGGTCTGGTCGGCCAGCATGTTCACCACCTGCCGCGTCGCTTTCAAGCCCTCGAGATTCGCTTCCCGCGTCGGAATGCCCAACGCCTCGTGCGGCGTTTTGACGATGACCTTGGTCGCCTTCGCCAGCGCCGCCACGGAGCCGCCCCAGCTGATCACGGCGAACGCCTTCGCCTCGTCCTCGGGAAAGCCGCCCATCCACTGATGGAACACCGTGGTCAACTGAAAATCCGTGAAGCCGGCGCGTTCGAAGTACTCGCGGCCAAGCTGCCGCAGACTGATCATCGCCGCGACATCCTGCACCAGGTTGCCGGCCTGCCCGTACCCCAGGGTGATCGACCGCACCCCCTGCTGCAGCGCCAACAGACCTTCGATGATCGCCACCGTGTGACTGATGAACGGCGGAATCAACGTGCCCGACAGCGGGCCGAAGGGTTCGCGGTTGAGGCGCACCCCCGCTTCTTCATAGCGGCCCGTCAGGCGGTCGACATACTGCCAGTCGGCGATCGATTGCTCCAGGGGAATGTTCTTGGCGTAGGGAATGTTGTAGGATATCCCGCCGCCCTCGAACGACGTAAAACCGGCCGCCAGCGTGATCTCCGCCAGCAAGCGCGCATCCGGCGTGCCGTGCCGGACTTCGATCGGCCGGGCGATATTCTCCACGACGCGACGGCATTCTTTCAGACCGTGGTTCACCGCGGGGAACCCGTTCAGCAGCGAGTGCCCGGCGCTCTCCGATTTCTTGATGCCCTGTTCCGCTTCCTCATAACGGTTCTGCCGGGTGTAAGCGTCGATGGTCGTCGGCAGCAGATCGGCTTCCTCAGCCAGGTACTTCAGCAGCTTGATGTGTTCGTCCACCAGGGCAACGCCGGCGCGCGGCTGCAGGAGCACGCGTTGTTGGCGATCGGCCTTGGCCAGGGCGGCCGCGAATGACCGTCGCTTGGACAGCCCCTGCTGGTAGGCGATCCCGTCTTTCAGCGTCAGGCCTTTGCCCGTCGGCCACGTCGCCAGGACCTCCTTGCGGATCGCGTTAAACTGCTTATTGCTGATCGTCTTGTTGGCCATCATTCCATCATTCCATCATTCCATCATTCCATTCTTCACTGCCTGCTGCACACCGGCGGCGACGGCATCCGGAAAGTCCGTCGCCAGGTTGGCCAGCAGCGGCAGGAGGTGCCGACGGTCCACCTGGAGTTCCGGTGCTGTCGGCAGCAGATGCTGCTGTTCGTCATCGGCAAGGACCTCCTTGAAAGCCGCGTCAAACATGGCCGGGACCGCGTGCCGAGACAGGTAGCCGCCGGTGGCAACGATTGTACGCACCGCGCGCAGATCCTTGCCGCGCTGCACCAGGTGTTCGCCATCAGGCGTATACGTCCGGCGCAGCGTGCCCGCGTGTCGCACCGCGGCCAGCCGGATACAGGCGCTCGCCAGGACCGCGTCGAACCGCCGTTCCGCCGCGTCCGCCGGCAACCGGGCCGGATTGTCACGGAGCCGATTCACGTACGCCGCAAAGTCCGGCGCGATGTTGTTGCCGTCGCCGACCTCGATGGCCAGCCGGGGCGCGGCTGCGGCCAATACCGCGGCGGCGCTGATGCGCATGCCCAGGTCGCCTTCCACACTGCGTTTGACCGGCGGCTCCGGCAGACCACGCAGCGTCACGCCGGCCGCCGGCGTCCCGGGGCAATGCGAATAGAAGTCCGTCGTCGCACCGCCCAGATCGATCACACAGCAGTCGGCGAGCGCCGGGTTCGCGACCAGTTCGAGCATCGCCAGCGGCGTCGGCCTCGGCGCCGACCCGGCCCGGGACGCAACGACATCCAGGCCCTTGCCCCGCGTGATCGTCTCCAGGAACATCTCGCGGATCACATCGCGGGCGGGCTCCGGATTCGGTGCGTCAACACTGGGCAGGACATTGTCGGCGACGCGCAGCGGGCATTTGCTCAGGATCTCGCGAACCGCATCGGCGCAGACGCGATTTCCGGCATACAGAATCGGACAGTGCAGCTCGGCTGCCGCCAGCATACCGGCGTTGTGCCGAACGTAGTCCTCGTTACCGCCGTCAAAGCCGCCGGTAAACAGAATGATGTCCGGCACGTCCGCGGCCAATGCGTCGACGTCCGCCGGCGTCAGCTTATAGGAGTAGACGCGGCTGATGCGGGCGCCGGCGGACAACGCCGTCTGATGCGCCATCTTCGTCGTTAACTCAGGTACGATCCCGACCGCGGCAATCGCCAGACCGCCCTTGGCCGATGACGAACAACGGACCGCGTCCGGATCGACGGCGGCGGTCAGCGTCGCCAGGACCGCATCGAAACCATGCGCCAGGTCGGCTTGCGTGGTCGGCACACAAGCCGTGGATTTGACCTCGAGACCGTCACCGTCGACCCGGAAACAGGCGCCCTTGGTGTAGGTCGAGCCAATGTCAATGCTGGCGATGTTTTTTACCGGCATGCTTCTTCAGATCCGCTTTCAGTTGGGCGACGGCCTTGTCCAGGTCGCAGTCGGCGGGGAAGACGCGGTCGTAGCCCATCGCTTTGAACTTCTCCTCAGTCGCGACGAAATCGTTCTTGCCGATCACCAGGTTGCCGCCGACATAGAGCAGGATGTCGTCCAGGCCGCGTTCGACGCAGCGATCGCGCAGCCCCTGGCAGTCGATCTCGCCGTGGCCGTACAGCGACGAGACCAGGATGGCCTTGGCGTCTGCTTCGATAGCGGCGTCGATGAACTCGTCCTGACTGACCATGACGCCGAGATTGATCACGTGGAAACCGGCCTCGCTGAACACCTTGTTCAGGATGGCATTTCCCACGGCATGACAGTCCGCCCCAATGACCCCCAGGATGACCGTAGCCTTCTTCCTGGGCACTATTCCTTCTCCATCAGTTCCGAAATTCGCTCCTCGATGTGAATCAGGGTGCCGCGTTCAATCTGATAGGTAAAATGGATGATGCGGCCGCCGCGCTCGCGGAAACGCCGCAGGGCGTTGAGCGATTTGCGCCCTTGCTCAAGCGGCGAGACCGGCGGGATGATCATTACCGTGGTGTCCGGCAACAATGCAGCCAGATCCGGGTCATCCGATTCGAACACCGCCCGAATGTTCTTGGCGGCAATCTTGAACTCGCGCAGATGATTACGGATGATCTGCTCGAACGTCGGGGTCTCACAGACAATCAGTACCTTCGCTGTCGGCGCGATGCCGGCCAGGTCGATCACCGTCTGTTGACTCGGCGAAACCGCTGCCTGAATCAACCGCGGCTTCAACTTCGGGAAGGCCCGCGCCAGTTCGTCGTAATGCGTCGACGTCGTCAGCACCAGATCATACTCCTGCAGCGGCCGCCCGTCGGCCGCCCGTACATCGTCCAGCAGGAATTTGACGATCTGCACATTGGACAAATGCTGCAGCTGCTCTTCGAAGACGGCCAGCGCTTCCGGGTTACAGTCGACCGCGGCGATCGTGAAACGGGTCAGCCGCTCCTCGCGCTCCATCAGCAGCAGGTGAAACAACGTTCCGATCTCCTGGTGCGAAAACCGCAGTTTCTCGAGATCGGCGATCAGCCGGTTCATCTTCTTCACGGCCGTATCCTTGCGGCTCTCCGGCAGGACGTCCTGGCCTTCCGAGACAAAGGTCCCCCGCCCGTGGGTAATGGTGATGATATTGTTTGCCGCCAGCCGGCTATACGCCTTGGATACCGTTCCCCGCGCCGCCTGCAGCTGCTCGGCCAACGCCCGTTCCGGCGGCAGCCGGTCACCGGGCTGCAGCTTGCCGCGCTGCACCAGCTGCGTCACCTGCTCGACGATCTGCCGGTACACCGGCGTCTCGCCTGCCTTGTCAATGCGGATATCGATTGGCATATGCCATAATATAAAGGACTAGTCCAATCATGCAAGTGCGTTTTGCCGCCGGTGTTGTGCAATGGATCAGTCGTGCACGGTTCACCGGAGCAACTCCTCGTCTCGCGCCGCAATCATTTTGCCCACAACACCGCCCTTTCCGCAATGCTTCGGTCGACTCGGAAGAGGTTGGGACGAGTACGATGCGTGCGGCGCACCGCAGGATTCGGATCGCAAAAACGGACAGAATGATTCAGAAGGAGACGATGCGGAAGCAGGCAGTGTCAGTGCTGCTCCACCTGGATGCCGTCGACGATGGTCGTGTGACGACCGTCTTTGGTCGTCACACAATGCAGCAGTGAGGCGTCGGTCGTGAATTCCGGGAGGGACATCAGTGCGCCGTCCATTCCATGGGTCCACCAGATGTCGTCAACAGCGCCGTCGGCCCAGCGGAGATGCAGATGGCCGGGCTGGGTGGAGTCGGGGCCGCCGTCGTGGACGGCTTCGATGTCGACTTCCGGCGGCTGCTTGCCGACGTACGGCAGGAGGACGGAGATGTAAGGCGCACAGAACTCGGTCATGGGATCAGCACAGACACTCAGTTGCGGCGCCGGCAGGTACCCCTGGCCGCGATCCGGATTGCCGACCCAGCCGCGGAAGGGCTCCTTGTCGCCTTCATGCAGAGCGAACCGTGCGCCCTGCGGAACAACCGGGAAGAGCATCAACAGATTGGCGTCGTCATACTGCGTGGTCAAGCGGCGGGCGTCTTCATCAAGGAGGACCTTCCCCGGGGACAACTGCCAGTTGGCTTCGACGAACGGATGTTGGTGCGCATCGTCGCCATGGATCTCTTCGTTCCAGCGCGTCAAGGTATCGATCACGACGGTGAAGCGGTTGTGTGCCCAATAGACCACGCGGTCGTGCGTCGCCGCCAGCCCATGGCCACCGCCTTCGTAGAACCACCAGCCGTAGGGGCCCGGCCAGTAGCCGCCCTTGTACCGGGATGCAAGCGCGTCAGCGCCGTCGACGGACCAGTGCCGGGTCCACTCCGGACTGATCATCCACTGGTTCCAGCCGTTCAGATTCAGCGTATTATGGGCGCGGGTACTTTTGCCGTAGGGCCCGGCGATGTTGTCGAGTTCCGTGCCGTTGAGGTGCCCCATGTGATAGGTCAGGAATCCCGGGTCCATCAGCAGCGTGCGACCGTGCGCATGCAACTGCAGCCCATTCGTGCCGAGATGATTGTGGGCCGATGCCTCACGCGTCCCGTCGAACGTGATCATCTCCGCATCCTCGCCCCAGCCTGTACGCAGGTATGCCTGACCGGCATTCGGGAAGAACGCGGACGCCGGCGGCAATTCATCCGGCAGCCCCAGGCGTTCGCGAAACCGACGGCGGTTTACCAGCGCCTGGTTCTCGCGGTGCCCCTCCCAGGCACTGACGCTGTCGTGGATACCGACTTCGAAGCCGTTCGGCTTGGTGCCGCAGGCGGCGTAGTCGAACATACGGGCCACGGCATCGACATCGATTGTCAGGCCCAACTCCGGAAAGGCCTTCATCCAGATCGGGACATTGCCGTAGATGGAAGTGTAGACGCCGACGTAGTGCGGGTCCTTCTCAACGTTCGAACCGTCCGGCGCGAACATGCGGCGTCCGGCGTCGTTCAGCATGCGGACGCCCTGCGTGCGCCATGACTCAGCTTCGTCCAGGAACGGCAGCCGCAGGCCCGCCCACAACAGCGAGTTGGCCTGGAACAGGCGCACGTTGGCGGTATGCGCGCAGTCCTGCCGCATCCACTCCAGATCACGCCGCGCCGTCTCGACCATGCGTGTCACGAATTCCTCGTCGAACGCCTCGTGGTCGAGGAAGAACGGCAGAGTGCCCAACCAGCCGGACGGGGCGTGCAGGTTGATGCGAATCGCCGTGTTCAGTCGGCTGTCGTCTTCCGGTTGCGGATGCGAGTCCATCCAGTCTTCGATGTAGTCGCGGGCGGCAACGGCATAGTCCGATTCGCGGGTCCGCACCCAAGCGGCGGCCAGGAACTGCACGGAGTTGAAACGCATGCGGTCGAACATCCACCGTGTCTGCCCGGTCTGTTCGGCCCAGCCGCTGATGCCGCGGCGCGGGACTGGCTCGTCAGCAGTTCCACCGTTCCAACGAGCGGTTTCAGCCTTCTGCTGCATTCCTTCATCCCAGGCGAGGCCTGTCTGGTCGCCTGCGTCGGTGAGGGCGGATGAGAGTTCAGCGGCGGTATCTGCGATCTGTTTGGTGTATGGCATTCCGAATGAGACGAGCAAGAATGCTCGACTGCGGCAATCAGTTGGTTAACGTGAACTGGCGCCATTTGTCGGGTTGGGCGTTGACGCTGGTGTTGAAGCCGCTGAAGGTGAGCCAGGTAAACTTGCCCCAGCCTTTCTTCGGCACCTGGTGCTGGTCCCAGAGGCTCAGGGACAGGCGGAAGCCGCCGCCCGTTTTCAACTCGAGCGGGTACAACTGCTCTTTTGGATAGGCCCACTCATAGATCCAGCCGTTGTCGGTACGCTTGACGGCGATCTCGTTGCCCGCCGGCGTGGACGGCCCGCTGGGCACATAGCCGACGCGCATGAACCCGGCGCCGCCGTTCTGGATCGGGCCCAGGTGCTCGCGGTAATAGCCGGTGTTCAGCGGCTCGCCCATGTGCCAGCGCCAGGGGTAGAGACAGAGCATAATGTTGTCGTCGTTCCACGACACCTTGTCGCCGCCGGTCAACACCGGGACGCTGTCGGTCACGACCATGGCGAAGTAGAGCTTCTCATCGTCCCAGCGGGAATAGAACTTCGCACTGAACTCCTCCGGTTTCCGCGGCCCGCGCATCCACCGGTCAAACGGGATCGGCAGCAGTTCGTCCAGATCCCAGTCCGTCAGGTCCGCGTCCACCTTGATCGGTTTCTGCGTTTTGACGCACGGCTGGAAGGAGATGTCGTCGGTAGCTTTGATGGTGAACCCGGTTTTGTCCGCCAGCGTCGCCTGCATGACATAGCTGCCGGCCAGACCAACCTGTTCGCGCGGCAGTTCAAAACGCACCTCCGTCCGGCCCTTCGGCCCGACGCTATAGGGTTTCTGCAGCAGCGCCGGCTCGTAATCCGTGCCGAAGTAGCGGTTGGCGACCGTCACGGTGCCGGCCATCGGCTGGTCCGCCAGACTTGTGATGGTCACCGCGATCGCGGGATCCTGTGTTTTTGTCATCGGCACACCCGCCATGGAGATGGAAAGCACTTCGCTGACGACCAGCGGTTGTTTCAACACGGTCACCAGTTTGCCGCCGTCATAGATGCGGGTCGCGAAGGTATAGCTGCCGGCGGGCCGATCGGCGGCGACGGTAATCGGCAGGGTTGTCGCAGCCGGTTTGTCGATATTGACGGCAACGGTTTGCGCTTTTGTCTGCGGCCAGGTGCCGTCGACGGTCGCTTTTACGGTCGCTTTGAAGGACCTCCTGAACACCGGCGGCAGGACCACCTTGGCTTGGGTTGTGGCGCCGCGGGCTACGGTGGTGACGGCAAGACCTCCTTCGACCAGCTTAAGGACCTCCTTGGCGGTTTTCGCTTTGTACAGTTCCGGGACCTCCTTGTCGAAGACCAACGCCAGGGGATCCATCGTCGCCACAACCAGAGAAGCTCCGGCCGGTGTCACCTTGTCCGACCGGGCGTAGAGGTCCTGCATCGTGTAGGGCGTGTTCGACATCAACGCCAACGTTGTCGGCGGCGCGGGTTCGCGCAGATAGAGATAGCAGATGGTCTTGCCGTCGCGGGCGTAGACATAGGCGACGGAGCGGTCGGTCGGCTGGAACATCAGCTTGAAGTCGGCGCACTCGGTGTTCTGCACCAGGTTGTAGAAGCTCATGGCGTGCAGCATGGGCATCAGCGAACTGCCGCGAAAATCTTTTCCGTAGAGCCCGTTGCGCCAGGATTTACCCTCGATCATCGGCGATACCCGCGGGCGGTCGACGTACTGCATCCACTGGAAGCCGTCGCCGGGGTAGTCGCCGCGCAGGACCGTATTCTTGATCGGGCGGTTGTTGCCGACGTACATCAGGAAGTTGGTGATGCGATACATGTCGTGCGCATGCGCGTCGAGATTCGAGGTGATCACGTCTCTGGCCCGCTGCAATTGGTCGGTGCCGCCGACGCGGGCGAACTCCGTCGAGATCAACCGGCGCTGGATGCCTTTCCGCTTGAGAATCTTCCGCAGCCGTTCCCACTCGGTCCAGTCGACGGCCGACAGATAGACGTGTGTATCGAAGAAGTCCGCGACTTCATAAAGCTTCTCTTTCAGGATCAGGTCGACACCGCTCTTGCTGAGCACGCCCCAGACCATCATGCCGACGGGGATCTCCGGGCACTCCTTCTTGATCGAAGCATACGCCTTGCGCTGCAACTCCAGCGTGCGCGCGTCGATGGTGCGCTCCAGTCCCGACGGCACCACCTGGACGATGCGGTGGCGATTGGTCTTGACGTATTCGACAATGTACTTGACGTAGCCGTCGATCTGGAAGCCGCGACAGCCTTCGTGGAACGGGTCGTCGATGATCGCCCAGTCCGGCGCGTTGCGGCTCATATCGCCCCAGGGATGGTTCGGCTTGCGGCCGCGGATCTGTTCCAGGTTCGGGCAGTAGACCAGCTTCGGAGAGGCCGGGCCCTTCTTGATCGTGATCGGACCGTCCTTCTTCGGCTGTGCCTTGCGCCAGCCGTTGTAGTCCCACGTGTGCGTCAGCGACTGTCCCATTTTAGCAACCAACGTTTGTTCGTCATGCTTCGATTCTTTGTTGCGAAAACCGCCGCCTTCAGCAAAGGAGATGTACCGAGATTTCTTGATCTCATCCGGTTGGGTCTGCCGCGGATTCACCACGCCATAGGTAATGGTGTCGTTTGCCAGGAATTGATCGCCGTCCATCAGTTTCGCTTCGAGGTAGAAGTGTCGGCCGACCTCTTTCGCCGTGCCCTCGGGCAGCAGCCGGGATACGTGCAGGTTCTTCGAACGATCCGGTCTGCGGGAACGCTTGCCGACCTTGATGGTCTTGGCTTCGTTGAACGGCACCGTGCCGGAGGCGACCTGGAAGTGTTCGTAGTCCGTCACGACATAGTGGATTATCGGCTGGTTGAGTTTCGCGATCGGCTTGCCGGACGGTTCGTAGAGAAGGAACTCAAAACGGAATGGGTCGTCGACGTAGAACAGGTTGGCTACCTGGGCGGTGCTGATTTCCAGACGATACGGCGTGGCTGTTGTCTCTGCCTTCTTCTCAGCCGCCGCCTTGGTCTTCTGCGCCACCGTCAGTTTCACATCGGTGAAATAGCATTCCCCCTGCATCCGCGATTTCGGCCAGCAGAACCGCAGGCGGTAGTGCTCGCCCTTCGGCATTTTGACGGCGCTGTAGTGTTTCCAGATCAGGCCTTCGACTGTGCGGGTATGGACGAACTGCGAGATATAGCGTTCCGAATCCCACGGGATATAGGTCCAGTCGCCACCGGGAGACGTTACTTTGCCGTCGGCATCGCAGGCCACGAGTTCGAACGCGGCGGAGAACGAGTGGTCCTTGGTGTTTCGGTAGTTGTCGGCGGCCCAGACGGAGATGCGTACGGGCTTGCCGGGATTCTCAAACACAGGACTGAGCCAGGCGCTGTCGGCTTCTTCGTTCTTATATTGTTTGACCAGCAGGCTCTTGCCGCCGCGACGGCGGGCAACGTCCGAGACGGCTGCCTGATTGACTTTGTCCCAATCTTTTGCACCATCGGCGAAGTTAGACCTGTAGATCACGGCTTCCCCGCCATTGCATGCGCATACAGTCAAGCACACTATGAGTATCCACTGCTGTTTCATCATTCGCCTCATTGTTTTTTTTCACGGTGAACTTCGCCAGGTGTGCAGCGTCTCGGGTCTTCGGTAGTTTGTTCTGTGCAGGTTGCACAGCGTTCACCCCTTGAGCAGAGGGGCGAACAACAATGCTCGCCCGCAGCAACCGGAACTACTTGGCGAGTACGACGCGGAAGCCGATGCCGGTCCAGTTGTTGACGGCCGGGGGCTGGACGAAGCGCGTGGTGGTCCGACTGAAGCGCCAGTCGTACATGCTGCAGCCGCCGCGGACGACCTTGTTGGCGCCCTTTTCCGGGCCGGTCGGGTTCTTCTCCGGCGACTCGGCGTAGTACTCGTACTTGTACCAGTCGTTGGTCCACTCCCAGACATTGCCGGCCATGTCCATGGCGCCGCAGGGGCTGGCGCCTTTGGGATGGCTGCCGACCGGGCGGAACCCCTCGTTGAATTTGTAGAGCGTGTTTTCCATGCTCACGCAGTTGTCCGGCTTCCACTGGTTGCCCCAGGGAAACTGGCGGCCGTCCGTGCCGCGGGCGGCTTTTTCCCACTGCGCTTCGGTCGGCAGATCGCCGCGCGCCCACTTGGCGTAGGCCCGGGCATTGAACCAGTTGACGGTTGCGGCGTACTTGTCGGCGTCACCCTTGGGCATCGCCTTCATATTCTGCGGCCACGGCGGCTTGAACTCCTTGCCGGTGGCTTCGCAGAACTTCTTGTACTGGCCGACCGTGACCGGGTATTTGTAGACCCAGTAGCCGTCGAGATGGATCTGGCGCACGGGCTTCTCGTCGGCGCCGGCGACCTCGCTGTCGCTGCCGCGGGTGAATGTGCCGGCGGAGACCCAAACGAGTTCGGCGCCGTCGATCTCATTGACGGCGGTGGTCTTGCCGGTGACGCGGATTTTCGGGGCCGTCGCCTTGCCGTCCTTGTCGGCCACGGCTTTGCCGGCCGGCACGGTTCTGGCGGACAAAGTCTGGACCGGCAACACATGGTCTTTGACGTCCTTGCCGTGGACCTCGACGCCGACCAGAGTGACTTCCAGATAGTGATCCCCGACCACGGGCTTGATCTTGACCTGCGCCCAGCCGGCGGCGGGCGTGGTGATGACGGCGGCGACACTATCGCCGCGGTCGAGCAGGACCTCGATATCGCCGGTCTGTTCTTTGACGTCAAAGCTCATCACCTGGGCGTCGCTGACGGCCTGAATGGAATCCCACTTCTCGTCCATGGCGTCGAGGCCTTCGTATCCCGGCGGGCGCTGACCGGCCTTGACGGTTTTGATGCCGCCGGGTTCGGCGTAGCGCAAATCCATGAGTTCCTTGATCCCGCCGCCCTTGATGGTCAGGCGCGACTTCCTCGGCGCCGGCAGGGCCAGGCGCCAACGGGTGGCGAAGGGCTTGGCGATCTTCGGATCGCCGGAGTAGCTGCGCTCAATACGGACCTTGCCGTCCTTGACCATCAGGGTGCGCTGCAGGTGCGCGGTGGTTTCGACGCCGCCGCGTTTGAGGGCCGTCCGGGTTGCAAGCGTATCCGGCTTTGCCGGACTGTAGGTCTGCCAGAGCGCGCTCCAGTCGAAGCCCTTGCCTGTCTTGGCGTTGGCGGGCATCCACAGGCGGCCCCAGACTTTGCGGTGGAACTCGTCTTCGTAGCCGCCGCGTTGACCGCCGGCGTCGAGGAGTTCCGTGCCGTCGACAACGGCGCTGACCAGCTTGCCCTTCAGTTCCGGGCACACGCCGGCAGTGGTGGCGCCGTCGGTGACTCTGACTATCGGTCCGCCTTTGTCCCCAACCTTACGCGAGTATTTCCAGCCATCGCGTCTCACGCCGGCGGTGGCGCGCGCCAGGATGGCCGGCACGCGCGGGTCGGCGCCGGGTACGTACCAGGTCTTGCCCTGGTACTTGACCAGGCCCCAGTCGCCGATGCGGCTGGCCGCTTCGAGGACCACGACATCGATCGATTCGCGGCGCGCCGCAACCAGGTTCTGCCATTGTTCTTCGGTCGCTTTGCCTTCGGCTGCGGCCATGGCCTGATCCATCAGTTCGACCATTCGCTTGCGGACGGATTCAGGGAAGAGCTTGTCCATGGTGATCTGCGTCCAGCCGCTCCAGCGGACGGCGCTGGGCACGTGCAGGGCCTGTTCATAGGCCTGCTTGCCGGCCTGCAGATACTGGTAGAGGAACGGTGCCGCGGCCGGGCTGTAGACGTCACGAAGATACTGCCGGATCAAGGCGTCATCGTCCAGCTTCGGGTTCCAGGCGAGCTTCATATACAGCCAGTTCAGCATCATTCCCCACGGCCCGCCGCAGGTTTGCGGATTGATGCCGAAGACGCCGCAGTCGATCATGTAGCTGACGTTCTCTTTGACGTAAAACATCGACGGCCATTCGGGGCGGTAGGTGTCCCAATGCCAGACGGTGACGCGGTTGGGCGCGATCTGCGGCCATTCTTTCAGCGCGCGTTCGTAGTCGGCGTTTGCCGGGTTGTTCCGGATCGGGCCCATCTGATCGCCGGCGGCGTTCTTGCTGCGGGCGCTGGAGACGACGTTGATCCAGAGGTTGTCGTGGACCCTCATGTCTTTCGGCGCTTCCAGACTGTTGAAGTAGCAGAAGGTGATGATCTTGACGTTCGGGTACTGTTTGGTGACGATGTCGAGGGCGCCGTTGAACATGTGGATCAGCGGGGCGGCTTCGGATCCCTTGTCATGGACCAGCTTGCGGCAATCCTCGCAGTAGCAACCGGCGAAACCGTCGCCCTGACCGATTTGAAACATCTTGTCGATGTCTTTCGGGGCGTCGCCAAGGCTTTCGACAATCCGTTTGGCCAGATGGGCCGGCAGCCCTTCGGCGGTGCCGCAGATGCCCATGTTCCACATGTCCGGCTTGCGCTTGCCGTCCTTGTTCACCGGGAAGAATTCCGGGTGGCTCTCGAAGAGGCCTTTCCTGGTCACCCGTTTGCGGCCGCCTTCCTTCTGGCGTTTCCAGACCTGTTTGTCGACGGGGTTGATCCAGTGGTACATGGTGTGGCCCGAGGCCTTGGCCCCGCTGGTACGCCCGCGCCCCGTGCCGCTGATGCCGCGGTTCTTCAGGATCCACGGGTATTGGCCCATCTTGAAGATCAGCCCACGATTGGCCAAGCCCGGCTCCTGCAAATCGTCGATCTTGCCGAGGGTCAGGTTCGCCTGTTTCGGGATGACCTCATGGCCCGGACCTACATAGCGGCTGACACCGTGGGCATGGCGACTGACATTGACGGAATAGAAGTGGCAGCCAAGGTGGTCTTCCAACAGACCGTACACGGCGTTATGCAGACCCACGATGTTGGTCGCGGTCAGGTAGATGCGGTTGCCTTCGGTGTGGATGCGGTAGGCCTGCTTGCCGGTGACGCGGTCGCTGGCGCCGGGTACGCGGTCGACGACCTGCAGCACGATTGCCGGCCGGTCGCCGGCCTCGTCGAGGCTTTTGACCATCGGCAGCTTGGCGCCGCTGATGGTTTCCAGGTACCGCTGCAGTTCGACTGCCGCCGGCTTGATCGCCTTGGTCTTGCGCTGATTCACGCCCAGCGGGTCCTTCGGGATCTGCGGACTGATCTGGGTGTGGCCATTGTGGACGATGACGGCCAACGGCTTGCCGTCGCGGGCCAATGGAACGGCCCAGACCGAAAGACTGCCGGTAACAAACAGGCCGATGGCCGCGATCACCGCCGCGGCGCGGAAACGAATCTGTATTTGCTGCTTCATGGATGCTCCCAGTTGATTCCTGATTGATTGTTGTCGAGATCTCGACGGCTTATTGCAGCCGCGGCTTACCGTTCTTGTCCGCGTTGACGACCAAGCGGAAGCCGATCGGCGTCCAGTCCCGGACCTGTGGCGGTTGAATCATACGGGCGGATGTGCGGCTGAAGCGTTCATCGATCACGCTGCAGCCGCCGCGGATAACCTTGTGACTGCCTTTCGCCGGCCCGTTCGGGTTCTTTGCGGGCGCCTCCTTGTAGTAGTCGTACTGGTACCAGTCGTTGACCCATTCCCAGACGTTGCCGGCCATCTGCTCGACACCGAACGGACTGGCGCCTTCCGGCTTGGCCTGCACCGGCACGAAACCGGGGGTGAACTTGCCGATGGTTGCTTCATAGGACGCGCACTTGGTCGCGTCCCATTTGTTGCCCCAGGGGAACTCGCGGCCGTCCGTGCCGCGTGCGGCCTTCTCCCATTGGGCTTCTGTCGGGAGGGCGCCCCCTGCCCACTTGGCGTATTTGTCGGCTTCATACCAATTCGTCTGGACGGCGAAGTCCGCGTCCTTGCCCTCGGCGGCATGCATGCCCTGTCCCCACATGGGTTTGAATGCCTGGCCGGCGGCTTCACAGAACTTCTTGTACTGACCGAGCGTAACCGGATATTTGTAGATCCAGTAGCCGTCCAGATGGACCTTCTTCTTCGGCATCTCGTCGGCGTACTTGTCGGAGCCGCGAACAAACTCACCCGCTGGAATCCAGATCAGCTCGGCGCCGTCGATCTCGTTGATCGCCGTGTTGTCGCCGGTCTTCTTGATTTTTACGGTGCGTGGTGCTGCCGCGACGGTCTCATGTTCAGCAGGCTTTGCCGTTGCGGGCACGGCGACGGCGCTGAGCATTTGCGTCGGCAACTCGATCTCGTTTTCCTTTGTTGCATCCATCGGCTGCGGTTTGCCGACCAGTTTCACTTCAAGGTACTGCTTGTCGACGACCGGCTTGATTTCGACCGAGTCCCAGCCGGCGACCGGCGTGGTGATGACAGCCGCAACGCCGTCGCCGCGATCGAGTTGGATGCGGACTTCGCCGTCGCCCTTCAGCGCCAGCTTCGTGGCCTTCGCGTCAGAGATCGCGATCACGGCATCGATCTGTTCATCCATCCAGTCGGCAGCCGGCATCTTCTCGCCGGCCTTCACCGTCTTGATGCCGCCGGGCACGGCGTAGCGCAGGTCGAGCATCTGGTCGACGCCGCCGCCTTTGACGATGACCTTGGAGTACTTCGAGTGCGGCAGTGCCAACAACCAGCGCGTGGTGAACCGCCACGGGTTCTTCAAAGTTGTCCGGCTCTTTTTCTGGATGAACTGGCGCTCCACCTTCATTCCCTGGTCTGTCACGGTGACCGTCCGACGGAGGTACTGGTTCGGATAGAAGCCCCAGACCGCAGGCGACAACACGAGATCCGTCTGCAGGGAGTCCTTCGTGGGGTTCTGGAACTTGCTCCAGGTGGCGGACCAGTCGTCGTTGGCGCGCCGGGCCACGTTGTTGTTCTCCTTGACCGGCAGCCAGGCTTGGACTTTCACACGTGGGAACAAGTCCATGTAACCGACGTTGGCGCCCTGGACTGACAGGAGGTCCTTGCCGCTGGTCTTGTCGACGACGCTGGTGATCTGTCCTTTGAGATCCGGACAGACCGCGGCCGTTATCTTCGCACCGGCCAGTTCGACGAGCGGCCCGCCATTCCCTCTGGTGTACCGCGTAATCGCGCGGAGGATGCCGTGTTCGCCGCCGCCGTTCATAACGATGCCCTGCTTGGCGCGCATCAACGCGGGCGGCACTCGCGGATCAGCGCCGCTGACAAACCAGTTCCTGCCCTGGAACGGCACCGGTCCCCAGGGCTTGCCCTGGTAGCCGATCTCGTTGAGGATCAGCACGTCGACCGATTTCCCGCGAGCCCCGATGAGATTGGCGAGTCTGGTCTTGTCACCCGCCTTCTCGGCCGCCGCCATCGCCTGATCCATGGTGGCGCTCATCTTCGCCAACAGAGCCGGCGGCCACATCTTGACGCGCATGGTCGCGGTCCAGCCGCTCCAGCGTACGGCACTGGGCAGGTAGAGGTTCTTCTCGTAGCCGCTCTGGGCCAGCTTGAGATAATCGTAGACGTGCTTGCCGGCTTCTTTGCCGAAGTTGTCGTCGACGTATTGGCGGATGAGTTTGTCGCCGTCAAGATCCGGGTTCCAGGCGAGCTTGAGATAGAGCCAGGCCAACATGTCCAGCCACGGACCGCCGCAGAATTGCGGGTTCACGGCGTAGATCTTGCAGTCGCGGAAGTAGCGCATATTGGGCGCGACATAGAACATCGACGGCCATTCGGCGCGGTAGGTGTCCCAGTGCCAAACGGTGACGCGGTTCGGGGCGACCTTCGGCCATTCCTTCAGCGCGCGAGCGTAATCACGATTCGCCGGATTGCCGTTGATCAGTCCCATCTGATCGCCGGCGGCGTTCTGACCGGCATCACTGGAGACGACGTTGATCATCAGGTTCTTGTGCGGCTTCAGGTTGTTCGGCGCCGCGATTGTCGAGAAGTAGGCGAAGGTAATCACCCGCGCTTTCGGATACTTCTTGTTGAGGATCTCCAGCGTCCGGTTCAACGCGAGAATGGTCGGCGCCGCTTCGGACTGTTCGGCGTGAACGAGCTTGCGGCAGTCCGGGCAGTGGCAGCCGGAGAAGCCGTCGCCCTGCGCCGCGGAAAACGGCATGTTCCAATCGATCTTCCCTTTCCCCCGCTTGATGCGCGTCTGAATGGATTTCTCCAGCGCCGCAGCCAGGAACGTCGGGAGGTCCTTGTTGGTGCCGCAGATGCCCATGGCCCAGGTCGGCCGGCGCTTACCGTCCTTGTGCATCGGATAGAAGCCCGGGTGGTCCTTGAACAAACCCTTGGTCGTCTTGCCGCGATGCGTCTTGTCCTTCGGCGGGATCAGATGGTACATATTGTGATGCGCGGACACGGCGCCGCTGGTGCCGCCGGCCGGTGTGCCGATGCCGCGGTTCTTCGCGATATAAGGATAGCTGCCGACCCAGTAGATGATGCCGCGATTCGGAAACGCCGGCTCCTGGAAATCGTTGATCCCGTCGAGCTTCAGCGTCGGCTGCTTCGGAACGACTTCAAAGCCGGTGCCGGCGTAGCTCAGGCCCTTGCGACGGAAGGAATAGAAGCGACAGCCCAGGTGGTCCTCCAGGAAACCGTAGACCGCGTTCTGCAGTCCCAGAGCGCTGGCTGCAGTAATCGTCAACATCTTGCCGTCCGCCTTGATGCGGTAGGCCTGCGTGCCGGTGTCCGTCTTGCTCGCGCCCGGGACCTCCTTGACGACGCTGAGGACAAGCATCGGTTTGCCGGCAGCGTCTTTGGCTGCGGCGACGAGCGGCAGGTCGGCGCCGGTGATCTGTTTCAGGTAGTCCTGCAGCGTTTCGGCCGGCGGCTTGAGATGCCGGGAACCGCGCGCTTTCGCCATTTCCGGCGGCAGCGCCGTGTGGCCGTTATGCACGATGACGGCGAGCGGCTTGCCGTCACGGGTGAGTTCGACTGCAGTCGCGGGGATCGCCACCAGGATCAACAGAAGAAGAGTGATTCTCATGTTACGCGTTCCTATTTGGTTTGGCTGTTGACTGTCGTTCGATCAATTTCGGGGCAACCCGGATGACCTCGAATTCGTCAGGCATCGGCTCGGACGCCAGCACCAGTGCCAGATGGGCAAGGCGATCCTCGCCCAGACTGACGGTGGTCAGCGGCGGATTGAGCCATTGCGCCCATGGGGTGTTTCCCAGACCCACCACGCTCAAGTCGTGCGGAACCTGTAATCCCAGGTCGTTGGCGGCGCGAAGCAGCGGACCGGCGCGAAAATCGCCGGCACAAACCACTGCAGTCGGTTTCTTTATCTTAAGGAAATGGCGTGCTGACGCGAACTCCTCCTCGTGCCATTCGCCGGCCATTGTCGGACTTGTCCCCAAAAGAAACTCCTCGTCGATCTCCACTTCGCGCAGAGCCGAACGGTAGCCGAGGCAGGTGGCGCGCTGCGACGAGATATCCCGCACCAACGGGCCATCAGCGCCACCCGTGCCGGCTTCGTGCAGAGCGATGCGGCGATGGCCAAGATCATACAGATGGTGCGTTGCCAGCTTCGCGGCGCGGTACAGATCGCCGCTTACCAGATAGCCGGGATCTTTGCAGTCGAAATAGTCGTGGGTCAAAAAGCCGCCGATCCGGACAATATTGCGGCGCCCGTTCAAGATCGGACGTACTCGGGACCATTTGTCTTCAACGCAAACAACCCAATCGGCCTCCTGCAGCAGCTGCCGCAACTGCTCGATGCCGTTGCCGTTTTCGCGCGGCGTGAAGGACGTGATTGTCATGCCGCGATCCTGGCCGTCACTGCAGATGCGCGCATACAGCTGTTGGAAGAAATGCTCCTCCGTCGGCCCAATGTACAGCAAGCGTTCCGTGGCGGCGCCGACAATGGTCCCCCGGCCTTCCTGGCGTGCAACCACCCCGTCTTCCGCCAGCAGGTCGATTGCCCGTCGCAGGGTCAGCCGGTTGACGTCGTACGCCTCGGCCAACTCCGCCTCCGGCGGCAGCATTTCGTTCGCCGCGAAATCCCCCGCCCGAATGCGTTCGTGCAACTGCTCCGCCACTTTCTTGTACTTCGCCGGCCGGCCCATGCGGTTCTTCCTTATATTATACTCATTGTCTATTTACGACACGCGAGAACCGGTTTTGTTCCACAAAGCAAGGCGATTTTATATAGATTATGAGTATAATTAACCGGCAAGAGGGGGGCGGGCATGGACGCGTCCGAGGCTGAGATTGCGGTTCGCTTCTCGGGGGACTGGCCGGGGCGCCGCCGCGATCTGCGGCGGCGGCCGGGCCGCCGGCCTACTTGAAGTCGTCCTTGTAGCCGGGGTGCAGGTAGGCCCCCCAACGCATGAAGCTGTGGCGGCTCTGCGTATGTCCGCCGGTGGCACTGGTAATATGCCCCGCCCGGCCGTAGACATTGTGATTCGTCACGTCGTGGCCTTCCACATGGCCGTCCGCCTGAACCGCGACGGAATCATTGCCGCCGTGTCCGGGGTTGTAGTACATGGAACGCCAGGACGCGAAGAAGCTCTTGGTGTGGCTTTCACCGGCGAGAATCATCAGGTCCGCGACTCGAAGGTAGCGGAAACGGGCCAGGGGTTTGTCTTCGATCACCCACGTATGACTGCCCGGCGGATCGAAGGCTTCGAGCCAGCCGATCCAGTCGTTGACCCGGTAGGTGCGGACGTTGCTCGAGTTCGTGTTCACATTGGTGGGCGTATGGCTGCCGGGAAACGGCGTACTGCCGCGGGGATCCGGAATGTCGCGAAACGACGGACACAGCAGCAGGGAATGCACATCGCGATAATGCCCGACCATCGGCATTCCGACATAGGGGCGGAGCAGGTAACGCCCAGGCACGCGAAACCCCTGGTGATTCGTCAGGGACCAACTGGACAATGCCGGATCATGGGCGATATAGCCCTCATAGTCATTGGCATACAAGTGGAAAGCAAGCCCGATCTGCCTGAGGTTGTTGACGCACACGGCCCGATTGGCCGTGGTCTTCGCCCGCTGCAGGACAGGGAGCAGAATGGCCGCCAGGATGGCGATGATGGCAATCACCACGAGAAGCTCAATCAGAGTAAACGCCCGGCGTTCCGCCTGTGTCGTCGGTGTTCTGTCGTTGGTTGCCGCCCGCATCGCTTTCTCCTTGGCTTCTACTTATATAGAACTTATATATATCAGGCCGGTGGATTGCAAGGGGATTTCGGCAGAATCTGGACTCGCCGAGGTGGGGCGGGCAAGAACTTCAGATTTGAAATTGGGGCAGGGGAGAGTCGACTCGGGGCGCCGCCGCGGCGGATTTTGCGGGATCCCGACTCTCAAGAGGTCGGGACGAGTACGATCGGAGCGGCGGGGAGCCGCGGCGGCGCGGAGTTCGATGGATTGGATGTCGGGCGCGGGTCGGCTCTATTTTCTGCCGGCGGCGCGTTGACGCATCAGGCCGAGGTACTTGCGGAGGTTTTTGAAGGCGTTGCCGTAGCGGCCGTCAGTCCCGAGTTTTTCGCCTTCGACGATGGCCTTTTCGCAGGCGTCAAACTGCTTTGCCCACAGCAGGGCGGAGGCCTTGCGGTAATGCAGTGCCTGCCTGGCCGCCGCCGGCAGATCCTGCCGGTCCGTCAGGGTCTTATCGATCAACGCCAGCATTTCGTCGCGCTTGCGGGCGCGGCCGAGGGCAGTGAGTTTGGCGTTCAGCTCGAGCATGAACAACTCGGTCTCATACGTCTTCTTGAGACCGGCTTTGTTTTGCGGGTCGAGTTCGATGATCTGCGGGTAGACCTTGGCGTGGTCGACGGCAAGCCTGAGTTCGCCGCGACGTTTGACCCACTGGTCCAGCAATTTTGCTTTCTGGATCCCGGTTGCCGCGTTTGCCTGTTCCAGGAGCTTCTGATCGGAACCTTTCTTCGCCTTGAGATCAGCGAGGTGATCCAGGTACTTTTTGGGGCCGCCGGCCTGGTAGCCGGTCCTGGCGTAGACTTCGCCTTCAGCGTTCATCAGGGCAACGGTGGGGAAGCCGCGGATCTTGTACTTCTGCTTGAGCGCATTACGGGCCTGTTTTACGTCTGCCGGGACTTGTCGCCGTCGCGGGAAGTCAAGCATGACCAGGACAAACTCGGCGGGCGCTTGGTTCTGAAATTCCTGTTTCGCGAAGACTTCACGCTCGAGTTTCTTGCACCAGGAACACCAATCGCTGCCGGTGAAGAGAACCAGGAGGTCCTTGTTTTCGGCGGCGGCCGTCTTCTTTGCTGCCGCAAAATCGGTAACCCACAACTCGGCCCCGTCGATCGCGGCGGCGGCCAGCAGGACATTCAGGCTCAGGACCAAATGCATTCGCATCGATGATTCTCCGTTGGTTTGACGTTACCCCGTCATTTCATAACGTTACGGCCCGGGGCCGTTATCAGTAGCATGCCAACACATTACGGCTATAGTAGAGCAGGCGGAACCTGGCCGGCGCTGGGTCGGCAGGTCGCGACTGCGGTATGATTCTGAGGCAAGGTGGACAATGGGGCAAGCAACGACCCCGGGCAATGAACCTGGCGATCCGACCGGAATTCGGGAGGGGCTGTATCATTTGCTCTTCGAAAGCGCGTCCGACGGGATCTGTATCCTGCGCGGCCCCGTGGTGATCGACAGCAACCGGCGCGCGGCGGAGCTGTTCGGCTGCAGTTGCGCGGATTTGATCGGAATGACGCCGGCCGATCTGTCGCCTTTGCTTCAGCCCTGCGGCGCCAGATCCGCGGACCTCGCCCCAAAACGCATTGACGCCGCCCGCAGGGAGAGGCCGTTCTGCTTTGATTGGGTCCACCAGCGGGCTGACGGCACCCCGTTCGACGCGGAGATCAGCCTGACCGCCGTCGAAGTCGACGGCGACGAATACACCTTGGCCATTATCCGTGATGTTTCCGAACGCCTGCGTTTGGAGCAAGAGGCCGAGACCCGGCATCAGCAATTGCTGCAGGCGGACAAGATGGCCTCGTTGGGCGTGCTGGTTTCGGGCGTCGCCCATGAGATCAACAACCCTAACGGGTTGATCAAGAGTTCGCTCCATATTCTGCGGCCGGCGCTGAACGACATTATCCCCGCCCTCGAACGCTGCCGGCGGGAACACGGCGACTTCATGGTCGGCGGTCTGCCGGTCGACGAATTGCGGGACGCGTTGCCGGCGCTGCTGGCGGACATGCAGCGCGGCGCCGATCGCATCGCCGGCATTGTCGGTGAACTGCGCGACTTCGCCCGGCAGCAGCCCGACGACCTGGCCGAGGACGTCGACCTGAATGCGGTGGTGCAGGCGGCTGCCACGCTGCTGGCGAACATCATCAAGAAGAGTACCAATCATTTTGAGCTCCGCCTCGGTTCGGACTTGCCGCCGGTGAACGGACACTTTCAACGGCTTGAGCAGGTGGTCGTCAATCTCCTGGTCAACGCTTGTCAGGCATTGACCGATCCGGATCAGGCCATCGTCGTGGAGACCCGGCAGACGCGGCAAGCGAACATCGCTGAGATCATCGTGCGAGACGAAGGCCGGGGGATTGGTCCGGAAGACGTGCGCCGGATCACCGACCCGTTCTTCACCACCAAACGCGATACCGGCGGGACCGGTCTGGGGCTGTCGGTGTCCTCCCGGATCATCAGCGAGCACAACGGCAAACTGCTGTTCAACTCGGCACCGGACCGCGGTATGACGGCAACCATCCAACTCCCGCTGCATCCATGACCCCCAAGACGCTGTATCCAACCAGACCGGTGCTGCTGGTCGACGACGAAGCCAGTTGGCTGCGGACCTTCAGCCTGATGCTGCGCGCCGCCGGCGTCAACAACATCGAGACCTGCAGCGAGAGCGGGACAGTGATGGACTGGCTGGAGGCCAACGACTGTTCGGTTGTCGCGCTCGACCTGATCATGCCGGAGCCGTCGGGCGAGGACCTCCTGGCGCAGATCACGGTGGAGCACCCCGATCTGCGCGTCATCATCGTGTCCGGCATGAACGATGTCGGGACGGCCGTGCGCTGTCTGAAGAAGGGCGCCTTCGACTACTTCGTCAAGTCGTCGGAAAGCGCGCGGCTGGTCAACGACATTCTGCGTGCCGTCGAACTCGTGGAGTTGGCGGCCGAAAACCGCGCCCTGCAGCAGCAGTTGCTGCACGACGACCTGGCCGATGCCGCGGCCTTTGGCGATATCATCACCGCCAACAAACGCATGCTGGGCATCTTCAGGTATGTCGAAGCGGTTGCGGCGACGTCCTGGCCGGTATTGGTCACCGGCGAAAGCGGCGTCGGCAAGGAACTGGTTGCACGCACCATTCACCGGCGGAGTGAGCGCCAGGGCGAGTTCGTTGCGTTGAACACGGCCGGACTGGACGACAATCTGTTTTCCGACACGCTGTTCGGCCACGCCAAAGGCGGCTTCACCGGCGCCGACGAGTTCCGCTCCGGTATGGTTGAGCAGGCCGCCGGCGGCACGCTCTTCCTCGACGAGATCGGCGATCTGAGTCTGGCCAGCCAGGTCAAACTCCTGCGCCTGCTGCAGAACGGCGAGTACTTCTCCCTTGGTTCCGACAGTTGCCGCCGGGCTGAGACGCGCGTACTGGCCGCGACCAACAGGAATCTCCGCGAGCTGCAGGGCGTCGGCCAGTTCCGGAAGGACCTCTTCTACCGACTGACCACGCACTGGATTGATGTGCCGCCGCTGCGCCAGCGGAAAGAAGACATTCCCATGTTGCTGGAGCATTTCCTCGGCCGCGCCGCGGAGGAGCTGCAGAAGACCAGACCGACGCCGCCGCCGCAACTGGTGCACCTGTTGAAGACCTATTACTTCCCCGGCAACGTGCGCGAGCTGGAATCGATGGTGTTTGACGCCGTCAGCCGGCATCAGGGCGGCGTCCTGTCGATGGAATCATTCCGGGAACACATCCAGCAGAACGCGGCCGATACCGTTCCGGCGGAGGTCGCCGAGCCGGAAGGCATCGGCATGTGGGCGACCTTTTCCGACCCGCTGCCGACGCTCAGGCAGGTCACCGAACTGCTGATCGACGAGGCCATGGAACGCAGCGGCAACAATCAGAGCATTGCCTCCCAATTGCTCGGCATCAGCCGCCAGGCATTGAATCAACGGTTGAAGAACCGCTAGATACACCTGCCGCGAAAAGGGTGCGGGATCGTGTTTCTGCTTTCCGAGAAGAACCCCCAAGCTCAGCTTGGGGAGTGTCTACACCCCCTTCCGTTCAGCCGGCAACACCAGGGCCCCCGCCGTTTGCTCCGGAACCGGCAAAGCATTTGCCGGTTCCGGAGCAAACGGCGGGGGAGTCGTGGCGAAAGCAAAACTGAAGGGAGGCTGACACTCCCCCGGC
>CAYLNH010000018.1:0-49082 GCA_964384625.1 uncultured Lentisphaerales bacterium
TTCAACGCTGAAGGCGTTGTAGTAGGCCCTGCCGTGTTAGCGGCTATAGTTTTTGTTTTGGGGAAATGCTATAGGGGGCGTTGGCGAAATGGTCATGTGCTGCAGCACACAACCCTTCCACTGCCTGCCGCGAGCCGCGAACCCCGGGCAATCCGTGGCGGAAAGATTTTCGCCGAGACCTTCTAGAAGCTCCACTCCTTCTTCGGCCGGGCTTTCGCCGGGAGGACCTTGGCGGGGGCCCCCGGTGTCCGGGCCGGAGTGTCCGGCTTCTTCTCGGCCGGCCGGGCCGGGGGCTTCTTCGGCGGCTCCGCCTTTTCACCGCTGATGGTGAAATACTTGCCGACCTCAGCCGGCGGGGTGGGGCTGGTCTTCACCTGCCAGAGCACATCTTCCTTGCCTTTCAACACGAGTCCGGCGCGGCAGCCGGACCAGGTGGAAAAGACTTTCACGTAAACATGGTTCCAGCCGGCCTTCAGCGTGATCTCCTGTTCGTCGAGCGGATGAAACAGCCAGGGATTGTCGGGATGCGTCTGCTCGAGTTTGACGGTCTTGCCGTTGATCCACACCTTCGTGCTGGCGCCGAATTTGGCCACTGCTTGTCGGCCCTTGCCGTACGCCGGGAACGCCGCCAGGATCGTTGTTTCCTCCGGCACCCGGATCCAGGTGGAGAAATAGCAGAGCCCGACGCCGCGGGCGAGCTTCCGGCTTTTCGGCCAGGTGACGACGCCGGCTTTGCCTTTCGCCGGTTCCCATTTTACTTCGAGCTCTTTGGCGGCGCAGTTCTTCGTCAGGTCCCCCTTGTACGCGGCCGACAAGTCGATGATCTCGTCCAGCGGGTATTTGGCTTTCTCGGCGTAGATCTTCGACACGAAGTTGTGGGCCGGCCACGCCGGGTGCGGTGCGTTCGGCCGGTCTTTGAGCTCCGGGTGCCCGAACGGTCCGATCGCCTGCCACTTGCGGATCGGCAGGGCTTGAACGCTCGTTTCCGCGGTCTCCTGCGCCAAGCCGATGCAGACGATGAATAATGCCGCCAGGCCGAGTCGTTGTTTCATGGCGTTGGTCCTCCTGGAAAAGGCAACGTAACCCGGTCCATGCCGGGATTCCAGTCTGCTGTCGGCTCAGGTGGTAAAGATGGGCTCCCCCGTGCCGGTTTCGACCACCTTGCCCAGACGGTCAACGGCGTCACAGGCCAACCACAGCAATTCTGCGTGTCCCGGCGCCACCGCCGCAGTCACGGGTTGGGACAGGGTAAACTGCAGCGCGGCAATCGCCTCCGGCAACGTTGTCACCGGTTTGTACCAGCACTTGCCCCAGACGCGTTCTTCGTCGTCGCGCCATGGACGGTGCGCCAGCGACTTCAGGGCCAGAATCCCGGCCCCCTGTTTCTGTGCCTGCCCAATCAGGCCCGGCCCGAAATTGCCGTCATGCCAGCAAAACCGGTTGATCGGAAACAATACGCCGGCAAACGGAAAGGCCTCGAGGAGCCGCCGCGCCGCCGCTTCCGAGTGCGCCGAGAAACCGATGTTCCGCACCAGCCCCTCATCGCGGGCCTGGACGAAGGCCTCCAGCGCGCCGCCAGGCCCGAGAATCTGGTCCACGTCTTCGTCTTTTGTCACACCATGCATCTGGTACAGGTCGAAGTGATCCGTCCGCAGCGTTCGGAGGGACGCGTGCAGCTCCGTTTCGGCACCGGCGGCCCGGCGTTCGCCGGTTTTGCAGGCCAGAAAAACCTGATCGCGATACGGCTCCAGCGCCGGGCCCAGCATCGCCTCGGCATTGCCGTAGCTGGGCGCGACATCAAAATAGTTAATCCCGCGATCTATTGCCCGCCCGACACAGGCGTCCGCTTCCCCGGCGGTCACGTCCCGCACCACAATGCCCCCGAAGCCGATGACCGACAGCTCATCGCCCGTCTGTCCCAAAACCCGTCTTTCCATAGCAGCTCCTCGCGGCTTGTATTTGTGCATAACTACAGCCTCGACGATCGGTTCGCAAGTTCCTCTGCGTCGACTCGCTCCGGTCGCTCCGGGGCCTGACCCCACTCCGTGTCTCGGGCGATGCACCTTATAATATGGGCCGAGCTCGATCCGAGCCGGCGCCGCACATGTCGGTTTCCCCGGACTACAGCAACGCAGGTCTGCGACGGCTCGATGAATGCCCCGCTCCCGGCTTTTTTCGCGATTCGTGCGTGTGTTTCTGACGCGTCCCGACGATTCGGGGCGGACGCTGCCCGCTTCCGGTTGACAGCCGCGGCGCCGGGGCGTATACTTACATATTACAAAGCATAACTTACTTATAGGACAGTTTAAATATGCGTGCCGGTGCCCTGCAGAAAGCGCTGAAGATCATTGCTGTACTGGAACATCGGGGGAGCTTGCGGTTTGGCGAACTGCGGGACGAACTGGGGCTCTCCGACCCAACGTTGGCGGCCATGCTCAAGATCTTTGTGACCGAGGACATGCTGCAGAAGCTTGATGGCGGCTATCGGCTGGGGCCGCGATTCCTCCGGATCGCCAATCGGATCGTCGATCGCAACGACGTGCGGCGTTTGGCACGGCCCATCCTGGAGCAATTGCGGGAGGACCTGGGCGACCGCGTGGAGTTGTGTCTTCCGGCTGGTCTGGGGCTTCTGTTTGTCGAAGTGCTGGAGGGCACAGAGGCGATGGACCTCTACGTGCGGCCGGGGATTCGTTTGAACAACCTGAACGCATTGGCTCCGGGCAAGCTGTTGCTGGCCTACAGCCGGAAGGATGAACGCGATGCCTTCTATGCGAGCGCCGGGTTCTGGCGCCCGACGGCGAAGGCGTTGAAAACAAAGACAGCGGTGGAGCGGCAACTGCGGGAGGTTAAAGCGACCGGTTACGCCGAGGACCATGAGGAGGCGCGCCCGGGGATTGTCCGGCTGGCGGCCGCCGTGTTTGACCACGCCGGTAAGTTGGCCGCAGTCATTTCGCTGGTCCTGCCGGCCGCCAAATCGAAGTCGCGCCGCAACCGGAAGGTCCGGAAGGCCCTCCTGGCGGCGGCCGGCAGAGTTTCAAACCTCCTCGGTTACGACGCAAGCAGGGAAGAATCATGAACGACAAACCGAACATCGTCTTTTTCATGCTCGATCAGTTATCGGCCAAATGGCTGGACCTGGCCCGTGAGCGTCAGATCTGTCCGACGCCCAATATTGATCGGCTGCAGCAACACGGGACCACCTTTACCCGAGCGTTCACCAGCAATCCGGTGTGCTGCCCGGCGCGCGCCACGCTGGCGACCGGCATGACCACCCGGCAGCACGGGGTCCTGCAGAACGGCTACTATCTGGATCCGAACATTGTGACCTTCATGCGGCTCCTGCAGCAGAACGGTTGGCACACGGGCTGCCTGGGCAAACTCCATCTGCACTCGCACTTCGCCGGGGTCTATCCCGATTACAAACCCTACGGTTTCGACGTGACGCATATCACGGAGGACCCGCGAGCCGGGGAATGGGTCGACTGGGTGGAAGCCGCGCATCCGGAGCACTACGAAGCCGTCTTGTCGACGATCTGGGCCGGCGACATCCCGGAGCTCGAGGCCTGTGGCCCCGACAAGATCAACCTGCGCGAACGCATCGCCCGGGCGCGCCGGAATCTGGACCTGTCGTCGCCGGAAGTGCCGCACGGTGACGGTTCCCACTACGCCCTGCCGTTCCCGGAGGAGGTCAGCCAGACCGCCTGGATTACGATGCACGCGTTGGACTTCATCCGCAACGCTCCCGCATCACAGCCGTTGTACGCCCACATCAGCTACGTTCAGCCGCACGCGCCCTGGTGCGCCCCGAACGCGTGTTTCGACAACGTCGATGTCGACGCCATCCCTGCGCCGATCGCAGCCGAATGGATTGCCGACCCGCTGTGTCCGGACGCATTTGCCGGCTGCGGCTCCGGGCATCTGGTCAAGGAGGTCCCCGAACACTGGCGGGAAATGCGGCACTGCTACTTTGCGGACATCCACCATCTGGACCGGCAGCTCGGCCGGGTCATGGACGCTCTCGACGAGGCCGGCCGCCTGGACAATACGTACCTGATCTTCCTCGCCGACCACGGGGAACTGCTGTTGGATCACGGGTTTCGCGGCAAGGAATGCCGGCACTACGAAGCAGCCGTCCGGATTCCGCTGATCATCAGCGGCCCCGGACTGGAGCAGGGCGCAGCCTGCGATGCCTTCGTCCAACTGGAGGATCTGGCGCCGACGGTCCTGGATCTGGCCGGTGTGCCGGCGCCGGAGCAGCCGGTCGGCCCGTATGCGAAGCAGGGCCGGCCGCCCTGCTTCTACGGCCGGTCGCTGGCGCCTCTGTGTCGCGGCGAAGCCGATCCCGCGCCACGCGATTATGCCTATATCGAAAGCTACAACAGCCTCTGGGACCACGTGCCGACGAACTGGAATCGGACCATCCGAACCGCGCAATACCGCTATACGTGGTTCACTCAAGGCCACGGCGAACAGCTGTTCGATATCGTCGATGACCCGGATGAGACGATCAACCTGGCGGGCAATCCGGCGTATGCCGCGGTCCGCCAGCAGCTTCGGGACCGGCTCCTGGATGCCGTCATCCTGCAGGACTACCCGCATACGCCGCGATCGCTTTTCATGCATGCGGTGCATTAGCCCCGAACGGCGCTGACGTAAGACGTGTCTGGGCTGTTGCCGGCATGTCCCTCTCCGGCCGGAGTCCCGGCGGCAGGGGCTGTCGAAGTCCTGCCTTTCGTTGCGTTCCGCCCCCGGTCGGAGCCAGGGGCAATGCCCTTGTCGGGCGCGAATCACGCTGATGAGGCGCCGGTGCAGGTGAGCAAAGGCAGGCGCGGCGGGTCGGGATAGCGCTTGACGCAGCGGCTGTAGAGCCGCTTTTTGAAAAGTCGGAACTCGATATACAAGGCCAGATGACGGACGCCGAGCTTCGCCTTGAACCGAATCGACGACCGATTGCGCCTGGCGGTAACGCTGTACAAATGCACGCGACCCTCGGCGGCCAGGCGGCGATAAGTTTCCCGCCGCAGAAAAGGCGCAATGCCCCGGCCGCGCAACGCCGGCGAGGTGACCATACTGAAGAGGTACGCTTCATCCTCGCGCAGGGCGCTGCGGCACACCGGGAAGGAAATTTCGTCGACGTCGACCCAGTTGTAAGCCAGCAGTTCTCCGGCAGCGAAAAACCCGAGACAGCGCTTGCCGTCTTCCAGGCGTTCCCGGTAGTCCGCCTCGGTCAGCCGTCGCGGCGCCCGAAGGTCCCGCGGCAATGCCGCCAGGGCATCCAGGTCGGCCCAGTCCACCGACCAATCCTCCTGCTCCGGGGGGCGCCGCGGCTGCGGCACGGCATCCAGGGATTCGTACTCGAGATAGTTCGCAATCATCCGCGGCCGCCGCCGCCAGGTCCGGCGCATCAGTCGACGAATGACCGGCAGCCCCCTCACAACCGCAGCAGTCGCCGGATTTCCGTCGGCGAAAACGGTTGGAACCCCAGGTCGCCGGCCGTCTGCACAACGCGCCGGACGAGCTCGGTGTTGGTTGCCGGCCGTGTCCGTTCGGGGTCGTACCAGATATTGTCTTCCAGGCCGACGCGGGCGCCGCCGCGGTTGAGAATGCCCATCAGATTCATCCTTAACTGGAAGTCGCCGATGCCGCCGACGGCCCAGAACGAATCGCTCGGCAGTTCCGCCACCATGAGCCCCAGATGCAGCATGTCGGCCTGGGCGCAGGCGATGTTGCCGAGAATCAGGTTGAAGTAGTACGGCGGCTGCAGGAGGTCCTTGCGGATGAGGTACCGGGCGTAGTTGATCATCCCCAGATCAAACGCTTCCAGTTCGGGTTTGATACCTTTGGCAAGCATCCGCTGGGCCAGCCCTTTGATGACGTCCGGCTCGTTGACGCTGGCCTGTTTGTTGAAGTTCAGCGAACTCAGCGTCAAGCTGGCCATATCCGGCTTCTGCAGGCCCTCCAGGTCGAGACAGGCCGCCCGCTGGGCGAAGTCCGCCCTGTTGCGGCCGGAGGTGGAGACGCAGAGGATCAGCTCCGGCCGATGCGTCCGGATGCGGTTGATGATCTCGCCGTAGAGCTCCGGGGAGTGGGTGGGACTGCCCGTCTGCGGCTCGCGGGCATGCAGATGGATCAGGCCGGCGCCGAGCTCGGCGGCTTCAAGCACCTGCTCACAGATCTCCGCCGGCGTGATCGGTACGTGCGGCGTCATCTCCCGGGTCGGGATCATGCCGGTCGGCGTGAAGTTCAGGATAAACTTGTTTGCGGCCATGGACCGTCAGAGCGCTGTCTGCGTGGCTCTGATCAGGCGTCCCAGACCAGCTCCACAGGTTGATTCTCGTCCACCGATTTCTGGGTCATCTCCAGCAGATAGTCGGCGCGATAGCCGACGAACCGATCATACTCGCCCTGTTCGCCTTTTTCAATCTGACCGAGGAAGTAACGTTCGGCTGCGACAAACGGATTGACAATGTCAAAGGTGTACTCGGTCCATTCCAGTGTCCGGTTGTTGTAGAACTTCAGCACCGGCGCATTGTGTTCCGGTTCACACCAGACCGGCGTCTGCAGAATGATGCGGCCGCCGACGCCGCTGATCTCGAAGCCTTCGTCCCAACCGCGGTTTTCATAGCCGATGCGCCGAAGCGGATGCCAGTTGCCTTCGAAGTGCACGGTGCCGCCGTCGGCGAGGTCCATCAGCGCGTGCGTGTTGATGTCGACGTCTGATTCGTCGCGCCGGAACTGCCGGGCATAGACCCGGGTCGGTTTGCCGATCAGATGCAGCAGCAGATCGTAGATGTGACTGCCGCCGCAGATCAACACGCCGCCGCCGGCCATCTTGCGGATGGGCGACTGACCGTCCGGCCCGGGCACTTGCGCCGACGGGATTTCGCCGGTGTAGCAATCAGTCCCGCCGAAGCCCTGATAGGTGCGGCAGTAGACGCTGGTGATCAGCCCCAGTTGCGGCAGGAGCTCCTTCACCTTTCGGACTGCAGGGAAAAACCGTTTCATGTAGCTGCAGTAAAGCAGGAGGTCCTTCGCTTGCGCCAGCTGCGCCAGTTCCAGGGAGGTGCTGCCGGCCAGCGTGAACGTCTTCTCGCAGATCACATGCTTGCCGTTCTCCAGCGCGGCCCGCGTCACCGGATAGTGCAGCGGCGTCGGCCCGAAAACAACCACGGCATCAACCTGCGGATGGGTGACGACCGCTTCGTAGTTGTCGGCGTACTCCGCCTCGAAGCGGTCCAGGCAGGGCTGCGCTCTGTCCCGGTCGAGGTCGGCAATAATGACAACCGGCGTGCGGGTCTCGGCAAACGCCGGGAAATGGAATTTCGCAATCAGGCCGGCGCCGACGACACCGAGTCTTATATCAGCCATACTGCCGTTCTCCTATGGTTCGATCACAATCTTGATCGCGCCCGCTTTATCGTCCCGATTCATGATCATCGCCGCTTCGATCTCGCTCAGCGGCAGGCGGTGCGAAACCAGGGCTTCTCCGGGAATGATTCCTGCTTTCAGCAGCTCCAGAACGGCCGGGAAGTAAATCGCCGGCGCCGCGAAGCTGGCGCGCAGCTGCAGCTTGCGGAAATGGAAATCGTTCGCGTCAAACCGAATCATCCCGTCGCCAACGCCGATGCCGATATAGGTCATGACGCCGCCGTAGGCCAGCAGTGCCAGGCCCGGCACAATCACATCCGTCGGCGCCGTCATCAGCACGTGGTCAAACTGTCTGTGCAGCGCCGCGGCGTCAGCCGGCGAACCGTCTTCGGCCACGATGTCGGCCCCGAGCTCCGCGGCCAGAGCCAGCCTGGCCGTGGAATGGCTGTGGCCCACGCAAACCACCCGGGCCGCACCCCGATGTACGGCCAGAGCCACGGCCGCCAGCCCGATCGGTCCCGGGCCGACGACACAGACACGATCGCCCATCCGGATGTCGGCCGTCTGCACCAGGTCGAACGCAACCCCCGCCGGTTCCGCCAGACAGGCCACTGCCGGATCCAGGTCCTCAGACGGCACGGCGTGGTCGGCCGGCGCCAGCATCCGGTCGCTGAACCCCATTGCCGGTTGCGACCAGAAACTCGCGACAGCGCCGCGACACAGATCCACCCGGCCGTTCCGGCAGCGTTCACACGTGCCGCAGTAGCTTGACGACTGCAGCGCGACGCGCGCGCCGACCGCGACATTGCTTACCGCCGGTCCGACGGCATCCACGACCCCGGCAATCTCGTGGCCGAACGGCTTCCAGTCGGCCGCGTTCGCTGCGGCCGTCAGATCCGTGCCGCAGATGCCGCAGGCTTCAACGGCCACCCGAATCCATCCGGGCTCGAGCGCGGTCGGCAATTCAATGTCGCGCAGTTCGAACTGCCACGGCGCTTTCAGATAGGCCGCCCGGGTTTTTATAAGGACCTCCTGTCCGCTCGGTATGACATTGCAATTAAGGACCTCCTGTCCGCTCGGTATGACATTACAATTTACGATCTGAATGGTGTTGTCACCGGCAAATTAACCACAGCAACATGGAAAATTATGAGGTCCTGCCCGCCTCCGCAGTCCCGCGCCAGGTACTCGGGGTCGTGCCGAAGCGCGCCTTGAATGTGCGATTGAAATGGGTTGCGCTCTGAAAGCCGCACGCCGCGGCAATGTCGGCCACGGTCCGTCTGCTGTCCAACAGCAGATGGGCGCTGTGCTGGAGCCGGCGTTCATTCAGATAGCCGGTGAACGTCTGCTCGCCGAAGCGGCGGAACAGACGCGACAGATGGTTCGGATGCAAGCCGAGGGCCGCGGCCGTTTCTGCGCGGTTGATTGGCTGCATGAAATGCTCGTCGACATAGCCGCAGACACGCAGCCAGGTCAGTCGCGCCCCGCCGACGCCGGCGGGCGGGGTCTCCAGCAACAACCGCAGCTTGTCCAGCAACGCCTGGAACAGACGGTGCCGAACCGAGGCCGTAGTATCCCCGGCATCCGCCAGAAGCGCCTGCAGGATCGCCCGCCCCTGACGATCCAGCGCGCCGGGGATGACCTCCTGCGCGACCGGCTGGCCGGCCAGCAATTCCTCGCCCGGCGCCGGGTCCGCGGTTACCAGCACGAGGCGGACGGAGTGCGCTTCGAAGACCGCCGACAGGGCGCGATTCGGTCGGCGGTAAAAGGTGCTCAGCAGAGCGCCCGGGCCGATCACCAGCGCGTCGCCGGCATCCAGCGACACCTCGCGGACCTCGCCGTCATACGTGTACCGATGGTTGCGGACCCCTTCCAGGCTGAGCATCAGCCGCGGCACGCCGGCGGGCCCGGCGCCGGCGACGCGCGCCCGGGAGCGATCGCGGGCGACAACCACCCGAGCCGCGCGTTGATGTTCCAATATGTCCGCCAATAGCGTCGCAAATCGCCGATTCCAACCCATGTACTTCGGTGCTTATGTTACAAATTGTTGATCATTGGATCAATATGTAACCCGGGTTGCCCTTCCAATCAAGGCCGGGATTGACTATCTTATGAGCACACTGCGGAGACAACGGCGTATGCAGCGAACGGATTTCACGCTTATTGAGTTGCTTGTCGCGATTGCGATTCTGGCGATCCTGGCGGCGTTGCTGCTCCCGGTTCTGGGCCGGGCGAAATACCAGGCGAAGCTGGCGCTGGACGCCAACAACCAGCGGCAACTGGTCTTCGCCTACACCATGTACGCCGGCGACAACCACGGCAACCTGCCGCCGACCATCGCCACGGATGACTACGGCGGCCGCTACTGGGCCCCGCCCTGGTGGATCAACTACCATGCCGACGAAGCCGACCGCTGGGAGACCAGCAACGGCGGATCGCTGCATTACTATCTCGGCACCTATGTCCCGACCGTCCGCCTGTTTCACTGCCCGGTCGTCGGCGTCGATTCCAACGCGTTCGAGGACGACTACCACGATGAGTCCAGCCGCTTCACGCTTTCCTCGTACTACCTGTTCCCGGGCTGGATCGGGCTGGAGACGGGCACTCCCGCTCTCAAGCCGAAAGTCAAGATGACCGATGCCGGCTTTACCCCGATGGTGTCGGACATGGCGTATTACCATTACCCGGCCCGGATCTACCGCATGTCTCATCCGTTCCCCGGCTCGGCGACGCCGGAAGCGACCTTGCATCGAGCGGATCCGGCCGCCTTCCCCGGCTGGTTCGACGCCGACATGAACACCGGCTATGCCGACGGCCATGTCGGCCGCTGGACGTCAGCGCAGGGCTCCGACTTCGACTACAGCATGGGCGGCAACGCCATCAAAATGCTGCTGCCGCCGCCGGAGTGACGGCCCGGATTCTTGCCGCAGCGCTGTTGTTTCGGCGCTTGCACCACCCGACCCCGGGCGGCTTGCGGCAGGTGAAAGCGGCCCCTATCGGTTGCGGGCCTCACTGCGGCTCTGGATGCTGACCAAGACGCCGGTCGCGGGTTGAGACAGTTCGGCGGCGTTGGCTTCATCCGTATCGATGTGCATCTCCAGCGAATAGCTGTCCTTTACCCGAATCACCACATCGCCGAAGATCAGCTCGCGCCCTTCGCCGGCCACCTTGACCAGCACATGATCGCCGTTGTGGACCCCGAACTGCTCCGCGTCCTCAGGCGACATGTGAATATGCCGCTTGGCGCAAATGACGCCTTGCGGCAGGACTACCTTGCCGGCCGTGCCTTCCAGCGTCAATGACGGGGTACCGTCCAGATCGCCGGACTCGCGGATGGGGGCGTCGATGCCGAGCTTGAACTCCTCGGTCCGCGAGATCTCCACCTGCGTCTGCGTCCGTTCCGGGCCGAGAATACGGACGTTGTCAACCCGGCCGCGCGGGCCGATCAGGTTGACGCGCTCCTCGCAGGCGAACTGCGCCGGCTGTTTCAGGTCCTTGATCGGCGTCAGTTGATGTCCTTCGCCGAAGAGCGCCTCAACGTCTGCCCGGCACAGGTGCACGTGGTGGGCGGAAATGCCGATCGGAATCGGCCGCACGCCGTCCATGGCATGCAGGTGCGAACCGCGGGCGTACTTGACGGCGTCAAGACATTTGCGCGCCATCATGAGTTCTTCGTTCGTGTGCGCCACCAGCACGTGGGCATGGGCGGAGGGCGCGCTGATATCCACCACCGGGGTGTCGCCGACAACATGGCAGCGTTGATTCTTCACCTCGTCGACGCCGAGACCGTACTTCTCGGTATTCTGCATGATGCGCAGGCGAATGCCGCGGCTGTTCTCGCCGATGCCCCCGGTGAAGATAACCGCGTTGACCCAGCCGAGACTCAGCATGTAGCTGCCGATGTACTTGCGGACGCGATAGCAGAAAACCTTGATCGCCAGCAGGGCCCGGGGATTCCCGGCATCCGCGGCCTGCAGGACCTCCTGCATATCGTTACTGACCCCGGAGAGCCCCAGGAGACCGGATTCCTTGTTGAGCAGACGATCGATCTCGTCGATGCTCATGTCCTTCTCGCGCGCCAGATGGAAGATGATCGCCGGGTCCAGATCACCGCTGCGCGTGCCCATCACGAGCCCTTCCAGCGGGGTCATGCCCATACTGGTGTCGATCGCGTTGCCGCGGTCGATGGCACAGACGCTGGCGCCGCTGCCCAGGTGGCAGGTGATCAGCTTGAGCCGGCGCAACGGCCGTTCCAGGAACTGCGAGGCCAGCAGGGCAACGTACTCGTGTGAGTTGCCGTGGAAACCGTAACGCCGGATCCTGTCCTGCTCGTAGAGCTCGTGGGGAATGCCGTAGACTGCCGCGTGATCCGGTATCGTATTGTGGAAGGCCGTGTCGAACACCGCGACATGACGGGCCTGCGGCAATTTCCGGCGCGCGGTTCGGACGATCTGCAGATTGATCGGATTGTGCAGCGGCGCCAACGGCGAGCAGGCCTCGATCGCCGCTTCGATGTCGTCGTCAATGACAACCGGGGCCTGCAGTTTCTCGCCGCCATGAACAACACGATGCCCCACGACCGGGAGCTCGCCGACCCCCTGGGCTTCGATGGTCCGAAAGACGATCTCGAGGGCGACATCGTGGTCCCGGGCGTCCACGGCGTCAGCGGTCTTGTCGCCGTCTGCAGTGGTCCGGCTGTGGCCGCTTGTGTCGCCGCCGATATTGCTGACATTGCCTTTGAGCACGGTTGTCTCCCGCTGCATGTCGAGCAGGTGGTATTTCAGGCTGGAACTGCCGCCGTTAAGGATCAGGACCTTCATCGTGTCACTCCGGAATGCGTGGTTTTGCTGTTGCTCAACAATGCCGCGGCCCGGCCCAATATCCAGCTATGCCCCGCAGTTCCGGAACAACCCACGAGCCGGATTTCTTTGCGGTTCGGAGATGCAGCGAGCCGGAAATTGCCATCAGTTTTCTCGTTCATGAACTTGTTCAGATGAACACCGCATGTCATGCTCGCCAGACCTGCTTCCGACCAGGACGGGGTCTGACGGGCGCATGTCACTTCCGTAGGTGGTTTTGGTCGACAGAGCCAGCACGTCCGGCAGGGAGATTGCGGTGATCGTCTCGGTCAACGGAAACGTCTTGTCGCCCGGATACACGACCCACAGATGGTCAAGATTCAGATCGCGTTGCGCGATATGCATCGACTTCGTCGTCTTCGGAGCCTCGTTCAGCTTGATCTCAAAGCCCAGCCTGGTGGTTCCCCGGACGATCAACAGATCCAACTCGGCGCCGCCATGCGTCGCCCAGAAGTACGCCTGGCGTTCGCCGAACCTGCACATCAGCTCCTCCAGGGCAAAGCCTTCCCACGAAGCCCCGAACTTGGGATGGCTCTCCAACTCCGCCTGGCTCTCGATGCGCAATAACGTGTGCAGCATACCGGAATCCCGAATGTAGACCTTGGGCGCCTTCACCACGCGCTTGCCGACGTTCTCCGCCCAGGACGGCAGCTGCCGGACCATGTGGGCGCCGCTCAACTGGTCCAGATACCGACGGACCGTCTTCCCGGTGACCTGCAATGACGACGCGATCTCCGCGGCACATCGGCTGCGTTTGAGCGCGGCCCGCAGCTGCTTCAGGATCCCCTGTCGCTCAACAAACACCGCACGCCTCCGCTAAAGTTTCTTGAAAATACGGAATAAAATTCCCGATTTTCAAGAAATAACGCGCCAATCGCCCATGTTGTGGACTTCCCGTTCTCCGGAATGATGTGGACCTGATGGCCCTGGTCCAACACTTGCCATAAATCCGGGTCATCGGCTTATTGGCAAGCCTTTCACGTCAATAGATCCATCTGCGGCCCGGCAAAGAGCAAGATACCTTTGGATTTTGCACGTTGCTGCAGTTTCCTGGTGAACCCGGCTTTCGAGAAGAGCGCGTAGCGGATGGCATAGTCTTTCAGTTTGGGCAGTTGATTGCCCCGCTCGATCAGCGAATTCAACGTTGATTCATCTGTCTTGCGCGATGTCCATTTGCATTCTGCAAGCAGGGCGTTGCGACTGCGTTTCTCAACTGCGGCGACATCAATTTCAACGGATCGGGTCCAGATTCTGCCGACACGCTCGGGGATAAATGACAACTGATTGGTATCCCCCAGAACCGTGATCCGGCGACGAGCCAGTTCCTCGAAACCGGTCTTGCCGACATATGCCGGGAGGCTCTCGGTGATGAGGGTCATCAACCGGTCAATACGGTCCTGCTCCAACAGATCCAGATTGGCCGCGACAAAGCGATAGTAGAACTGCAGGTACGGATCACGGATTTCGTAGCGGCTCCGACGGGTGTTGCCGACATTACGGACGTCAACGGAGATGATGCGACGCACAAACCGCAGGTCCATCAAGGTACTCAAGTATTTGCCCACATGCGTGTTGGCAATACCAACTTCACGAGCAATGGCAATCGGCGGCTTTAGGCCGGTACCAAGCGCTTCCAAGACAGCCATATATGTGCGGGGCTCGGAGATCTCATCCTGGATAATGAACGCCGGTTCCTGTCGAAAAATCGTCACCGGAGAGAGAATCAGTTCCCGGATATTGGCCTTGACCGGTCGACGATCATCCCACATCTCCAGATACTTCGGGACGCCTCCGACGATACTGTAAACTTCCACGAGTTGCTCGGCGCTGTATCGCGGCAGGAAGTGCCTGATCTGGTCAAACTCGATTTCCTCCAGCAGCATATCCGCAGTACTGCGGCCGTAGAGCGGGCCGGTACCGGCGAGAAACTCTTTATGCATCATATGATAGTGCGAACCGGAAAGCACCAGGAACAACCGAGAGTCTTCCCCGCGCTGATCCCAGGCCATCTGAAGCAAGCTGGCGAACTCCGGGACCGCCGCGAGCAGATAGGGAAATTCGTCGATCGCCAAAATGACCGTGTCCTTGCGGGACGCATCGAAAATAAACTCAAGCGCTGCCTGCCAATCGGAAAACTGCGTTCCCGGCGGAAGGCTAAGGGCTGACCGTTGAACAGCCCGGGCGAAACTGTCCAACAGAATTGCCGATGAACTCTTGTGGGCGACCCAGTAGACCCCACTCGCTTTGACCTGCCGGTCGAGCCAGTGGTTTATCAGTGCGGTCTTGCCGATGCGCCGCCGACCGTAGAGTACCAGCAGTTGTGCCTCATCCCGGCCAAGCAACTCATCCAGCTTCGCCAGCTGGCGTTCACGATTCACAAATTCCATCACACATTACGCCTTCAGTATATTACCAAGCATGTAACTAAATTCGTCATCTCAAGGCTCAAAAGTCAAGCGATTTGCGCGAGAAAACTGGCGTGACCAGCTCATTTCGAATTGGGCTATAATTGCTGTTTTCACGCATGATCATGTTCTTGCACCACGGCCTCAGTCCATCGCGATGCGTTTGAAGATCATCTGAGTAGCAGAGCCAGGGCACTGACCGCTGAGCGAAAGAGGATCTTCCGTGGTCTCGGGTTGCGCGGGTTACTCATCATCATCACCCCAGGCTTCGTCATCGTCGTCGCCCCATGGACTGCTGTTCTGGTTGTGGGGAGTATTGGTTTTTGTGTCCTTCTGGGTTCCCCATGCGTCGGCTTCCACCCGGCACGGAGACACCAAAGGCACGCCTGAACCTGCTCTCAGGAGAGAGTGAGTGCACGATAGCGATGGTCCCGATGACTGCCAGGATGACAGCTGCCGCGCCGCCGCGAAGGAGTAACAGTCGTCCCTTTGCCTTCATTTCTTCGTTTCGTTGTTTACGGCTTCGGCTTTCAGTTCGGCGCCGGTCTTGGCGTCGTGCTTGCGTAGGAACTGCTTGATTTCGGGCTCCTCAGCGCAGTCCAGTGGGGTGTGGCCGTCATCTGAAGTACGAGCGTTGACGTTCGCGCCTGCGTTGAGCATTGCGCGAACAATCGTCACGTCCGTGCCGGCGGCCCAATGGAATGGGGTCACCCCGAGCGCATCGGCTGAGCTTGGGTCAGCTTTCTTCGCGATCAAACGCAACACAACATCCCGGTTCTCCGCATCAGTGGCGCACGCCTGCATGAGACATAGGGCGAGAACACTTCGGCCCGAACGGTCGTCGACGTTTGGGTCAGCACCATGGTCTAGACACAACGCGACTGCATTCCATTCGTATTGTTTTGCAGCCACGACAATGGGCGGAGGCCATCTTGGGGGCACACCATCATCTCGCGGACAGTTCGGGTTGGCGCCGTGCTCAAGGAGGAGTTGGGCAATCTCCCATTGGCCCTTGATCGAAGCGTAGTTGATTGCTGTCCGATGGTATGCGTCGGCAGGAGCATCCGGATCGGCGCCTGACTCAAGAAGCAGTGCGCACATTGCCAGATCGCCGTTGCTCGCCGCGCTCGCCAAGGGCGCATGTTCGTGGAAGTACTCCCGTCCGGTCTCGGCGAACACCCGCGCCGCACCATCTGGGTCAGCCCCGTGCTTGAGCAGTACGCGGGCACACTCGTGACGGCGCAACCGAACCGCATACATCAACAGGCTATCCTGGAATTGCGGACTTCCATCGCTCTCCACCAGGTTTAGGTCCCTGCCGGACCACCGAAGCAAATAGTCCAGGCTGCCATGGTCGCCGATCTGGATGAGCTCACGTGCTGACAGCTGCCGCGCACACAACCAGTTCGCCCCGTACCACACGCCGTATGCCGGGAGCAACAGCGCCGGAACAATGACCGCCAGGCGAAGGAGGACCTTGCAGTGTTTGGATTTCATTTCTCCTCCTTGGTCGGTACGAAGCCCATTTTGGCAGACCATGCCGTTCAGGGGTAAATGCCAAAGCTCCGCCACATCCCAAGCACGACAAATCCCAGGATGTAAACATAGGCCACGAGCGAAACTGCCGGCGAAGCTGTCCTTGCCATGGCCGCATGTTTCCCGAACGCCTCGCAGTCGATACGATAGCGACGAACAGCCATTACAATACCGACGACTGCAACCACTCCGGAGACAACAAAAAACAGGGCAAGCATCGCCGCCAGATGCGTAAGCAGAGATTGGTCTATTGAGCTCTCCGATACCGGGCTGGTGCAGACGAGCAACCAGAAACAGCCCAGCACGACGGCATCCAACAGCAGAAGAAGAGAACTCAGGTTGATCTTCTGTCTCGCCCGAAACGTGACGATTTCCAACGCGACGACAACGACAATCGCGCTGAACACCGGTGTGAATAACCCGGCAATCCCCGGATCTCCTACAGCCGACGCCAACTTGATGATTGCGTACAAGACCGCGATGAGAACGATTGCCAGACGCAGCAGCATCTTTCCCTGTGCTTTCACTACTGTTTCGATTCCTATTCGGTTTCCGCCGGTCGCAGAATGTCGACAATCTTCTGCCGGCCCGCCTTCTGCGCCAGCGTTAAGGCTGTGGAACCTGTCGGCGTTTTCTGTCTGACGTCTGCACCGTGACGGATCAGGATTTCAACGACTGCTGCATGCCCTCCTTCCGCGGCAAGGTGCAAAGCCGTATAGCCATCCGCCGTTGCAGAGTCCGGATCGACCCCGTCGGCGAGGAGCAATTCAACAGCCTCTGCATGGCCTTTCCCGGCAGCATAATGCAGCGGGAGAACATCCTCTTCCCAATAACGAGGACATGCATCCAACAGCACGGCAAGAGTTTTTGTATTGCCTGCAACAGCAGCAAAGCTCAGCGGCGACATTCCGGCGTGATTCAGCAGTTTGGGTGAGGTGTGATGCGAAAGAAGAACGCGAACGACTTTCCGTGTACCGCGTGCTGCAGCAAAGTGCAGCGGAGAGTCTCCGGCGTCGTCTATGCAAGTGACATTCGCTCCGCATTCGATCAGTTTCTCGGCGATCCGACTGTCTTCAGCTACGGCAGCAAAATGAAGCAGCGATCTTCCTTCTTCGTTTCGCTGTTCAACGTCAGCACCGGCATCCACGAGAAGCTCAACGATCCGAAAATCGTTTTTAGCCACAGCCACCGCCACGGCTGAAACGTTGTTTTCGTTCCGTTCAGTCGCCAGTTCCGGGTGGCGTGCCAGCATCTTCCGGACTTGCTGCACGTCGGCTTCCTGAACGCACACCATGAGTTGGGGCAGGCTACCGGATGTGTTTCTCCTCGTCAGAGCGATGAGCCCGCCGGTAAGAAGGCATGCGGCCACGCCTGCAAGCACAATGATACGAACAGTCAACCTATGCGATCCTGTCATTCTTTGCCGTTCTCGTGTTCTTTCTCGGCTTTCAGTTCGGCGCCGGTCTTGGCGTCGTGCTTGCGGAGGACAGCCTTCAGCTCAGACTCCGGTACGGGCAGCGACTCGCCGCCGAAAGGGTTCTCTTTGGGTTCCACTGCCAGCGCGATGTCCAATGCACTGCGGTCTCGGCTGTCGAGCACGTTGACATTGGCGTCTGATTCCAGCAGCAAACGTACGACTGCAGTGTTGCCACAGACTAATGACGGGGTCTGACTATAGGAATTGCAGTTAATCTACTGTACATGAACAGAGTGCAACTCCTGACGAAACCAATAACGGCCGTTAGATTCGATATTGGCATATTGGCATATGAAAATTCACGCTAGTGCTCCTACCCCTCGATGTAGTAGACCGCGTCACCATCGGCCAGTTCAGTCTGGTCCGTGGTTTCCGAGTCCGGGTATGCTTGGGGTGCCGGCGTCGGTGCAGCGAGGATCTTCTCGCGCTGGAACCCGAAGCGCTCGTAAATGTCTTCGACCCAACCCCGGGCGCCAACCGCAAAGGCTTCGGTCCAGTAGGGTTCACGAGCAAAGACGCCGGCAGTCAGTTTCTCAGACAACGTGTCCACGTACCACTGCCGAAAGGCATCAGGGCCTTCGTCCATATGCCCCAGACATCGGATCAGACGGCCAAGGTTCAGCAGCCGGTAGCGTTGACGTGTTCCAGCCAGTTCGTGGTGGCCGCCATGCTTCCATGTCTTCCGCTTCATATTTCGTTGACGCTCGATCGCAGACCGTTCCAGTTAGGGAGCGGGGTCGTCTATTACTTCGAGTCCCCAGTCTTCTTTCTTCACGGCGACTCGTTCGCCGGTGAGAGTGACAACGCCGTCTCTGATGCTGGTGATCTTCAGGCCGCCGGCGAACGCGATGTACCTGATGATCTGACTCACGGGCAAGTCTTCCAGATAGGCCTTGTTCATTTGCGACCACAGCCCCGCTTTGACGATGAACGTCACGCCGACACCCTCAGGATCAAGCTCTCGCGTGCGCACCCCCAGATGGCTGAACAGATTTCCCAGTGACAGATACTGGCAGACGCAGCTGGATAGCACGCACTTGTCCATAACCTTCCGAAGGCGCTGTGCCGGATCGGGCTCTCCTGCCTTGGGCTTGCCCACTTCCGGGTCCACTATCTTGCGACTGGGATGCAGTAGGATAACGGTAGACTTCTCAACCGTGTATCTGTAGCCAATGTCCCTGCAGAGCGTAGCAACCACATCACGTAGCGGGACCTTTTCGAGTCGTAGGCTGATCTTCCGCTTCCGCCAGTTCTCGCCTCTCTTTGGCAGGACAACGAAGTTGATGCATAAGTAGTCTTTGCTCAGCCACCTTGCACTGCTCTGTAGATAGTCGATGACGGTTCCGAGTTCATCGTCCTGGAACACGATTCTGGTAACGGTCCCCTTTGCCAGCCAACTGCGTGTCTCTGCCGCGGGGTCGGGCATGCCACTGGCCGGTCGCCCGATTTCCATGTCTGCCGGGGCCTTCTGCGAGACACACCCGGTCAGCGCGGCGAGCGCCAACAGCAGCGCTGTGGCGGCAAGCTGTCGCCTTGATTTACCGTTCGCTTCTGCCATCACTCAATCGCTCTTCACTGTCTTCAGCCGCCAACCAGGGCGGCCGCCCTGGTTCCGCAGAATCTCGGCGATCTCGGTGGAAGCGGCGGTGTCCACAGGTGTTGCCCAGCCGTCATCGACTGCTGAGGGATCGGCACCGGCAGCCAACAATGCACTTGCTGTTGCTACAGTACCGGCCAAGTGCAGTGGCGTCATGCCGCACATCAGTTTCTCGGTGACTCGGGCGTTGACGTCGACACCGGCGTCACACAGGGCGCGAACGACTTCCGTATCGCCCCGCCTGGCGGCGGCATGCAATGCCGTCCAGCCAGAGTCCGTGGACACATTCACATCTACGCCTTGTCGGATCAACTCCAAAGCAGTTTCCACCTGTCCGGCAACAACAGCTGCCATCAACGGCGTCATGCCGTCACTGTCAACGGCATTGAGGTCCGCACCGTGCTCGATCAGCACAATGACCTCCTCCCACTCACCCGCCATGGCTGCGAGATGCAGCGCCGACCGCTTGGCGAAGACATCCCAGAAACAAATCGGCACCACAACGACAGCCGTAATCCAGGCCGGTGCCGTCGAACCGGAAAACGTCACTGACGCGCCCAGCAGGAGCAACAGCCCAGCTCCTGCCAACACCAGCCGCCTGCCATGTCGCGCGTTATGCGCCTTGTAGAAGTACAGCCCGAGCACCACCAGCCCGGCGAAACAGATGATCAGGAATGAGATCGATACTGGCATCACGAAAATTGCTTAGCTTCGGGCGTTTCTGCGACTAACCACATATCAGCACTTTGACGCCCACGGCACACCAGAGAACAGCTTGGATCGGGAAGGTCAGGATATCAAGCGTCATGCAGCCGACAAGGGCAATAGGGTTACTATCGCTGTTTCCGCCAATTGCCGTCCAACACGCCACGCGATAGGTGGTCTTCCCGCTCTGATAGTCAAAGTACTCCACGTCAGGTGAACCCCGTACACGTCGCACAACGTCGTCTTCGTCCCAGTCGGGTTTGGCAGTCCGATAAGCCGTCTTTTCGCCGACGCCGTCAAGTAACGGCCCAACGGTGAACGGATGCAATACCACAGAAACCGGGTCCGCAGCCCCGCGCTCACTGGACATGCCATGGCTTTCCAGCCATCCGCAGAAAGCCTCTGCCTCAATGACCCGGAATCCAAGACTTCCGGATTCCTTCAATTCCAGGGCCACAGCACCGTCCCGCCGGATCCATACCTGCGTCACTCCCCCCACCTCGGGGATGCGAACAACCGGCCGGGAACACGTGTAGAGATGTGTGAATGCGCACCCGCTGACCTGGACGGGGATAGCAGCCATCGCAGCAGTGATCACGATCTTCGTAAGCGTCTTCATTGTACCTCGGCCTATCCTCTCTCATATAGCGCCGGTGACACCCCAATCGTTCACCAAACTGAGAAGATTCGGCTCCGCAGAATTCCACGGCGTGTCGAAGAAGACAGGGATGAAGACCGCCTCTACGTCCTGCAGCAAATCACATTTAGGTCAGGACATCCTTCGCCGAGATTCTCAAGGGCCACTCCTGAGCTCCTATGCGCGCGTCGAAAAAAGCAATATGCCTGCCACAAACGACTTAGCCATCCCCGACCACCAGGCAATCGCCTTACGCAGCGGCCCGCCACGCCCTATTCGGCCGGCCTACGACGACATACGAGCACAATCCAAAGGCCGAGCAGCACCAAAACGGCGGCGCCGGCAAACGCCCATCCCAAGACACTCCGGCGCAGCCATAGCGCCAACAACGCAAGCACCGCGAGGAACGGGGTCAAGAATCCCATGAAGAAGGTCACCACACCTTTCCAAGTAGCGGACGACGGGGGCGGGCGGCCCTGCTCTTTCAGCCGCTGTACATACATAGGTTTGCAGCCGGCACACACCCAGTCCTCACCGAACTGCACCATGGCGTCGGCGTCGAACTGCTTTCTGCACTGACTGCATATCTGGTTCATCGATTATCGCTCGCTGGGTTCGACACAATCCTTGATCTTCCAGGCGAGTTGGTTGAGTGCGATGAACCGCTGCGCAACGGCAGGATCACGGAACGTCACGAATGTCGTTCCGTAGTACTAGGGGCCGGAGACTTTCAGCGGCAGTCGGGGAGTGCGCCGACGGCAGATCTTGATTCCTGCCAGGAGTATGATCAAAACCAGCGCGACGCCGGCGAACGCAAGGAAGACTGGCCGTTCTGCAGGGGCAATTGCGCGCATCTGCCCGCGATGGACCATGCTTGACGCGAAGACCACAGCAAGGACTGCTTGCCCGACAAGCAAGAAGGCTATCAAGGACTCCGCACTCCCACGCTCGCCGCGCTGGAGCAGAGAGTATGCCTGGTCCGATATCGGCCAAACAAAATGCCCCACTGCATGAAGTCGTGTCGCCGGTTCCCCGGTCATCGTGCAGATGCGTGGGACATACACTCGGTCCAGCGTTGTGTCCCGTTGGATAGCGATCCTGCCCTTGCCAACGTCCGATGCCGCAAGCCAAATCCACCAGGAGCGGGTTGGTTCGACGGACATCTTCATTCGGGTACATGCAGCCGTCCGACAAGCGAACGTATTCGCCCTCCTGCACGAATGAGTATTGGATTCCCGGCTGTTGCTCGTCAGTCACGCCAGTACTCCAAGGCATTAAGGTAGTACGCTCGCGTCGCATGCGCCTGCAGTGCGCGCTCGAGCCGCGCAAAGGTGCGTCGAGATATGCGCGCGATGATCTTGCCGGATTGCTCGTCGTAGCTGATGCTCTCGGTGACCCCGAACGGCGGTGGCGGGGCGAGTTTGACGCTGTTCTCCTTGAGGAAGCCCTGCAGATCCGTCCTGAACCGTTTGGCCAGGACGGGGCTATGGACGGGAAGGAAATACAACTCGGAAGCACTGCCCGCGTGACCGGTGAAGGTGATGGCATACTTCTCTACCTTCACGGAAAGCCCAGCCTGATGGGACAACTCCAGAATGATCGCATTGGCTTTGACGTTTTTGCCGGAGAACGACACCAATGGATCGACTGTCACACGTACGAGATCCTTCTGGACGTCGCGGTCACCTTCGTCGCCCCAGTCATCGTCTTCACCCCAGTCATCGCCGCCCCAGTCGTCGTCCTCGGGCTCTTCAATGACGTCGTGGTTGGCAGCGACCTTGTCTTTGTGGATCAAAGTGATCGGAAGGACCAGCATGAAGAGAATCCCTTTCCCATCGGGATCGATCGCACGGCTTTTCTCCTTCAGTGTATCCAGCGCCGTCGAAAGGCGGACATTCTCGAACGAGATCTCCGGGAACACGAATCGCTCGTAAGCCTTCAGCAGACGCTCCTGCTTGAAAATGCCGCCGTGCTTCCGGAGCAGATCCACCATGTCCCCGTCATCACGCGCTGCGGCGTCGAGCGGATGCCCGCCGTACTTGCCCTGGGCGTTGACGTCTGCGCCGCGCGCAATCAGCAAGCGGGCGACGGCCAAATGCCCGTTCCAGGCGGCCACATGAAGAGCGGACCATCCGTCGGTGTCCACGGCGTCGGCCTTCGCGCCGCGGTCCAACAGAAGCCGAACGGTGTCGACGAAGCCGCCGGCGCATGCCTCAAGCAGGAGGACCTTGCCGGTCGGCCCGACAGACTCGGGAGACTCCCCGCGGTCAAGGAGGACCTTGACGACGTCCGCATGACCAAAGTGCGCGGCCAACCCGATGGGTGACAACTTCCGTTTGCCGTAGCGGAGCGCGGGTCGGGCTCCGGCCTGAAGGAGGTCCTTCGCGATCGGCGCGTCACCGGCTGCGGCCGCGATATGCAGCGGGGTGAGGCCGTTCGCGTCACTGCGGTTCGGATCCGCGCCCACGCGCAGGAGTACCTCGAGGGTCTCCGGATCCCCGACTTCCGCGGCAAACATCAGAATGGTTTTCCCGTCCTGGTTGCCCGACTTGCACCAGGTGCGGTTGGCCGCGAGCATGTGCGACACCGTTCCTGGTTTCTTCGCCGCCACAGCCCGCCACATATCCCCCTCAGTCGTCCGGCACGAACAGCAGAGGACGCAGAGAACGCAAAGAAGGACGGGCAGCACGAAAGCAAGCCACCGCCCGATCCATGTTGAGACAGTTCTGTGCAGAAAGACTCTCATTGCCTTTTCATCGACAGCCTGTTTCTTCAGCGTCTGCCCGGTGTGGCAAAGAGGGAATCAAGCATGACGACTTCCACCCCTCTGGCGGCAGCATCTTTTGTCACGCCTCGGGGGCAGACGATCACCGGAACCACGGTCTTGTCCTCGGGGTTCGGCGCGTGTACGAGTTTGCTGAGAAAATGGTCAACATCGCCACAACCCACGCGACGAGTTGTCCACTTGCACTCACACACGAGCATCGTGTCGGCGTCCAGGTCGATCACGGCATCCAGCTGCAATCCTGGTTTGCGCTTCGTTGCGCGTTGCCAGAAACTGGCGACTTCGCGGATACCGACGTCATACCCGGCAGCCCTGACAATTCGGTCGGCGTGGTCGCGTACAAGTTGCTCGAAAGCCAACCCGGCAAAGGGATGCCAACGGTCGCGCGTGGCCGCCACAAAGCTTATCCCCTGCCGCTGTCGCTTGATCTGCTCTTGCGACGGACGGATAAAAGCGAAGTAGAAACGCAGGTAATAGTCCTCCAGCCGGTAACGCACCGTCTTGCTGCGTGGACCAGCGCCGAAAGGGAGATGCCGCGAAACAAATCCCAACAGCTGGAGCCGATCAAGGTAATAGGCCAATTGCCCCGCACCGATACCCGTCGCCCGCTCCAATTCGCGCACGCCCATTGGCTGAATTGCGATCTGCTCCAATAGCCGGAAGTAATTCTCTGTTTCCTGCAGTTGCTCACTCAGAACAAACTCGATCTCGTCGAACAAAAAGCCAGTCTTCTGAAAGGCTTCCCGTTGAAGTGCAGCCTCCACCGTTCGTTTGCGTTCCAGCAATTCGAGGTAGCGCGGCACGCCGCCAACTGCCAAGTAGCCTTTTACCACTTCGCGGCGCCCCCAGCCCGGCAGAAAGAGCGCCGCTTCGTCCAGTGGGAACGCCTCGATACGCAGACTACGCGTTCGTCGGCCGAACAACGGGCTTTTGCGCGACAGTACGTCGCCCATCATGAAACTCACGGAGGAACCACAGAGAATCAGCATGAGTGAGTCGCTCTTCTGCCACTTCTTGTCCCAAAACCGCTGCAGATCCGACAGCAGTTCCTCAGCGCCGCGGCACATCCACTGGAATTCATCGAGTATTACAATCGCCTTGCCGTTCGGGGCGGCAAGCGCAGGTAAGGCGCGATCCAACAAGGTCAGCGCTTCGTCCCACGTCGAGATGTGGGTCTGCCCCAGCAACGTATCCCCCACCGCACCGCCCAGTTCACGGACAAACCGTCGCAATTGCAGTTGCTTGGTCTCTCGACCTCCGAGATAGAAGAATCGGGGCTTATCCTCGACAAACTTCTCCAGAATCGTCGATTTCCCGATCCGACGTCGTCCATATACCACGATCAGTTCCGATCCCGAAGATGAAAGGGATTCTTCGAGCGTTCGCAGTTCCTCCTGTCGTCCAACAAATGTCTTTGTCATTTTTGTTATATACTCCTCATATCACAGTAATATATAACAAAAATAGCGGACGTCCATTTTGGATTCGCCGGGTTCCCGCCACGCCTCCACGCCATCATCTCACTCGTCGTCGTCATCGCCCCAGGCGTCATCGTCGTCGCCCCATGAACTGCTGTTCTGATTACGGGGAGTACCGGTCTTTGTGTCCTCCTGGGTTCCCCATGCGTCGGACTCTTCTGCCTTCGGATCCGGTGGCGGTACGGGGTGACCGCGCCACGCGCCGTTCGCCGGTGACGCCAGCACGATGCGCAGGCCCTGGTCGAAACCGTCGACGTTGGGCTGGACCGCCTTGCGCGTCGCCGCGCGACAGTTGGCAATCGGGGCCGTCCAACTGCCGCCACGGGAGACGCGAGCGGAGACCTTCGGCAGTTGCAGGGGATTGCTCACACCTCTTCCCACATACGGGCCGAAGCGATCGAGGCACCATTCCGAAACATTGCCGTGCATGTCGTACAGGCCCCAGGCGTTCGGCTTGAAGGAGCCGACTGGAGAAATGTACTCATGCCCGTCACGTCGACCGGCTTGATACACCGGCGGTTGGTCGGCTGACGAATCGTGGTAGTTGCCGTACTCATGCATCTTGTCCGGGCTGTTGCCGAAGTGGAAGATGCCGTTGGTCCCGGCCCGGCAGGCATACTCCCACTCGGCTTCAGTAGGCAATCGGTACACCAGCCCCTTCGGCAGCCGGCCCGCCTTGCGTTCGCGTTCCGTCAGCCGATCGCAGAACCCAACGGCCTGATCCCACGTGGCTGAGAGCACCGGCAACTGGTCGCCGACAAAGGGGTCATTGCCGGACTTCGGCAACTCGGTTCCCATGACAAGCGCCCATTGTCTCTGCGTGATCTCATGGCTGCCCATCCAGAATCGCTGACGGACCGTTACGGACCGCCTCGGAGACTCTGCAACGTACGCTTCGAAGCAGTCCTCAGCGCTCATCGTTGGGTCCCATGCTGCCATCACCATCAAAGCATTCTTCACGGCGCTCAGGCGCGCGCCCATGACGAAACGTCCTGCCGGTACGGGTTGGAGCACGATACCAAGGTCACGGATCTCAACCGGTTCGCCGCGATCGACGACTTTGCGATCGACCGGTACAAGGACCTCCTTCGGCGCACGGACCGGCTTCCAGTTGCGGAGCATCTCCTTGGCTTCCTCGGCCATGATCGTATCCGCCGGAGTTTTCCCGGCGTTGTTCCGGATACCGGGATCGGCCCCGGCCTCCAGGAGCAATCGCAGCGAGAGCGGCTTGTACATGAACTCGACGTGCAGCGGCGTATTGCCCTCTTCGTCTCGCAGATTCGGGTTCGCGCCGGCCGCCAGCAGCTGCGCCACAACCAGCGGACGGCACATCGCCAGGTGCAGTGTTGTGTTGCCCCGATCACCGACTGCATTGACTCTGGCTCCAGCGTCGAGGAGTGCCTGAACGGTCTGCGCTGCACCCGCTGCCACGGCGGCGTGCAGTGGGGTGTGGCCCCAGCCGTCTCGGGCTTCGATGTCAGCGCCGTGGGCCAAGAGCGGCCCGACAAGCTCGACGCGATCGTACACCGTGTGCAGCGGCGCTGATTTTCCGACGTCGTCGATGTACGGACCGGCCTGGAAATTTGGGTCGGCGCCGGCCTCGAGCAGGAAGAGGGCAAACGCGTCGCGCTCCTGCGAAACCGCGTTGTTCAGCGCAGTCCCGCCGTAGCCATCCTCAGTGTTGATGTCAACCCCCGCATCAAGGAGCACCTGAGCGGCGGCGATGCGCTTCTCGGGTTTTGACAGGTGGGCGAGAAAGAGAAATGGAGTGAAGTTCGGTTGCGACACGTACTCTTTCTCAGCGCCATTGCCCAGCTTCACATGGACATCCGCGCCATACCGGATCAGGCATCGCAGCATCTCCGGATTGTTCTGCATGACCGCCACGAAAATGGGTGCCACCGTCTCTTTCACCCAAACGGCCCCACTCCGATTGGCCAGGTTTCGTGTGTGCTCGATCTCAGCAGGTTGCCGGACCTGATTAGCGTCCCATCGACACACATAGTCAACGCCCTCCACATCCCCAATCTCGACCAGATGGATCAGCGACAGTTGCCGGGCCACCAGCTTGTTCGTGCCGTACCAGGCGCCAACGCCAGTATGGATCAGCACCGGCACGATGATCGCCAATCGCAGGAGGACCTTGCGGCGCGTCGAAGTCACTTCTTGTTTCCCTGGTAGCGCTTCAGGATTCCTTCGGCTTGGTGATACCTCTCGATGGATTCATTGTACTTCTCCTGTGCACGAAGCTTGTCGCCAGCGACGATCAGTGTCTGCGCCTGGGCTTCGTCGCGACGGCGTTTCAGGACCTCCTTGTCGTTCGGCTCTGGCTTCTCGGCCATAGGCTTCCGCTGCGGGCGACGAATCTCCGCCAGGATCTCCACTACGCGCTGCCTCAGCTCCATGTCGTATTCGATCGCCTTTCCCAGGTTCGTCTTCGCGGCCTTGACGGTCTTCGCATCTCTGTCGCCGTCCAGCATCGTTTCGGCCCAGCGCAGATAGCAACGGCCAAGGTCTACGCGAAGCTGATCCAATGCTTCTACGATGGCAGGCCGTGTTTTGTGGTGCATCTTCAGCAGCGTTTCGGCGGTGGTCAAAGCTTCGACCGCCTGTTTCCATTCGCCCTTCGCTGCATGCAACCGGCCACGCGCCGTTTCCGCGATCCTGATTGCACGAAGTCTCTGGGCTTCCATAACCTGCTCAATGGGGATCGGCTCAGGCGGCTTATCCATCAGTTGTTCGTCGTCATCCGCAACCACCGGCACTCCAAATGCCAGGACCAACGCAAACATCAATTGCAGCAGTCTACTCATTTGGGTCTCCACCAGCTTGGTCAGGGCCTGCACTTGCTGAACCATGTTTCCTCCAAGTCAGAAGTACCAATGACGAGAGTGCTGCGAGCATCCAAGATACCAGCGTTGCGCGGCCGTACTCGTACCCGGCAACTTCAGCGATCTGGTTGGGGTAGCATTCCCAGCTTGGGTTCCTGGCCTTCTCGAGGAGACGAGACAGCCACGCAGCCACTGCGAAGACGACCAACAGCACGACGTATCTTGTGCGCAATGGGAGTCTGCGAACAACGAAGAGGGTGCCGAAATACAGGACTGCTCCAAGCGCAACGAACCCAACGAACCTGGAGAAGCCCGTGATGATCAGATCCATGTTGGCGGCTGTCATTCCACTACTGCCTTCCGTTTGACGGCGTTCTCGTAGCCAGCAGTCTATTCATCGTTTTCTGCACGTTGGAGTTCGGTCCACTTGGCAAACCACGGGTAGCCCCAACCGAACTTCCGGTAGCGGACCTTGTAGCGCGGGATGAGTTTGCGGATCTCGTTGACCAGCGTTGCCTCGACCTGATGGTATGCCGGACTGTGTGGCCGAGTGCCTGTCTCCTGCAGACGAATCCTGGTTTCCCTAGTAGAGTGTTCGTGCACACTCAGATCGATTTTACGTTTCCATGGCCGCCCCTCGAACTCCATCTCCGTCTGCAGCTGGAACAGCTGTTCGTAGTCTGCATCCAGCTTGGTGAATGAATGTTTGTTGGCGGTCCGGTAGACGCAGTTGAACGCTTCACCGTGTCGGCTCTGATCGGTTGCGGTCAGTCTGCACTGCGAACCGAACGTGGTGACGCATCCGGTGCAGGCGAGTATGAGCATTGCCAAGGCAACCGTGAGTGCGGTCCGCGCAACGCCAAACAGGAAGGCACCATAGAATTTACGGTTGCAGTTGCTGTTTCCACGTCCGAACACGGGGATCCTCTTTGGGTTATGGTTTGGGCTTGTTCCTATCAATGTCAGTGTCTGCACTGTCCACGATCAGATGGTAGTACCACTCGTTTGTGGCCGAGTAGTGCAATGACCGGATGCGGCCGCGGAAGACCAGAATGTGATAGCCGGAAGAGAAATCGTAGAGCTCTGCCAGGTCCATCGCGATTCGATGCTTGCCTTTCGCCGCGATATTGATCTCCGTCGGCTTCTGACCCGGCTTAACAGACGGCTCAAGCCGCTTGGCGCGAGGCGGCTCCTTGTCCTCATACCTACCGGCATGGCGAATCACGACAAGCTCGGAAGGGTGGCGGTAGGAAAAGCGGATCGGCTCAATGGAGTCGTTCTCGATCACGAGCTCGATGCGAATCGGTTTGCCGCGCACAAACCGCGGGGTCCAGCTGTTGGGCTTCCGGCCCGGTGTGTCGATATCGATCGAGAACACGGAGTTCGGCACGTTGTTGAAGTATGCCTCCCGCATCCGCGCGTGGCGCGCTGCCGGCAAAGAATCATCCTCAATTATCTTCTGCATCTTCCGGCGGAACGCCTCGTTGTCCGGCCATGGGCCTCGCTCCAAGGCAAACAGGAATCCCGGATCCTCGGGGTCGGAACAGATTGCTTCTATGCGCTTACGGACCAACGCATTCTTGCTTCCGCCGAACTCCCAGTATGACTCCTTGATGAGGGTATTACGCCAAGGATGCTTGCGGTCCGCGGTGACATCGAGGAAGAACTGCTGCGCTTCCTTCGGGGCCAGCGAATGCAGGGAAAGTAGTGTTGGCCGCAGATATGCCTGCGACAAAGACTTGTCTTTCAGCATTCCATGCAGCACAGGTTTGCTTTGCTCCGGCGGGAACTCCTCCAATCGCCGGATCGCATCCCACCGAGCGTCACTCGTGTAATTTCCATCAGTTGACTCCTGCGTCGCGACCCTGCCGGTGGCAATGCCAGCGACCAACGCGAAGTCTCCAAATCGGACCGCCATCGCGTCGCGACCGGCACGGTAGAGGAGAGCATTGGGCACCCGCAACACGCCCGCGTTCGACACGATTCTGGACGAGACCTTTTTAGCCTTCTCACCATCCTCGTCGTCCGAGTAGATTGGGTCTTCTTTGTGGAGCGAAAGACCATCCTTTGAATAGAACCTGTAGCGTGCCTTGCGGCGGGGGCCTTTATCGGGGGCGTACCCCCTGAACTTAACGAAATGGCCCCGTTTGATCGTCACGGCGTAGTAGCTCATGCCACACCAGCCATAGACATGGGTCTGCGCCCGTTGCCACCGTCCCCCAGCTTTCGCCTCCAGTTTGCAGAAGGGGTCCCCTTCCTCGGTGTCAACGGACAGGTAGCTGGCCGCCCGGTTGATAAGGTATAAGTCCAGATGGCCATTCCGCCGGGAGGAAAAGTCCGCATAGAGCGAAATCTTGCTATCCGGCGCCGGAACGTGCGCGGGCAGTTGCCGAAGCGGCATCTGTTTTCCGATACCCAGTTGCTCCCACTCCTCAACGAACGCCGGGTCATCAACCAAGCGCCCACTGCTGCAGCCAGCGAGCAAGCCGGCAAGCCCTAGGCACATGACCAGTCCGAGTCGATACAGCACAGCCAGAACTCCTTTTGCCCGTCTACACATGTGGGTTGCGCAGAAGCCAGAGCTTGAGGAATGGGCTGGCGAACACGAGCTGTTTGCCGCGGCTGTAGATCACGCGATTTTTCTGCAGACTGCCGATCACTCTGGTGATGCTCCCCGAGTTCGCGCTCCCGGTCAACTCGAAGAAACGCTTTGAATAGATCCCCAAGCCGTCGAGTACGGCGATCGCGTGAAGACACCTCTTCTGGAACGGCGTCAGACTATCGATGACCTGTTCGAAATACCGCAGTTCACGACTGAAGATCGCGGTCAGCGCCTTTTCTACCGAGTCCGACAACAGGTCGTCACCCGCATCCGTCACTTCCCACAGGCAGTTGCATAATTCCTGCGCATCACCCGGGTTGTCGGACACCAGATCCAGAATCTCGGACACGACTCCCTTTGACGCGCGTCGCTTGCCGGTTCGGAATTTCTTCACAAGAAACGGGATGAAGGTACTGCGGTCGATACCACCGACCGGTACCGGAATCGCCGACTTAAAGAACGGGCTGTCCGGATCGCGGAAGATCGAGTCCATGTCGCTTCGGGAACTCCCGGAATAGATATAGGCGCAACCATGGTGATTCTGAATGGAACTCCGCAGCAATGCCAAGACCTGCTGGGCATCCGCGATCTTCAGGAGGTCCTGAAATTCGTCAAGAAAGATGATCGGCTTCTTGCCGGCAAAACTCGTATGGGCGAACTCGAGGAGTTCGACAACGGACTTCCCGGCCAGACTCGCGTCCCCTGTTGCTGCCAGAGACAGTGACGGTTCACCGGTTGACGGATTCACGCTGACCGTCGGACGAAGATGGGCCAGGCTCTTGATCACCTTTTCAAAGGTGCCGACCGACAGTGCTGCTTTCGAGAGTCCATCTACCAGTCGGCCGCAAACGTCTTCCACACTCTTCACCAGCATAAGGTCGAAGTGAAGAAGCATCCGCTTTTTGAGCGATCCGGCGACGTGTATGATCAGTGAGGTCTTCCCGGTTCGCCGCTCACCTTCCATGTGGATGTTCTGGTTCGACGCGATGTGTTTGGCCACGGTCTTCTCGAGTTCAGGTCGCGAGCAGAACGCCTCATCGACCACCGTGCTGCCGTAGCGGAATGGATTCATTGCGGTCTCCAGTCGAAAATTATACTAAACGGTATAGTGCAGTTTAGTATAGTGCAGATCTGCACTATGGTCAATCCCGCTCCTCACAATGAGGGCATGAGATGACAGGGAGTACCTTCCTGAGCTTCTGAAAAGCGTTCCGAAAATGTACCATGAGCATCCTTGCTCATGGCTGGCACAAGCAGGGATGCTTGTGATGCAACCGGAGTTCGCGCCTTGATCACGGAGTGAGAAGATCGTTGGGACGCTGAGACGAGCCAAAGGCATCATGGCAGCCGCAAGGCAGCAGCGAAGCATCAACACTGAATACTGAACGTCAGCCGAACAGCCAGCGCAGGAAGCCGCCTTCTTCGTCCTTGCCGTTGGCGGTCAGCACCGTGATGGCTCTCTGTGCTAAGCGATCGTCTTTGAGATGTTGCACTACGGCGTCGATACCGGACACGGTGCGGCGGAGTTCCGGTGAGGAAAAACATGTGTTCAGCAGCGATGTTCGGTTGAGTGAATCCAGACGGAGAATCGCCAGCACTCGTTTCCGCAACTCGTCGTTTTCCAGACATGCCTGCATGAACAGAATGAACGCTTCGTTCTCCGCCGCCGGAGCATCTGCCGGCGGCTTCACCAGCCTATCCGCCCAGTCCGGCAGATGGACCAGACCGTTTTCGTCGAAAATGTGCGTAAGATAGAAGCCTTCGGGTTCCAGTTTCTCATTAGTCTCCGCCAAGGCGTTCTGGAACTCATCGCTGTCGATGACTTCCGCCTCGGTCATTGTACACATGCAGTCGACATCCTCGGAAAAGCGCTCAATGCCGTAGACCAGATCCAGTGCCGCGCCGCCGAGCAGATGCAGCGGGATCTGCAACTGCGTCTTCAGGCAGGCGTCAAGTGTTCTGAGTATGAACTCGCTGTTTCTCACGAGAACGCCTCCGTCCGGCTCGCGGCTTCTGCCAACGGCTTCGATGTAGGGGGAACTCCTGCGCCGGCAGCGGATTCTGAAGGGCGGGATCCAGTTGCGCCAGGAACCAATTGAAGTACAGGCCGCCACCTGCACGTCGGGCAGAGAACGCGGCTAACTCGCGGTCAAGCTTGCCATCGCACAGCAGCAACCCGGCAACCTGGAGCACATCCAGCGATATCTCCGCCTCCGGCCGGAAGAACTCGCCAAGCAAAGTTTCGGGGCACTCCTCAGGCGCCGAGGCCGGTACCGGGCGGTCACCACGGGTACGCATCAACCCCTGGTCGTGAACCAGCGTCAACCATCGGTCCGAGTCTGCTTGCGGCTGCGTCGCAGTGATCCGGCTGACTGGTTGATGGATGATGTCATTCCACTTCATGCGATTACTATAGCACTTCCAGCAGGGCTAGACAGGTGTTTTTCTGTCTGGTGCTTACCATTCATGCAAGCCTGTAACACGATAACAGCAGCATCGAAAACAACGCGCCGGCGATCAGCAGAGCGCCGGACACGTGCCAAACCAAGGACCTCTTCCGTCTCCGTTTCCTCACGATCCCGATCGAGACCAAAGCCAGACCGGTCACGGTCAGCGGGACGTCGAGCACGAGGGCCTCAGCGAACAGGTCCGGGCGACCACGTTCAACATATGCGCAGGGAACGCAGTGCAGCTGGCATGGGTATAGACTGGTCATCTTGCCGATAGCGCTCATTTCTCTTCCCACCTTTGTTTCTCTTTATCCCAAACGAAATGCTTGTGGGTGATGTCTGACGCCATGTTGGACCTATAGCTGCCGTACCAGTCTTTCACTTCCCTGGCATAGTAGTAGCGGAGAGCTTCTCGTGGTGAACACCACCGCGAGGTCTCGGCGACGAACACGTAGCCATGTTCTTGCCAAAGGCGTTTCCGCGCTGCGCGGTCAACGGCCTGGGTCCTTTTCCAGACGTCAAACCAGCCTTTGTCAGGATCCGAAAGGTCCGTGAGACCATGCTTCCTTGCCACATCACGGATGCTAACGGAAGCCATCAAGTCTGCTACTGCCTTTTGCGACTCCTCATTGATCTTCTGTTCCGGGTCCTTTGCGTTCTTGAAGAGGCTGGGAAAGTCCACCAAGCAGATGGGTTGCAGAAATTGAGTCAACACCTCATTTTCGACGGCTTTGCAGCATGACTCAAAGCGGGATGTCTTTGTCGGTCTGCTTACACAGGCCGACAAACAGAGGAGGACCGTGAGGACAGCTATCAGGATTCTTCGTTTCTTCTTCTTGGCTGCCATGTTGCGTGCGGAATTCGCGGGACAGATTGCCGCGTTACGATTCGGACCACAGAGGCGTCAAGCCTTCTGTGTCATTCGGGTTCGCGGGCGTTTTCTGGTATTGGCGGCGGGCTTGCCTTCGTCGGAATCGGCGGAGGCGGATTCAGGAGGGCTCGGAAGTAACTCCTTCGGCGGGCGCAGTGAGCGCCTGGTACTACAGCCCCAACCAGGAGCGCCCAGCCAAGATATACCAATGGGGAAGAGAGATCAGATACCGGAAGCGTTGATGCCAGCTGGCGGCGTAACCGCACCGGGCGAGCTCCTGGAAGCGGATCCCTTTGCGGGGTCTGTGGAGTAAAGCCGATCAATGACACTCGGTTGCTGGAGGTGAAGTCGACCACGAACGAGTCCTGGCCAGGCGTCCGTGGATCGTCGTAATAGTAAAGGAATGCTGAACCGTCCGGCAACACCTTGTCTGGAGCACCGAGCCACGCCAGAACGTGTTGCTTCGGAACGCTGCCCGGCGGGAGCCACGAGAGACCACTTACCGCCACGGAGAGTCCGAAGAACTCGAGTCCGCGGCCCGGATGCTCGCCCCTCATGTTACGCCAGTGAGCATCTGACAGCTGGTTCCACCTCCCTGACTTCACCGCCATCGCCAGATAATGAAGAACCAGAACTATCGCCAGGATGTAAACAAGCGCGAAACAGGCTTTGACGAACCGTCTTGTCCTCATCTGTTCGCCCTCTTGCGTTCTGTTTCTCGTTCCTGGGCGGCATCAATTGTCAGGACTTTGACGCCGCAGGCGCAGTACCAGCGATAGCCGTAGCGATGACAGATCGCGTTGATGATCTGACGGACCGTGACGTTTTGCATGCGAATCCGGAGCTTGCGCTGGGGCTTAACTTCGCTGCGGAAGCTGATGCCGTAGCCTTTCGGATGGGTGTCGCGACACAGCTTCTGCAGTTGCGATATGGCGTTCCAGAAGTCGGTCGGCCCAATCTCGACGGTCTTGAGCTGCATCTCATCGAGGTACTTGCTGACAGCCAGCGGCCGGCATAGCTCCGAATCCGGATCACGCGGCAACTCCGGGGTCTTGCCGGCTGCCGGGATGTCCTTGTTCGTCACAGACAGGAGCGGCAAGTCGCCCGCAACTGCGACCACGGTGCAAGGGAGCATGATGCACATCTGCAGCGTGACTCGTGATCTTACCAGGCACATACTCAGTCCGACCTCACTGAAGCGGCGTACTTCTCGACCTTGGCGCGGATGTCTTTGAACCACTGTTCATTGGCGTAGCGGCCGGATGGATCCGGTGGGGGCGTGTCGTCGGCCTGCAGCAGAGGGTGGTCGGCAAGGACATCTTCCTTCTCCGTCTCCAACAATGACGGTGGCTCCCAGTTGATGCGGTGCTGCAGCGCGGTGGCCATCAGTGATGCCACCTTGAGTTTGGTCTTCCAGATCCAGGCGCTGTGGGCATCGGTCTCGACGCGGGTCTTGAGTACCTCGGTGCAGAACCTGAGGATGGCCAGTTCGGTGCTGACACGGTCGGCCTCCGGCGAGCCCTTCTGCAGGACGCTGTCGCCTTCGTGATCCCAGAAGCTGGGGGCTGGCGCCGAGAACACCGACCCGGGCGGCAGCCGGACAAGGGCGTCGGAGAGCATCAGGACAATCGCTCCGATGCCGATGCCCATGATCAGGACGAACGCCGTCAGCACAAAGGCCGACGGCGCATCGATGAACCTGGAGAACAGCCAGAAGACACACGGCAAAGGCACTACCACCGGCAGCCATACCCACCACCATTTGATGTGGATGTTTTTCATCGCTTCTATTCGTCAACCAGGTGCTGTACGAACTCGGTGAACTCCTGCTTCGTCTTGCTCATGCCGCCACATCCGATGAGCGCCAGCAGGGAGGAGATGCCAAGCACTACGCCGAAGGTGACTACCAAGGCAAGAGGTCCTTCCGCCAGAGCCATGAACGCGCCGGCGACGATGAACATGAAGGCGACTGTATGGATGAACGCCCACATAACAGGGTTGAGTGTCAGCTTTGCCTTGATGGTGGTTGACCCATTCCCGCCGGCGGCAAGTCGGCCGATGACGACCGGGCGCACGACGAAGCGACTGCTGCCGCGGTCATAGCGGGCGATCACGAAGGAATCTGTTCCCACATGCCCCTGGAATCGTGCCGGCTTGCGGTCGTCATCCCAGCCGTAGAAGCGAATCCGCGTGGTCTCGTTCCACAGGAGCGTGCAGAAGTCAGGCATGCTGACGTGGGTAGTAAGTTCAAAGTTATGGCCTGGAAACAGGTGCTTCATTCTGTGTCATGCCCGTTACGCCTCTGGGTTGCCTGCGGCAACAGGGCCCCGATGAATCGGGGCAAGATGTGTCCTTTCCTTCACTTGGGTACCCAGGTAGGCCCTTGGCCAACCGCTGGGCGGACAGCAGTAATCCCCCACGCATAAGCGGGGTGCATGAGGCACGTTGGGATAGCGGAGGATACGGACCGCAACGACCCCGCAATAGAATAGCGGGGTCAGCCGAATGGCATGAGGGCACGAGGCGCGGCGGACCGCTTAGTTCTAACCGCCTCGGAGAGGCGGGCTACTTTGTTTTCGGAGGCATCAAAACCCCGATTCATCGGGGTGCGGACGCATCCTCTTTTGTGGCTTTTTGTGATTTCTTGTAGCTAAACAGATCCGGACGTCTATCGGGCCGCTTCACTCCGTGCAACGACATAATGAAGTGGGGATACAAGGCGCGGCGGACCGCTTAGTTCGAACCGCCTCGGAGAGGCGGGCTACTTTGTTTTCGGGCCGCTTCACTCCGCGCAACGACATAATGAAGTGGGGATACAAGGCGCGGCGGACCGCTTAGTTCTAACCGCCTCGGAGAGGCGGGCTACTTTGTTTTCGGAGGCGTCAAGCCCCGATTCATCGGGGTGCGGACGCATCTCTTTTGGTGAATTCTTGCCTGGCGCGCCGTAGCCTTGCGCGAAGGCGGGTGCTTTTTGCGTAACTCGGCATAGCCTTGCGCGACGACGGGTGGCTAACCAATCAGGATCCTTTTCAGACCGCCACGGCCCCGCAATGGCGGGGTAAAAGTGTTCGGCCCAACGTTGTTTTCGGACCCGCGAAACACTCGTGTGGGCGTCTTCGCTTGCCCCGACCTCGCAGGGAGTCGGGGCAAGCCGCCGTAGGGCACAGACGCGTACACTCTCCGGATTCGTCCGATTTGTTTGATTCGTGGTTCACTGTTCCGTCTGCGCCCCCGTGGTTTGCTTCTCTGGTCTCCGCTCAAGGCGCTTCAGGATCTCCTCGGCCTGACGGTACTTCTCGATGGCTTCTTTGTACTTGTTCTGTTCGCGGAGTTTGTCGCCGGCGGCAATCAGCGATTGCGCCATCGCCTCGTCGCGCCGCCGTTTCAGGATCTCCTTGTTGTCCGGCTTTGGCTTCCCTGTAATAGGCTTCCGCTGCGGGCGACGAATCTCCGCCAGGATCTCCAGTACGCGCTCCTTCAACTCGACGTCATACTCGACTGCCTTCGCGAGATTCTTCTTAGCTACTTCGACAGTCTTGGCATCGCGGTTCGCTTCGAGCATTGTCTCGGCCCAACGCAGATAGCAACGGCCTATGTCAGTCTGGACCTGCTTCGTAGCCTCCTTGATTTCGGGCCGCGGTCTGTCGTGCATTTTCAGCAAAGTCTCGGCTGTGGTCAGAGCTTCGATCGCCAGCTTCCATTCACCCTTCGCGGCGTGCATCCGTCCCTGGGCCGTTTGCGCGATCCTGATTGCACGAAGTCTCCGGGCTTTCACGATCTGCTCAATGGGGATCTCCTTCGGCGGCTTGTCCGACAGCACCTCGTTGTCATCAGCAGACGTTACGAAGCCAAGCGCCAAGACCAGGGTTAGAACCAGTTGCGGGAGTCTACTCATCGGTGTCTGCACCTTGGAGTTCAATCCACTTGGCAAACCACGGGTAGCCCGATCCGAACTTCCGGTAGCGGACCTTGTAGCGCGGGATGAGTTTGCGGATCTCGTTGACCAGTGTTGCCTTGACCTGATGGTATGCCGGACTGTGTGGCCGAGAACCTCTCTCCTCCAGATCGATCCGGATTTCCCGGGAGTGTTCATGCATGCTCAGGCAGATCTTTCGTTTCCATGGCCGCCCCTCGAACTCCATCTCCGTCTGCAGCTGGAACACCTGTTCGTAGTCTGCATCCAGCTTTGTGAATGAATGCTTGTTGGCGGTCCGGTAGACGCAGTTGAGTGCTTCGCCATGTCGGCTCTGATCGGTTGGGGTCAGTCTGTACTGCGAGCCGAACGTGGTGACGCATCCGGTGCAGGCAAACACCACGGTAACCGAAAATGCCGCAAGTACAGCTCTGAGTAGGAGTACTTTCATTCGCCCTTGTTTTTCCCAATAGTGGGCTCCTCCAGAAGCCTTTCCACAAGCTTCAGGAATGTGGCCCGGTTGTCCTCAGTGAAATGTCGATAGCTGTGTACCTGTTCGCCATCGGCATAGAAGATCACGCGACTCCCTTCGCTCAGTATCTCGATCTCGACGTCGAGTCGATGCGGTGGCTTGAGGAAAGTGACACGGTAGTCTGGGAAGCCCCCGATGTTCCAGTATCTTGTCTGGAAGCTCTTCTCGGTGAACAGACAGTCACGAAGTGCGGGGACTGAGGAGTTCGGTACCTTCGCCGATTTGACGACTGGCGTCTTCAGTGCTCCCCAAGGCTGGTCGAGCACTCGCTCTGCCAACAGAGCCACAGAAACAGCATGCGGTGTCTCGATGCAGTTCTTCATTCCCTTAGCCGCCAACAGATCCGTGAGGATCTTCGACCGCGGCAGAACTCTCGGTCGTTTGCGCGATTGGGCGTCCATCTTTGTGAGAAACACTCTAGGCGGGCCGCGGTTGCTCATCACAATCGGTGGCCCATTTCCCGGTGGTCTTCCCCAGCTGAGACTGTAGCCGGAGAAGCAGTTACTACTCAATTCCAGGAGCCTGTAGCCGGGCGCGGAGATCCGCAGGAAGCCATAGGGTTCGCGGTAGAGGACGCCGCCGAGCGGCAGACCGATCGGGAACCAGAGCTGGGCAAAAGCCCATCGCTTGGTCGGCTCGAACGCAAGAGTGCCGGGACTGACACTACTGGCGACAAGGACCTCCTTTACTTCAATATCCGATATATCACGGGCGTGAGGACCACCGGACCACCACGGCGGTTCATGCTTCAGCGGGTACCAGGACGGCACACGACCGCAATAATGGAACTCAGCCTTGGCGCCGGCAATTGGCTTGTATGTTGTGTGGTCAACCACGACCACTGCCCCGGGAAGATCCAACGTCTTCCGGTATGGGACCACAACAATGCCGCAACCCGTGGCGCAGAGAAGAACGCCAAGGAATAGAATGGGTAGTACTCGATTCATGATCCCGGACTACGGCTGTAATTGCTGTTTCCACGCATGATCATGTTCTTGCACCGTGGTCTCAGTCGATTGCGAGATGCGTTTGAGGATCATCTGGGTCAACCAGGAGGGCGATAGGTTCGCCTGCCGCGCGGGCCGAGTGCGTGCCTTCACTGGTATAGGTTTCGCCGTCGAACTCGTACTCGAATGCGATGGTGGACATCCCCTTGTACCCACTCCCGCCAGCGACGACCACGCCCTCAACTTCGGCGCCCTTCGCGAGCAATGTCCTCGCTGCCCGCCATGCCGGCAGGAAGAAACTCGAGACGATGCTCATGACCACGGCCGTCAAGATCACTGCAATGAGTGCAGCAACGCCGAGCCCGAAGGTTGTGCGTCGCCCGCCCAGCCAGATCAGCATGGGCACGATCGGGCATGGCAGGACGAACATGATGGATGCCCACAGCCGCGCGTTGCACAAAACCAGATTCAGCATGGACCGCTTCATTCCTGTTGTCGCTCCAAGTCGTCGTTGTAGATGTCCAGACCAACGAACCCAAGCGCTAAATCAAGTAGCTCCCCCGGATTGAAGCCCAGTCTGAAACCCAGCCAGCAGGCGACCACGACCTCAATCTGTGTGTAGTACGAAGCACACGTCCCCGGCTCATCAGGCAGGCGAATAAACGGCACCACGCCGTACGGTGCAATCAAGCTCGTGCTGTATCCCTTTGCCCGCCTGTCACGCGCATAGTAGGCCCAGTCCATACCCATGATTACCGCTTCCAGGTCCACCAGAGAAGGGAACTCGCTTCTATCGACCAGCAGCCGACCACCACGCAACCCCATTACATCCATATTAGCAATTAACCCCGTTCGGAAGGGACCGATTCTCGTCTTGGCGCCAATTCCGCCGCCTAATGTTCCTGTAAACACGTCCGCCGCATCCCGGCCGCGGTCCACCCAGTAGCCGGTCGTGCAGCCCACACTGCAGAACGCGATGAGGATCAGTGCGCTAACTGTGAGATGTCGTCCTTTGGGGATCATCTTATCCAGCATATATCGAGTTTCAGCCACTGATTCTCTCTCAGGCCGCCACGGGAGTGTCGGCCCCACGTTGTTTCCGGAGTTCGCGGGACAGATTCCCACGTTACGATTCGGACCGTCACGGCCATGCCCACGCACAAGCGGGGTCCGCGGAGCAGGTGCACAAGGCACAATGGCAGAGGCCCCACGTTGGTAGTCTCCGTACTCACTCGTTATCGGCTCTTTGGGCCTGTTCGATACGCTCGTGCCATGCTCGTATCTCTTCGGGGGCACTGAAGGTCTCGTCACGCAGAATCACCAGGCCGCCGCCGCGGAACCAGACTTCCAGATCGTTTGGATTACGGACGAGATCCGTCAAGTTCCGTAACGGCACTCGGATCTCAGTGAAGTCCGTTCTATGTGTCAGGTGCGTTGCAGAGAGCTCATACTCCGCAGCAATCGGGCCGGATGAACCAAGTACTTGTGCCAGGTGTTTCTTGGTGCTCACAAGGAGCCCCTTTCGCAGGAAACGCCGGAAGCCAGGTGATAGAGCCACAGCAATGGCCATTCCTGTTAGCACAACACCAAGGGCCAGGCACATAATGACATAGCCAGTAACTAACGCGATCAAAAGACAGAAGATCGGTACGATCACGCCCAAGACCAGCGCCAACAGTCGCTGCGTTCGCACGATATGATTCGTTTTCTCAAGGACTCGCACGCGAGCGTCAACGACATCGTCCAGAGTCATGGAAAGCTCCATATGCAACGGCTCCTGTTCTGCAGGTTCCACGGACTCCGCACTGTCGTCGATCGATGACGGTTCTGCCGTACAGGAATCCGCCGGCGGTTCAGACATCTCCGCACTGCTTTCCGGAAGGCTCCCTTCGTCACTTGGAACGCTGTTGTCTGGGCTCGATGCAACAGTACCTGGCGGAATCGGCGGTGGCGCCGGACGACGCGCAGGAGGAGTTGGTTGGCTCTCCGGCAGCCAGTCGAAGTAGAGCACGAACAACGTGTAGACCAGGCCGATAACGGTGAACGCCGCGGCAACCGCGCCGATGACATGCAGCGAATAAGCCCACTTCCGACGCAGCATCAGGCCCGTGGCGGTCGCGGCATAGAGCAGGACGTAGACCAGCGCTCCTCCAGTGACGACGACAATCACACCGAACAACTGCCGGCCAGTGGGATCGGTGTCCTCAGCCGCCACAACAAGGAGGAGGCAGAGGAAGGCGAACGTACAGAACGACAGCGCCGCCAGGAAGGCATTCAGCGCCGCCAGCAGTTTCGGTTTCGGTTCAATTGGCATGCTTACTATTACCTTCCAGACCGGGAACGCGCTTCCATTCGCCGCCGTCGGTGCCGGACCCACCATCAGTAAGAATCAGAATTCCGGCCATCAGGGAGATGATTGTAAGTGACGTCTTCGTATACGTCCAGTCAATCTTTGTTATCTCCGTTGTTGCGGTTTTCCGGCAACGAGTCCCACAGCCGCTCCAGTCGTTTTACGCCTGAGCACACAAGGAATGTGCCAACCAGGAACCCGGGGATACCAAGGATTAGAGCGTACTTCAGGGCAACTTCATTTGCAGGAACCCGCGAACCGTCAGTCCTGCCGGCGGCTTTCGATTAAGGTCTGGCGGAGGATGGGCAGAACGGCCAGTTCCTTTGGGTGACCGGCTTGTTCCTTGACATCAATCAGCGTCTCAAGGTCGAGGATCCGCAACCTGAGTCCGGATTCCAGTGTGAGTTCCACTGTGTGTTCACGAAGTGCCGTCAGTTCCCGTCCCCCGAGATCGCCGAGGAAATCGAGCGGGCCGAACTTTGTCATGAACAGTGCCGGGCCGCCGGCGTCAAGGATGCGGCGTTGCGGGGCAAGGCATTGATCTCCGGGCTCCCGATGGTAGGCATCGAGCTCCTCCAGCGCGTCCAGGACGCGGTCGCTGTTGTCCGCCGCCCGACCGTATAAGACGTCCAGATCAAACGTGGTTACGGGGGCGCCGTGGGCGACAGCACAGACGCCGACGACGACCACATGTTCGACGGCATGGCGTGCGAGCACCTCAAGAATTTGGAGGAAGCTGAATTGCGGCGTTGGCATGGCGCAGTTCCCGGGCCGAAGCGACCTGTTCCTCTAGTCGGCGCAGCCGTTCCTCCGGCGTCAAGGACAACATCCAACGGATGAGTGTCAGGTCCACGCCGTCGGCGCTGTAACTCGGGAGTTCGTCGCTCTGTGTCGTTTGGTTCTGGTTCTTGTCGTCCATGCCATAAGGTCATGGGAATTCCGTTAAATAGCGACCTTGCGTAGCGGATGTTTTCTGACCGCCACGGCCCCGCAAAGCAATGGCGGGGTCAGCTGAATGGCATGAGGGCACGAGGCGCGGCGGACCGCTTAGTTTTGACCGCCTCGGAGAGGCGGGCTACTTTGTCTTCGGAGGCATCAAAACCCCGATTCATCGGGGTGCGGACGCATCCTCTTTTGTGGCTTTTTGTGATTTCTTGTAGCTAAACAGATCCGGACGTCTATCGGGCCGCTTCACTCCGTGCAACGACATAATGAAGTGGGGATACAAGGCGCGGCGGACCGCTTAGTTTTGACCGCCTCGGAGAGGCGGGCTACTTTGTCTTCGGGCCGCTTCGCTCCACGCAACGGCCGAATGGGTGGGGATACAAGGCGCGGCGGACCGCTTAGTTTTGACCGCCTCGGAGAGGCGGGCTACTTTGTTTTCGGGCCGCTTCACTCCGTGCAACGACATAATGAAGTGGGGATACAAGGCGCGGTGGACCGCTTAGTTCTGACCGCCTCGGAGAGGCGGGCTACTTTGTTTTCGGAGACGTCAGGCCCCGTTTTGACGGGGTGCGGACGCATCCTCTTTTGTGACTTTTTGCAGCCGTTCTTTTGAGGCTGGGTGCAGGCGCCAATTTCGTTGTCCGGGTACGCTCCACCCGGTCACTTCTACAATCGAGAAATAACCGGATCAGGCGATCGTGGTCAATTTGCGGGGATACCCCGGACGAACGCAAACATTCGCTGTAAAGTGCCATGAATCAGGCACAAAAGCAATGTCTGCGACAGAATCCTCGGGGCTCCCAACGGTTCTGTTTCTGCTTGACACGCGGGAACGCAAAAACCTTTGCGGCCAATGCCGACCCTCTACGGGTTCTGTTTGTCGCGCGCGCCTTGAGCTATAGTGCACTTATCAGCAATGGGCTAATCTCCATTCTTATGAGTCAGGTCCTGTCTTTGTCGCCGTGATAACGGTTACTGTGCTGCAGCACCTACCCATTGTCGCCAACACCCCCCGAGCCCGAAAACGGGCAACTCGGAGAACGGGTCCAAGCATCCGGCCGGCGGCGTTGCCCCCGCAAAGCGGGGCAAGCACGAAATGTATCCCGCCAAGGTGGGACACGATGCTCGCATCGCTTGTTCGTCGGCGCCTTGCCGGACCGGCGTCCGGCCTCCGTCCCCGGCTGGAAAACTTACGCCGCGACCACCTACGCCGTTGTCGTTGCTGTGATGGCGATGCCGGCGGAATCCAGTCCGTCGCTTTCCGCCTTGATGGCGATCTTGCCGTCGACGCCGTCAAGCGAGCGGACGATCAACATGCACTGACCGCTGAAGGCGCGGCGTGCCGCTGCCTGGAAGTCGGCCAGACTGGTCTGGTCGCCGTTGTCGACGGCGGCAATCTCGCCGGCGCCCGCGACGGTGAAGTGGACGAGATTGTCGGCCAACGGACAGATGGTCCCGGCCGCATCGACGATCGACACGGTGATGAAGGAAAGATCCAGTCCGTCGCCATGGATCACATCGCGATCGGGCTGGAGCCGGATGCCGGCCGGGGCGCCGGCCGTGCGGCGTTCGGCTTCGGCCAGGACCTTGCCGTCGGCGTCGAGGGCCACGGCTTTAATCACGCCGGGGGCATACTTGACATCGTCCCAGATAAGTCTGAAGCGGCCGAGGACCTCCTTCGGGTCTTTGCGGCGGACGCCCTGGGATTCACCGTTAATGAACAGCTCGACCGTATCGAAACCGGTGAAGCAATGCACCGGGGTGATTTCGCCTTCGCGGCCGTGCCAGTTCCAGTGGGGCAGCAGGTGCAGCGTATCCACGTCCCGGCGCCACTGGCTGCGATACAGGTAGTAGCGGTCCTTGGGCAGCCCGCAGAGATCGACAATGCCGAAGTAGGAGCTGCGGCTGGGCCACTCGTGCTTGTACGGCGTCGGCTCGCCGAGATAGTCGAAACCAGTCCAGACGAACTCGCCGAGCATAAACGGGCAGTCTTCCTGCGCGGCGAATTCGTGATCGGGCGCGTAGCCCCAGCCGGGCGCCGACAGGTCGTAGGCGTTCATGTGCAGATGTTCGTGGACACCGCTGTTGTGGCGCTCTTCTGCGACGGGGAAGTAGTAGAAACCGCGAGAGCTGACACACGATTCCGTTTCGCTGCCGTACATGATCCAGTCCGGATGCGCGTCGCGATATTCCTGATACTTGAACGGCTTGTAGTTCCAGCCCGGAATGTCGACGGCGTCGGCCAGGCCGTTCTTGATCGCGTTGTCGGACGAGTTGAATCCGGCCGTCACGGGCCGGGTCGGGTCTTCGTCGTGACAGATCTCCGTGAGAAATCCGGCGACTGCCGCGCCGTCCTCCAGGCTTTGTTCGCCGATCTCGTTGCCGATGCTCCACATGATGACGCACGGGTGGTTGCGATCGCGCTTGATCAGGGCGCGCAGGTCTTTCTCGGCCCAGTCGTCGAACAGAATGTGGTAGCCGTTCGGCACCTTGGCGGCGCGCCATTCATCAAAGGCTTCGTCGATGACAAGAATTCCCATGGTATCGCAGAGCTCGAGCAGTTCGGGCGCCGGCGGATTATGACTGGTGCGGATCGCGTTGCAGCCCATGCCCTGGAGGATCTCCAGTTGCCGTTCGAGCGCGCGGCGGTTGACGGCACTGCCCAACGCGCCGAGATCGTGGTGCAGGCAGACGCCGTTCAACTGCACCCGCTTGCCGTTCAGCCGGAAACCGTTGTTTCTGGTGAACTCGATTTCGCGCAGGCCGAAGGGGGTTTCGCAGACATCGACAAGCTCGCCGTCCAACCGCAATTCAGAGACGGCCGTGTAGAGCTTACAGGTGTCCAGCTCCCAGCGGATCGGATCGGGCACGGTCAGGGTCTGGTCAAAGGAATGCCCCGGAGCGGGCGGACTGGATTGGCCGGCGACTTCGACGCCGGTCGGATCCAGAATGCGGGTCGTCAGTTCCGCCCCGCTGCCGACGACCGTCGTGCGCACCCGGACGGTCGCGGCCGCGTCCCTGATGTCCGGGGTCGTGATGTTTATACCCCAGTGGTCGATGTGAACGGGATTCAGCGTCACCAGGCGCACGTGCCGGAAGATGCCGGCGCCGGGATACCAGCGGGACGCCCCCGGCTTGTTGTCGACGCGGACGGCGATGGTGTTGGCGGCGCCGGCCGTAATCGCAGCGGTAACGTCAAAGGCGAAGGAGGCATAGCCGAAGGGCCAGGAACCGACTGCGATGCCGTTGACATAGACCTTGCTGTGGCTCATGACGCCGTCGAACTCCAGCCGGAAGTGCTTTCCGGCAGCGTCAGCGGGGATCTCCAGTTGCCGGCGATACCAGGCAACGCCGACATGCGGCAGGGCGCCGGTACGGCCGACATGCGTTGACGGCTTCTTCTCGCCGTCTTCCCAGATCGCCAGCTCCTGCGTATCGTGTTCCGGGTCGAACGGTCCGGCGACGGCCCAATCGTGGGGGACGGTAACGCCGGACCACGCGGAGTCATCGAAGTCGGGGTCAGCGGCGTCCAGGGGGTCCTGACGGCAGAAGCGCCAGTTCCGGCGCAGGATTTCGGTGCGGCGCGGCATGGATTCGGACGGCATGATCACTCTCCAGGTTTATGTTGCGGGCCTCCACATTGCCGCGCTTTTGCCGGATCAGCAATGCCTGGTTCTCGAAACGGCAGGAAGTCGGGGCGGACCTTGATGCAAACCGGACAGGGCCGTAGTGTACGCGACCACGAGATCCTAACGACCAGAGGTTATTGGGCATGAAGCTATTTGTTCCGGGACGCATCTGTCTGTTTGGCGAGCACTCCGACTGGGCCGGCGGCTACCGCCGCATCAATGCCGACGTCGAGAAAGGCTACGCCGTCATCACCGGCACCAACCAGGGCATCTATGCCGAAGCCAAAGCTCATCCGTCCAAGCTGGTCATTCATGCCACGGCAGAGGACGGTCGGCGCTGCGAACCGTTCGAAGTCGCGATGGAGAGCGACGCCTTGCTGGCGGCGGCCGAAGACGGCGGGTTCTACAGCTATGCCGCGGGCGTGGCCTACCAGATTGCGACGAATTCCCGGGTCCGCGGCCTGGAGATCGACAACTACAGGACCGACCTGCCGATCAAGAAGGGGCTGTCGTCGAGCGCCGCCATCTGTGTGCTCGTCGCCCGCGCCTTCAACCGCATCTACGATTTGAAGCTGACGGTCCGCGGCGAGATGGAACTGGCGTATGCCGGAGAGACGACGACGCCGTCGCGCTGCGGCCGCCTGGATCAGGGCTGTGCCTACGGCAATCGGCCAATCCTGATGAAGTTCGACGCCGACCGCATCGACGTGCAGGAAGTCTCCGTGCCGGAAGACATCCATCTGGTGGTTGTCGACCTGAAGGCCGGCAAGGATACCAAGGAGATCCTGAGCAAGCTGAACAAGTGCTATCCCTTTGCGGAAACGCCGCTGCAGGAAACGGTGCAGGAGTACCTTGGCCCGATTAACAAGCGCATCGTGAAACAGGCGGTGACGGCATTGGAGGCCGGTGATGTCGAAGGCCTCGGCAAACTGATGTGCGAAGCCCAGAGCGAATTCGACCGTTGTCTGGAACCGGCCTGCCCATCGCAGTTGAAAGCGCCGGTACTGCACAGGCTGCTCAACTACGAACCAATCCAGCCGCTGATCTGCGGCGGCAAGGGCGTTGGTTCGCAGGGTGATGGATCGGCCCAGTTGATTGCGCGCGACCTCGAAAGCCGCGACAAGATCAAGGAGATCATCGAGAACGACCTCGGCATGGCCTGCATGGACCTGACGATCCGTTCGAGCCGCGGCGTGCGCAAAGCAGTGATTCCGGCGGCCGGCTTCGGCACGCGCCTGTTCCCCGCAACCAAAGCCGTGAAGAAAGAGCTCTTCCCGGTCATCGATCACACCGGCCGGGCGAAGCCCGTGATCCTGGCGATTGTCGAGGAGGCCCTCAGCGCCGGCATCGAAGAAATCTGTATCCTGGTGCAGACCGACGACCTCGAGCGGTTTGAGGAGATCTTCGGCCTGCCGCCGTCGATCGAGAACTTCAACAAGCTGTCTCAGGAAGACCAGAAGTACTGCGAGTACCTGATGGAAATCGGTTATCGCATCACCTTCCTGCCGCAGGACGCGCAGGAGGGCTTCGGCCACGCGGTCTACTGCGCCAGAGACTGGGTCGGCAGCGATCCATTCCTGCTGTTGCTCGGCGACCATCTCTATCATTCGTCGACGCCGCGTTCCTGTGCGCAGCAGCTGATCGACACCTACCGCAAGGTCGGCACCAGCGTCGTCGGCGTCCAGGCCACCCCCGGCAAGGCCGTCCGCCGGTTCGGAACGGTCACCGGCGTGTTCGAGAAGGACCCGGAACAGGCGGGCCAGCCGCTGCTGTCGATCACGGAGTTCTTCGAAAAGCCGACCCGGGAGTACGCGGCGGAGCACCTGCACGTCGACGGCATGGAGCCGGACACATTCCTGACGGTCTTCGGCCAGTACGTGCTCAAGCCGCAGATCTTCGATTATCTCGAAGAGAACATTCGCAACAACGTTCGCGAGCGCGGTGAGTTTCAGTTGACCTGCTGTCTGGAGGAACTGCGCAAGGAAGACGGTTTCATCGGCCAGGTCGTCGAAGGCGAACGATTCGACATCGGCAACCCCGAAGCCTACGTGAAATCATTGCGCGCCTTCCGCAAGGCAAAGCCCGGCAAGTAAGTCGCCTGCCGGAATGCGTCGGGACCCCGGCTGCCGCGGGTCGGGAACGGCTGCAGCATTCTGCGCGAGGCCGTGGGGACGGGGGATTCTTCTCGGAGAGCAGGAATCGAATCCGGCACGCTTGGCGCCCCGGCTGACGTTATCGGTTGTCGATCTCGTCCCAGAGCATCAGCATTTTGGCTTCACTCGGTGTACTGGAGTTTGCCGTCTGCGCCAATGGCCCGGGGGTAATCCAGCGGCTGGAACCGTCGCCATTCACGACGTTCCAGCCTTGCCGCAGGTGCGCCTGGTACTGCACGATCGCGCCGCTGCGCCAGCCGTCCACGGCGAACTGTTCGGCATAGACCGCGCGGTCGGCGAAGTTCTGCAGGCGCCAATCATAGGGGATGCCGGGGCGCGGCCGGCGGCCGTCGATCTCGAAAAACCGGGTCGTGTACGGGGTCCGCACGCGCGGACCATCCCAGACGTTCACCGGATGCGTCGGGATGAAGGGATCATCGAGCTGGCCGACGGCCGGGCGAGACGGGCAGTAGTACACCAACGGCTCGGCAATCAGCCCGGCATCATAGAGAACCGCCAGATTGCGCGGAATCCGATTGTCGTAGTAGAGGAAGTAGAAGTTCATCGGCGACGTTGTCCGATAGGCCGGCGGACAACGGTTCGCGTGTTCGCCGGCGTACAGGCTGACGCCCATGATCAGTTGCCGCAGGTTGTTCATACAGACCGTGCGCCGTGCCGTTTCCCGCGCCCGGCCCAGCACGGGCAGCAACAGCGCCGCCAGGATCGCGATGACAGCAACAACCGTAAGCAGTTCAATGAGAGTGAATCGCCGTCTGTCCATATATGACTCCCGACGTCGCAAAGGTTCATCCATGATGAATTTAACATGCTCCAGTTCAATATGTTAGCATTTCATCACCGGATTTTCAAGGGGGTCACGGCGAGCCGTGTAAGCCCTCGATTACTGCCCTTCTTTGCCTTGAGTCCCGACTCTCAAGAGGTTGGGAACCTGCGGTGCTTGCGGATCTGTCACCGGTATGAAGTCCGCACACCTCCCCTGTTTTCCCGCCGC
>CAYLNH010000019.1:0-38175 GCA_964384625.1 uncultured Lentisphaerales bacterium
ATCGCATATGCAGCAGCATGACGAGTGTCGCCTATTTGCATGCCGGATTAATAGTCGCGATCATTGCCATCCTGGCGGCGATGCTGCTGCCGGCTCTCGGGCGCGCGAAGGAATCCGCTCGACTCGTTGCCTGCATCAATAATCTGAAGCAACTGGGAGCAATGGCGCATCTCCAGGCCGATGACAAAGACGGCTGGTTCCCACAGACCATGCGAACCAATAGCGCCAATGCCGGCGGCGACTGGGGACCATACGCGCACTTCGAATTCTGGCGTCTCGAAGGCACCGACTGGATGAAGGACGACTGGAATGGTAAGGGCCTGCGACCGTTGAAATGGCATGACTACAATGTAGCCAATAACCAGAAAGACCTCTGGAAGCACTATGGCACGCCGGTCTCCATCTGGAAAGACTACAGTCTGACCCGCAACCTGCTTGTCTGCCCCTCGAAGGCAGGACGGATCGCCGCGGTGAACGGCACTCCCCTGGACGTCAAAAATCCACGCGGCGAAGGCGAAGCCCTGCTCACCTCCTACCAATGGCTGGCTGACGCCGAAGAGGCCTACAGCTTTCACGGCGGATATAACTACGGCGAGCGTATCCCGGCACGGCTGAGTCGGGACCCCGACCTCGACAAACGCGTCCTCGCCGCCGACAATGTCTGCCATTACGACTGGGGCAATAAACTCATCGACGACAATTTCATCAATCACAGCTCAGATAACGTCACCGTTGACGCTCAGAATATCCTCTTCGGCGACGGCCATACGGAAACGGAACGCGATTTCTACCGCGGCAAACCCCTGTATCAACTGCAGCCGTTCCAGAAAAACCGGTACTCCAGCGGCTATGGCTTCAACAGGGCGCTGGTGTTGTACTACTGGGGCACCGGCCTGTAACCTGTTGACTGCACAAGTCATACCGCCCGATTCCCGCCCCCGGCCCGCCGGCCGCCTGCCTTCGCACCCTCCCCGGTATTCATCTCCCGAAAAACACCGCGTCGGCGCTTGACAGGATAAATACCCAAATTACCTTACTAGGAATATGAATATAAAACGCCGCCGACGGCGGTGCAATGCTCTCAGACAGGATGATCGCGATGGACATCGATATGGACAGCTTGAATAGTCGGGATGACGCTCACGGCACGCTCGAAGCCGCCCTCAACGCGTTTGGGGATCGCATCGCCCTGGCCTGCAGTTTCAGCAAAGAAGATATTGTTGTCATCCATCTGCTGCGAGAACTTACCGACAGCCCTCGCATCTTCGCGATCGACACGGGCCGCCTGCACGAATCGACCTATGAGTGCGCCGATCGCGTCCGCTTCAAATTCGGCGTTGATATTGAGTGGTACTTTCCGAAGCACGAGGCGGTTGAAGCCCTGACTCGCGCGAAAGGGCTGTTCTCGTTTCGCGAGAGCCTTGAGAACCGGCACGAATGCTGCCGTATCCGCAAGGTGGAACCGCTGACTCGGGCTTTGCAGGGCCTTGACGCCTGGATCACGGGCCTGCGGCGCGACCAGGCCGTGACGCGTTCAGATCTGCAGCCGGTATCGGTTGATGACGCCAACAACGGCATCACCAAGATCAGCCCGCTGGCTTCCTGGACCGAGGCGGCGGTCGACGAATACATCGCGCAGCACCGTCTGCTGGTGAACCGGCTGCACGAACTCGGCTATCCATCGATCGGCTGTGCGCCGTGTACGCGAGCGGTCGAAGCGGGCGAGGACCCCCGCAGCGGCCGCTGGTGGTGGGAGAACCCGGAACACAAGGAATGCGGATTGCACCAACGGCACCCCGACGAGGAGGGACCGCGATCATGGACCATTTAGCCAGACTGGAAGCACAGAGCATCAACATCCTTCGCGAAGCCTACCGCGAGTTCGACAGCATGGTCATGCTGTGGTCGATTGGCAAAGACAGCACCGTCCTGTTGTGGTTGGCCCGCAAGGCCTTCTTCGGTCACGTGCCGATCCCGCTTATGCACATCGACACGTGTTTCAAGATTCCGGAGATGATCGAATACCGAAACAGTTTCGCCCGCCGGTGGCAACTCAAACTGATTGTCGGCATGAACAAGCCGGCGGTCGAGAGCAAGCAAACGTTTCCGGACGGCGCCATCGACCGGATTGCCTGCTGCCGCGCTCTCAAGAGCGAGGCGTTGAAGCACACGCTGTCCGGCGAATGGCCGCGGGACCGCGTGGATCTCGACACCGGCGAACTGGTGCCGGACGAAAGCCGGGAAACCTTCACCGGCGTGATTGTCGGGGTGCGGGCGGACGAAGAAGGCAGCCGCTCGAAGGAACGGTACTTCTCGCCGCGCGATCGGCAGAACGACTGGGACGTCAGCGAGCAGCCGCCGGAATTGTGGGACTACTACAAGACCGACTTCGCCCCCGGCACGCACATCCGCGTGCACCCGCTGCTGGACTGGACGGAGTTGGACATCTGGGAGTACATCGAACGCGAACAGATCCCGATCATCGATCTGTACTTCGACAAGAACAACAGGGGCAAGCGCTTCCGGTCGCTGGGCTGCTGGCCGTGCACGACTCCGGTCGACTCAACGGCGCAGAACGTCCCGGAGATCATCGCGGAGTTGAAGAGCGGCAAGTTCGCCAACGTCGCGGAACGCTCCGGTCGTGAACAGGACAAGGAAGACGGCGGCGGCCTCGAGACCTTGCGCCGCGAAGGTTACATGTGAGCAGCGGCGGACGCCGCTGATCCCGGTCTTGCGGCCGACGCTTCAGCGGCGCAGGACAGCGCTGCCGCGCCGGAGTCCCGACTCCCGGCCAGGTCGGGATGCGAATACGCAAGCCAGCTGCCGCAGACGGCGAAGCCATTCCAATTCAACCAGGCGCACAGCGCCGCCATAACCAGCGAAACGAACAATGAGTGTTGACATACAAACAGAATCCCCCACGGCAGGGACCCTGCCGCAATTGAGCGTTGCCGTCGTCGGTCACGTCGACCACGGCAAAAGTACCGTCATCGGCCGGTTGCTGGCCGATACCAACGCCCTGCCGGAAGGCAAGCTTGAGCAGGTCAAGGAAACCTGCGCCAGAAACGCGAAGCCATTCGAGTATGCCTTCCTGCTGGACGCCCTCAAGGACGAACAGGCCCAGGGCATCACCATCGACATGGCCAGGTGCTTCTTCAAGACCAATACCCGGCGCTACCTGATTCTGGATGCGCCCGGACACGTCGAATTCCTGCGCAACATGATCACCGGCGCCGCCAAGGCCGACGCCGTTCTGATCGTCATCGACGCCAAAGAAGGAATCCGCGAGAACTCCAAACGCCACGGCTATATCGTCTCGATGCTCGGCATCCCGCAGGTGACCGTGATCGTCAACAAGATGGACCTGGTCGACTACGACGAGGAGGTCTTTGCCGACATCCGCGAAGAGTACACCCGGTTCCTGACCCGCCTGCACGTCCAGCCGGAATCCTTCATCCCGGTCAGCGCCATGGACGGCGTCAACATCGCCAGCCTGTCGGCCAGGACCCCCTGGTACCTCGGTCCGACAGTCCTGAGTCAGTTCGATGCGTTCCTTGAACCAAAGCCGCGCTCGAACGAACCGTTCCGTTTGCCGCTGCAGGATATCTACCGGTTCACCGAACAGGGTGACGACCGCCGTATCTTCGCCGGTACCGTGCGGACCGGCAGCGTCAGTGTCGGCGACAGGATTCGCTTTCTGCCGTCACAGAAAGAGTCGGACGTGGCAAGCATCGAGGAATTCAACCAGCCGGCCGCCGAGATCGCCGCAGCCGGTCAGGCGATCGGACTGACGCTCGCCACGCAGGTCTATGTGCGGCCCGGCGAACTCATGGTGCGCGTCGACCAGAAATCGCCGAAAACCGGCCGCCGGTTTCGGGCCAACCTGTTCTGGATGGGGCGGCCGCCCATGGTCAAGGGCAAACGCTACAAACTCAAGCTCGGCGCCGCTTCGTCGGCCGTGGAACTGGTCGATGTTCTGAACGTCCTCGATGCCTCGGAACTGACCTCGGAGACGAATAAACAGGAGGTCGAGCGCCATGACGTCGCCGAATGCGTGTTCGAATCGACCCGACCGCTGGCTTTCGATCTGATCGACGAACTGCGGGAAACCGGCCGCTTCGTGATCATCGACAACTACGAGATCACCGGCGCCGGCATTATCCTGCAAGCACTGGCCGACGACGCCGGACTCCTGCGCGAACACGTCCGCCGGCGCGAGATTGCCTGGAAACCCAGCCTCATCAAACCGGAAGAACGGACTTCGGCATACGGCCACGGCGCCAAGTTCGTGGTGTTCGCCGGCAACCCGGAAACGGTTGAAGAGCTGGCCCGTGATCTCGAGCGGCGACTGTTCTATCAGGGCTTCAAGGTCTACTACCTGCGGCAGTCGAATATCCTCGGCGGCCTCGATCAGGACGTCCGGTTCGCCAATGAATCGCGCGACGAACAGATCCGCCGGCTCGGCGAACTGGCGCGTATCATGACCGACGCCGGCCAGATCTTCCTGACCGCTCTGCCGGAGCTGGACACCGTCGAACTCGAAACCTTAAAACTGCTGAATCAGCCGAACGAGATTGTCGTGGCAAATGTCGGCGACGGCAATCTGGCGGCCCGCTTCGTTGACCTCCAACTGGACGGCGCTATTCGCGTCGCCAACGCCGCGGAACGCGTGATCGCTCTGCTGCAGCAGAAGAAAGTTATTCTGGAGTACTACATCTGACCGAGTCGCCCGTTCCACGACGGTTCAGACGGCCGTCTGTCAGAAACCGGTTCGTATCGGCTTTGGGCCATCGCTTCGCTCCGAAAGCTGATAACGATCCGGACGACGAACCTGGATAAATGGCCTTCCGGAACAGACTCTGGAAACAGGCAATCGCCACAAGCAGAGTTGGGATGATCTACAGCGTTTTAAGCTATTCTGTAGCCGCCACTCCTCACGCTGAAGGCGTGATAGTCTTGAGCCTGGGGTTGGCGAAGCCTACCCCAGGATGGGGGGAGATACGGTTCAACGCTGAAGGCGTTGTAGTAGGCCCTGCCGTGTTAGCGGCTATAGTTTTTGGGGAAATGCTCTAGCTGACCGGCCCGGTTTGCCGAGTAACCTTCTGTATACTGATGGCATCGACTGGACAGGCGGCGACGCATTGGTTGCAGCGGATGCACTCGTCCTGATTGATGTAGATCAGCTCGGTGTCTTCACTGCCTGCGGCGCGGTCGAAGCCCGTGATCTCGCCGTGTTCGCCATAGTGCAGGGCGCTCACCTTGACGATGCAGTCCTCGCGGGCCCGGGCTTTGACGCACCAGTCGCAGTAGATGCACTTGTCGGGGTCGATCTCATACTTGATGTGACAACGGTAGCAGCGCTGCGTCTCCTCCACCCCGTGCGCCCGGTCGTACCCGAGTTCCACCTCGTTCTCGAGCGTACGCTGCGAAAGCGCCAGGGTCGGCAGTTCCTGCCGCGGCACGTAGTCCATCTCGCGGATGCGGCCGGTCGCGGTGATGTCCTCAATCAACACCGACGTGCCGATTCGACGCTCGCCCGTCAGAAAGCTGTCCACCTCGATGGCGCAGTTCTTCGCATGACCGATGGCGTCGATCAGGGACCGGGCGCCGGTGGCATAGTCGCCGGCAGCGAATACCTCGTTCACGGAAGTGCAGTAGTTTTCGCCGCTGCGCAGCCAGCCGTCCTCGACCAGTTCCGCCTGGAAGGCATCGTCGATCCAGCCTGTGTCCGGAAACTGCCCCGTAGCCAGCAGAACGAGATCCGCGGGGACCTCAAACTCACTGCCGGCAAGCGGCTGGGGCCGGCGCCGGCCGTCGGCATCCGGTTCGCCCAGTTCGTTGCGGATGAACCGGACCGCGGTAACTCTGCCGTCCTCCCCGTGATACGCCACCGGACTCGCAAGCAGCTCGAGCCCGATCCCCTCATGCGCCAGCTCCTCCAACTCGCCGGGCGTCACCAGCATTTCGTCGACGGACCGGCGATAGATAACCCGAACATCAGCCCCGGAAGCGGTCAACGGGATCTCGCCCCAGTCGCCGCCGCCAACCAGTTTGCCGCCCAACCGCAGGGCGGTGCGGGCGCAGTCCATCGCCGTGAAGCCGCCGCCGATGACCACGACCTTCGCGCCGATCTCGGCGTCGCCGTGTTCGTTGGCCTGCAGCAGCCACGGCAGGCCGTGATGAATCCCCTGCAGTTCTTTGCCCGGCAGATCCAGAACGTTCGGCCGCAGCGTGCCGGCGGCAAGTACCAGTGCATCGAACTCTTGATGCAGACGGCTTACAGGGATGTCCGCCCCAACCGTGACGCCGCAGCGGATCTCGACCCCGAGCGCCCGGATCTGGTCGATCTCGCGATCGATGTGCTCGCGCGGCAGCCGAAAGGTCGGGATCCCCTGGTTCATCATCCCGCCGGCCCGGTGATGACGTTCGAACACCGTTACCCCATGACCGTAAAGGGCCAGTTGCCGGGCGCAGGTCAGACCGGCAACACCACCGCCGACAACGGCAACCCGTTTGCCGGAAGCGGGAAAGATCTTGTCCAACACAACCGGCGTCGCCGGCTGCTCCCGGCCGTCGCTCCCTGCCCGCTTGCTGTGGCAGATCGCGACGGACTCGCCGAGCTCGGCCCAGCCGTGGCGGCAATCGCTTTCACACGGCCGGGCACAGATGCGTCCGAGCACCGCCGGAAATACGTTGTCGCGAAGATTGATGCGGTAGGCGGCGTCACAGTCCCCTTCGTACACGGCTGTAAGATAGGCCGGAATGTCCGTGTCGGCCGGACACATCGTTTGGCACGGGACGTTGCGGCGCTGCCAGTCCAAGTCCTTCGACGAAGCCGCACAGCCCGCCGCCTTGCTCAAGGCACAGGACGGCAGCGGCGCGGCGGCGCCGGCTGGCCGCGTCTCCGCCAGGCCGCCGAGGCCAATGCCGACGCAGCCCCACTTCTTCAGCGGCCCGACGTCGGCCACGACATGCGGCAACTCCTCGCCAAGGAGCTCCTCGGCCGCCGCTGTGCGCCCGGCAAAGTGGAGCGCCAGAGCATACAGCCGCTGCACCGCCGGACGGTCCGGCGAGGCAACCGGCGCCAGCAGCTCGACCGCGGTCCTGAAATCCTCGCGGCGAAACGCGCCGACGGCTTTGATCAACGGCAGTTGGGGGTCGTCAGCGCCGAGGGCGACGGCGCGATCGGCAAACCACATGCTGCTGTAGACATCGCCCTTGCTGTCGCCGCGCTGGAAGAAGGCCTGCGCCAGCAACGCACAGACCGCAGCATTGCCGTTAACCGCATCGACGGTTCGCAGTTTCTCGATCACGGCGTCGGCTTCGCCCCGATCCAGGAGGTCCTGCGCCGCCGCCAGCAGGTTCGGCAGCGCCGTTGTCGGAGCGTCAGTTTCCATTTTTGTCATCCTTGATCTCATTGATCGCCCGGCGGAAGAGGTCCTGGAGTTCGAGGTTGCGGGCGTTGGTCGGTTCGTCGGCTTCGTGCGGCTCCAGCGCCGCCAGTTGATGCCGCATCGCCTCGACGCCGACGCGCTCGACAAAGTCGCCGAATCGTTCGGCCGCAGTTGTCCGCTCGTCCAGATAGAGCTGCAGTATCGCGCGAAGGACGGGCACGACTTCATCGGCCGGAGTCTCCACCAGCGTTTCGCCGATCCGGCCGGCGCCGTCGAGGCGGCCGCCAACCGTAATCGTAAACCCTTCTTCACTGCCGCCTTTGCCACGAAATCGACGGCCGCGCAAACCGATGTCGGCGATCCAATGGTGCCCGCAGGAATTGGGACAGCCGTTCATGTTGATGCGCAACGGTCCGACCTGCTTCCAGAAATCGCGATCACCGGCGAGTTCCTCGACGATTCGCGCCCGGGTGCGCGGCGTGTCGGACACCGCCAGATTGCACATGGTCGTCCCGACGCAGGCAACCACGTCCGGCAGGTGCTCAAAGCCGTCGAGGCAGTAGCCGGCGGCGCGGATCTCAGCAACCAGCGATTCCACCTGGTCGGCCGGCACGCCCGGCAGACGCAGGTTCTGCCGCTGCGTCAACATCACCGTGCCGTTCCCGCGGGACGCCGACCACGTCGCAAATCGTATTGCTTCCGTACTACTGAAATCACCACGCGGAATCATGATGCGCACCGTACTCCGGTCCGCATCTGATTCGCTGATTACCGTTTCGCCCTCGAAAGGGATCGGACCGATTGCCGCGGCACGGTCGCCGCTGACTTCGATGCGGTCCAGTCCGTCAACCCCGCGCTCCCGCAGCAACTCCAGCAGCAGGTCGGCAAAACCGGCGGCGCCGCGGTCGGCCACAATGATCTTCATTCGCGCATATTTCCGCCGCCGACGATCTCCGTAGCGGTTATGCGCTTCAACACCGGCCTTGGCCACCGCCGGAACCAGGTCCTCCGGCACCCACTCGAAAATGCGTTGGCCCATGTGCGGCAACTGCCCCAGACCGCCGCCGGCAAGAAACTCCCAACCGCGCTCCTCCGTGCCGGTTGACGTCTTGCGGACCACCGGATGGAAACCCTGGCAGTTCATCAGTTCCATGCCGCAGGCACGGCCGCAGCCGACAATGTTGATCTTGTGTTTGCGCGGCAGGTTGCGCTGCTCCTGCAGAAGCTCAGGGTCGTCGGCCACACGCCGCAGCATCGCACCCGTATCGCCGATCTCATGCGGGCACGTGCCCTGCCCCGGACAGCCAACCACATTCCGGCAGACGTCGCCGCAGGCGTTGCTCGTCAACACGCCGACCGCACGCATGCCCTCGATCACCTTGTAGATGTCCTGCTGCCGCACCCAATGAAATTGCAGACACTGTCGTGTGGTGATGCCCAGCTGGTCCTGGGCATATTCCTTACACAACTCGCCGGCACGCCGTAACTGCGGCGCAGTCAATACCCCGCCCGGCACGCGCAAGCGGATCATGAAGAAACCTTTCTGCAGTTGATGGTATACCCCGGACCACTTGAACATCCCGATCAGATTCGGGGACAGCTCGTCGAACGGACGCGTTGCGATCTCACGAAAATCGATGTCCGGATCGATTTCCTGTTTGTCGCGCTCCGCCTGCGTCAATTGCTCTGTTGCCGGCATCGATCTGCTCCTTCGCCTTGAATAAAAAAAGGGCGATGCCGCCGAGAAACAGCGGCATCGCCCCGGATTCTGTTTTCGTCTGAGCGAGCACGTTACCCCCGAAACGCCGCAGTTCAAGGCCGCCCGCGCGCATTTAAGCATTTAAATACCGCAATAGGTCCCGGCGCCGCCGTCGGCCGCGCCGAATGCGAAAAAAATTCCACCGAATCGTCTTGACTGATATATCACATGATATATAATGGCCGAATGAAAAGCAAGACGACGACGCTCGCCGCGAAGGCCAGGACGCAACTCCTTGATCGGCTGCTTAACCAGGAGCTGCGGCCCGGGGATATGATCAACCGCCGGGATATCGCCGCCCAGCTGAACATGAGTGTCGCCCCCGTCTTGGAAGCCATGGTCCGGCTGGAATCCGAAGGCTTCCTTGAAACACTGCCGCGCAAGGGCACGCGCGTTCGCGTCGTTCATCCCGATGCCGTCCGCGGCCAGATGATTGTCCGCGAGGCACTGGAATGTGAAGCCGCCCGCTTCTACTGCGGCAAACCCGTCAAAGCCAGCCGTCAGGGCCTCCTGGTCCTGGCGCAGGAACTGGATCAGTCGCCGCCGGCCGTAAAAGAAACCTGGCTGCTCGAGATGAAACTCCACACGGCACTCGTCGATCTGGCTGACTGCCCTGCCCTGTCGAACCATTTCAAGCGGCTGATGCTGATCCGCCTGTTCTATCGGCTCAACCTGGTGCAGGCGCCGCAACGCCGCGTGCCGATCAGCAAACATGCCACACTCATTCGCAAGCTCGAAAAAGCCGACGCCGACGAAGCCGAGGCCCTGATCCGTGCCCACATCCGCGCCGGCAAGGATCCGGTCCTCGAACTCAATGCTTAAGCCGGGCCTATCGATCCGACTACTGATTACTGATCACCGATTACAGATTACAGCCCAATCCCATGCGTATCCTGTATCTCGATCTCGACTCTCTGCGGCCCGACCATCTCGGTTGCTACGGCTATCACCGCGATACCTCGCCGAACATTGACCGGATGGCGTCTGAAGGCGTCCGCTTCACCAACTGCTACGCGAGTGACGTGCCCTGTTGTCCGTCCCGGACCGCGCTGATGAGCGGCCTGTTCGGTTATCATTCCGGCGTCGCCGGGCACGGCGGCACTGCGGGTGACTTCCGGCTCGAGGGCCCAACCCGTGGCTTCCGCAGTCGATTGAGCCGCGAAACACTGCCGGCATTTCTAAAGAGCCAAGGCTACCACACGGCTTCGATCAGTCCGTTCCCCGAACGGCATGGCGCCTGGTGGTTCCTCGCCGGCTTCTGCGAGACGCACAACACCGGTTCGTTCGGCATGGAATCCGCCGAAGAAGTCACGCCGACCGTGCTGGACTGGCTCGACCGCCGCGGCGCCGGCGACCAGTGGTTTCTGCACATCAACTACTGGGACCCGCACATGCCGTCGCGCGCCCCGGAGGACTTCGGCAATCCATTCGAAAACGAACCGCAACCGGCTTGGCTGACGGATGAAGTCGTTGCCGGACAGCAGGAGTTATGCGGCTTTCAGCAAGCGCCACACAAACAGAACACCTACCGCCGTTATGCCGAAGGCTTCCGTCACGGCCTGGGGATCGACGTGCCGCCGCGCCCGCGCTGTCCCAAACAGATTCAGACAATGGAAGACGTGCATGCAATCATTGACGGCTACGATTGCGGCGTGCGCTACATGGACCAACACCTGGGCCTGCTGTTCAATAAACTGGAAGCGCTCGGAGTACTGGACGATACCGCGATCATCATCAGCGCCGATCACGGCGAGAATCTGGGAGAACTCGGCATCTACGGCGATCACGTCACCGCCGATGAGATCAACTGCCACATCCCGCTGATCATCCGCTGGCCGGGCGGCAGGCAGGGCGGTGTCGACAACGATCTGCACTATAATCTGGACCTGGCACCGACCCTGGCTGAACTGCACGAACAGGATCCCCTGCCCTGCTGGGAAGGACAGAGTTATGCCGGCGCCATCCACGACGGCAAGGACTGTGGCCGGGACCACCTGATCCTCAGCACCGGGGCCGGCACTTGCCAGCGGTCCGTGCGCTTCGAGAACTGGCTGTACACCCGGACACTGCACGACGGCTACAACCTGTTTCCCGAGGAGATGCTTTTCGACGTTGTCGCCGACCCGCACGAGCAGGAGGAGCTGGCGGCTGAACGCCCGGACGTGATCGTAACAGCCCGGAAGCTACTGGCCGACTGGGAGTCGGACATGCAGGAGTCCCTGCCGCCGGGCTACACTGAGGACCCCCTGCAAACCGTCATTCGTGAAGGAGGTCCTTCGCATGTGCGCCATGCGTTGCGAGAATATCTCGAGACTCTCGAGGCCGCCGGCAGGCACGAAGCCGCCGCTGAACTCCGCCGCCGACATCTGCGTTAATCGTAGAGGCGCCCCTTGTGGGGCCCCTCCATAGTAGAGCCATCGAAAAATGAACATCCTCTGGATCACGACCGATCAGCAGCGCTGGGACACGATCCGCGCGCTGGGCAATGACCATATCCGCACCCCGAACCTGGACCGGCTCTGTGCCGCAGGCGTGGCGTTCACGCAGGCCCACTGTCAAAGCCAGATCTGCACGCCGAGCCGGGCCAGTTTTCTCACCGGGCTCTACGCCAGCGCCGTCCATGTGAACCGCAACGGCAACCGCTACTTCCCCGAGAACGAACGGGTGCAGCTGATCACCAGGCGTCTGGCCGACGCCGGCTATGACTGCGGTCTGTCCGGGAAACTTCACATTGCTTCCGCCTGGGAAGGTGAAGAACAACGCTGCGACGACGGCTACCGCAAGTTCTGGTATTCGCACGGGCCGCTGCAGGGCCTCGGCAAGGGCAATCAGTATCTCGCCTGGCTCAGGGATATCGGACGGCTCGATGAAGTCGTTGACCTATCCAACTACGATGAGAAGCACAATCGCGGCGCCAAATACAAGCCGGACATCCCGGCCGAACTGCATCAGACCGCCTGGTGCGCCGACCGCGCGATCGAGTTCATGCAGGAAGAGCGCGATGGCCCATGGCTGATGAGTGTAAACATCTTCGATCCCCACGGACCGTTCGACGCACCGAAGAGCTACGAAGACCGCTACCAAGCAGACGCCCTGCCCGCCCCGCTCTATCAGGAATCGGACGTCTCACACTATGACAAGCTGAGTGATTTCTTCTTCCAGTCGAAGCCTGCGGCCCCGGGACCAACGCAGCAGCGGAACAAAGCGTCCTACTACGGCATGGTCGAGTTGATCGACGAACAGGTGGGGCGGATGCTGGATGCGCTGGAAGCAACGGGACAGCGCGAAGACACGCTGGTCATATTCACGTCCGACCACGGCGAAATGCTCGGCGACCATGGTCTCACCGGCAAAGGCTGCCGTTTCTATGAGGGCCTCGTGCGTGTACCGCTGATCATCTCCGGCCCCGGAATGCAGCGGGGCATCGTCTGCGATGAACTGGTGGAACTGACAGACCTGGCGCCGACGCTCGCGGAACTGGCCGGCATCGATCTGCCCTGGACCCACGGCAAGTCCCTTGTCCCCATACTCACCGGGACAGCAGACGGTACGCACCGGGAGTTCGTCCGCTGCGAGTACTACGACACCCTGAACATGTACGCGCCGCACGAGCCGGACAGACACACGTCGTGCTGGGCAACCATGTACCGCGACCGCCGCTGCAAACTCGTCAACTACCACGGTAACGACTACGGCGAACTCTACGACCTTGAAGAGGACCCCGGTGAGTTCCGCAACCTGTGGGACGATCCGGAACAGCAGTCACTCAAACACAAACTCATCAAGAAGAGTTTTGATGCGACCGTCGTCATCGGCGATCCCGGGCCGCCGCGATCAGGCAGGTTCTGACATGGATGCCGCAGAAAAACCAAACGTTCTCCTGGTCAGCGTCGACGACATGAACGACTGGGTCGGCTGTCTGGACGGCTACCCCGGCGTATCGACGCCCTGCATGGATGCGCTGGCCGAACAAGGCGTGCTGTTTACGGACGCGCATTGTCCGTCGCCGCTGTGTAATCCTTCGCGCACGGCGATCATGACCGGCCGGTCGCCGGCGAACTCCGGCGTTTACAGCAACCAGCACTGGTGGCGGCCGGCGCTGCCGGAGGTGGTGACGTTGCCGGAGTGTTTCCGCCGTGCCGGCTACGAAGCCGCCGGCGGCGGCAAGGTCTACCACCACACCCCCGGGTTCAATCCGCCGGACCAGTGGGATGAATACTTCGACCTCCGTTTCGACGACCCCTGGGACCGTTGTCACGCACCGTACACCCCGCATTGGGATTTCCCGCATGTCGACCCGCCCGCCGGCCATCCGTTCAGCGGGTTGACGCCGTTCCGGCACGAGTATGACTGGGGCCCGTTGGATCCGACGGATGCCGACTACGGCGACGCCGCGACCGTCGATTGGGCGGTGGACTTCCTCTCAAAATCACACGAGCGGCCGTTCTTCCTGGCGGTCGGCATGTTCAAGCCGCACCTGCCGTGGTATGCGCCGCAACATTACTTCGACCGCTATCCGATGGACCGGATCGTCCTGCCGCCGGTCCTCGACAGCGACCTGGAAGATGTCCCGGCCGCGGGCCGGGAACTGGCGGCTTTCAGCCGTGACCGGCTGACCCGGATTAAAGCGCAGGGGCTCTGGGAGTCGGCGGTCCAGGGATACCTGGCGGCCATCTCGTTTGCCGATGCCCAGATCGGACGGTTGTTTGAGGCGCTGCAGAACAGCGACTTCGCCGGCAGTACAATCGTCGTCTTCTACTCGGACAACGGGTTCCATATGGGCGAGAAAGATCACATCTCCAAGTGCACACTCTGGCAGCGCTCTACGCATGTGCCGTTTGTCATCGCCGGGCCGGACATCACCCCGCGTCGATGCGACTGCAACGTCAACCTGCAGGACATCTATCCGACGCTGGTTGATCTCTGCGGCTTGCCGCCGCCTAAACAACTGGACGGCCACAGCCTGCAGCCCCTGCTGAGTGATCCGGAGGCGGTCCGGGATCAGCCCTCGCTCTCTACGTTTCAGCCCGGCAACCACGCGCTCTGTCTGGAGCAGTGGCGCTATATCCGCTATGCCGACGGCGGCGAAGAACTGTACGATCGCCACAACGATCCCAATGAATGGACCAACCTGGCTGCACTCCGGGAGTTCGATAAACTGAAACGCGATCTGCAGGAGTTCCTGCCGCAACACAACGCCGCCCCCGTACCGGTGAAGACCGACTATGATTTCAACTGTACCAACCACGAATGGCGGCTGCTGATATGACCGCAAAACCCAACATCCTGCTGATCATGTCAGACGAACACGATCCGGCAGTGACCGGCTGCTACGGCCATTCCTGTGTGCAAACGCCCAACCTGGATCGGCTCGCGTCCGACAGCGCCGTGTTCGACAATGCCTACACCAACTCCCCCATCTGCGTGCCGGCGCGCGCCTGCTTTATGACCGGCCGCTACGCCCATCAGATCGGAAGCTGGGACAACTCCGCCCCCTTACCGAGTTCGGTACCCACGATCGGCACCTACATGGAAACGGCCGGTTACGACACTGTCCTTTGCGGCCGCACACATTTTGTCGGTCCCGATCGCATGCATGGTTGGGGAAAGCGGCTTCTGGACGATCTGGACCGCTGGCAGCACCGGGACTTGCGGGCACCGGATCGCTCGCCGACAGCACAGCGCTTCAGTGACTCGCACGTGACCGAGTGTGGCCCGGGCGCACACTTCCAAAACGACTACGATCGTGAGGCAACGAACCTGGCCTGCGGGTTCCTCCGCGACGCCGCAGAGAAGCCAGGAGAGCAACCGTGGCTGCTTTATTGCGGCTGGGTCAATCCACACTTCCCGCTGATCTGCCCGCCGGAGTACTTCGAACTGTACCACCCGGACAAGGTCCTCCTCCCGGCAACTCGCGGGGAACCGTTGGCGCAACAACATCCGATGATTCGGCAATTGCGCCATTGGCTACGAAACGAGGAAACCTACGACGACGACTTCTTGCGGCAGGCGATCGCGGCCTACTACGGCTGCGTGTCATTCACCGATGAGATGATCGGCCAATTGCTCGAGGTGATCGACAACTCCTCCTTGCGCGAGAACACAATCGTCATCTATACCAGCGACCATGGTGAGATGGGCGGCGCTCACGGCTTCTGGCAGAAGCAGTGCTTCTATGAACAGGCAGCCAGGGTGCCGCTGATCGTCCACTTGCCGGGCGGCCGGCAACTCCGTGTGCCGCAACACGTCAGCCTGATTGATGTCCTGCCGACTTTGCTGGATATCGCCGGCACAGTTCCTCCTGACGAGTTGTCGGGCATCAGCTTTCTCCCCGCGATCCAGGGTGAACCATTCGAGGACCGACCGGTCTTCAGCGAATACCACACGTTCGGCAACGAGAATGCCGGCTACATGATCAAGCAAGACAATCTCAAGTATGTACACTACGTTGGCCACGAGCCGCTGCTGTACGACCTTGACCGGGACCCGGAGGAGACCTGCAACCTGGCCAACGATCCGGCACATGCCGATGACATCGGCCGACTGCACCAGGAACTCCTGAAGGTCGCAGATCCGGCCGAGACCGACCGCCGCGCCAAAGCAAACCAGAGGATCACAGGTATCGCCCGCGCCGATGCCACGATCGCGTCGGGGCCATCCTTCTTGGGTGCTCGAAAGGACTGAGGTTGAAACGAAGGTGAAGACAAAGGACAGTCGGAAGCCACATATCATATTCATCACGACGGATACGATGGGCCGCGGGATGTGCAGCGCCTGCGTCGACCGGCCGGGAGTTGAAACACCAAACCTGGAACGGTTGGCGGCCGACGGTGTGTTGTTCGAAAATGCGTTTACCGCGTCGCCGGTCTGTACGCCGGCGCGCTCCTCCTGGTACTCCGGGCTGCACCCAAATCGCAACGGCGCCTGGACGAATAACGTGTCGATGAAACGCGGGCTGCCGTTGTTGGCGGAACTGCTGCGCGACGCCGGCTATCGCGCCAAGCATCTCGGCAAGTGGCATCTGGACGGCGGCAGCTACAACGGTCATGGGGCATCCGACGGCGGCTTTGACGACACCTGGTACGACATCAGCAACTTCCTGGACGAGGTCGGCCGCGACGGCATCAACCGGTTCGGCGCCTGGAACAAGGGATTCGAAGACGAGACCTTCTGCTTTGGCCACAAGGTTGCCGACAATGCGATTCGTCTGATCAGCGAAGCCGCAACCAGCAACACGCCGCTGTTCCTCGCCGTGGAGTTCGACGAGCCGCACGGCCCGTATATCTGCCCTCCCCCATTTCATAATCGACATTCCTACGAGGAGTTGTATCGCCCGCCGACACTGAATGCGGACATGGCCGGCAAGCCGAAGATCCAACAGGAGTACGCGGCCTTCCTGCGCGCCGGCCGCAGCAACCCGGAAGACCTGCCGAAGTACTACCACAAGTACTACGACTGCAATTCGTATGTGGACTATGAAATCGGCCGCGTTATCGATGCCGTACAATCGCACATGGGCGATGACGCCGTCATCATCTGCACGTCGGACCACGGCGACCATCTCGGGGCATTCGGGTTGTGCGCCAAGGGCCCGACGATGTACGACCACACCTGCGCCGTGCCGCTGCTGATCAACGGCGTTGGCCGGGCGGGACACCGAATCGAATCCCTGGCGAGCAGTGTCGATCTGTTCCCAACGATCCTGGATTTGGCGGCCGTCGACACCAAGGACCTCCTTAGACCGGCGGACGGCTATACCGGCAGATCTCTGTTGCCGCTTCTTGAAGGCGATGTCGACGCCGTGCGGCAGGAGGTCCTGATCGAGTTCAACCGCTTCGGGATTGCCCACGACCAGGACGACGGCCTGTTCCCGATCCGCTGCATCCGAACCGACCGCTGGAAGTTGGTCATCAACCTGTTTGACCGTGATGAATTCTATGACCTCGCCAATGATCCCGAAGAGACGACAAACCTGATCGATGTCGCGGCGCACGCCGCAGCCCGCGACGACCTGCATGACCGCCTGCTGGCCTGGCAGCGGCAGACGCGCGACCCATTTCGCAGTCCGCAGTGGCTGTTGCGCGAGTGGCGGCAGGATGCAAAGCACGATTTCGAAGGGCTCTTCACCACCGGCTGTAAAGACGACTGGGAATCCGAAGAGTTTCTTTAGCCATGCCTGCCGCAGAGAGCGGTGCAGAACCGCGTTCGCGTTTTTCGGGAAGAAACCCCAGGCTCAACTTGGGGCGACTTTTTGCGGAACGTGCAGCTGCCCCCGGTCACCCGTTTGCGCCGTTCAGCAACGCCTGCAGGTGGGCTTCGACCGCAAGAGCCAGACCGGCAGTATTGTAGCCGCCTTCGAGCACGGAAACCAGGCGCGACCGACAGTGTTCTGCGGCGATGGCGAGCATCAGTTTCGTCAGCCGTTTGAAGCCGTCATCCGTCACGTTGAAACGTCCGAGGCTATCGTCCTTGCGGCTGTCAAACCCGGCGGAGATCAGCACCAGCTCCGGTTTCAGCCGGTTCGCTGCGGGCAGCATTTTTTTTTCGAAAGCGTCAAGGATCTGCTTGTCGGTTGCGCCTTTCGGCAGCGGCGCATTGATGTTGTAGCCCAGCCCTTTGCCTTTGCCCTTGCGGTCGGCACTGCCGTTGCGGCCCGGAAACGCCTGCAGATCATGGGTCGAAAAGAAGAGAACCGACGGGTCCTCGTAGAATGACCATTGCGTGCCGTTGCCGTGATGGTAGTCCCAATCCACAATCAAAACGCGGCGGATCTTGTGTTTGTGTTTCGCGTAGCGGGCGGCGATTGCCGCGTTGTTGTAGAAGCAGAATCCGTATTCGCCCTTGTTCTCGGCGTGATGCCCGGGCGGGCGGATGGCGCAGAACGCATTGCGCACCTTGCCGGCGAACACCGCGTCGACCGCGGTCAGGGCGCCGGCGACGGCCAATCGGCAGACGGCGTCGTCGCGGCGCTGCTGCTGCACGCGGCGGATATGGGCCTTGGAATGGTTCAGCCCGATGGCGGCAGTCGGATCAACAGCCGGCCCCAGCATCCGGAGGTCCTTCTTCACCCCGCCCTGCTCCAGGCGTTTCAGGATCGCCTGCAGCCGTCGCGGCGACTCCGGGTGCCGGTCGCCCAAGTCGTGTTGGAGGTATCTGGGATCGTAGACAAACGCCGTACCGGCAGGCTTCCGGATGCCCTCGGCGTGTGCCAGCGAGGCGCCGGCGCCAAGCGCGAGGGAGCTCTGAAGGAATTGGCGACGACTGTATTTCGGGCGTGTACGTCCGGCATTCATTACCAGAAATAATAAACGTGATTCGCGCCGCCGTAAAGCCGCAACAGCTTGGCCGAGAACGCGGACGTGTCGCTGCGGCGCCAGCTTACGTTGCCGTCTTCGCCGAGAACATTGCCGCCTTCGACGGCGCCGACCGCCTTCGCATGGTTGCCCCTGTAGGGCGCCGAGGGATTGCCCCAGCCTTTCGCCGGATAGCTGTAGTTGAGGTCGGCCGCCAGGACCACTTCGCCGGAATCATAGTCGGAAGCATTCATCGTGCCGTAACGCTGCAGTAAAGGAAACGGCGTATCTGCCGGATATTGCCGATAGCGCACGAGCGACGCCATCAGCCGGTCGGTCAGACCGGCCGGAAGCGTATAGGCGATGCTGTAAAAATCGGTGCCGTAGGATGTGACCTGACGGTAGAACGTGCGCGATGTCGGGGCGCGGCGCTCGCCGCTGGGGCAATACCAGACCTCGGCAGTCCCGGTGTACTCGAAGATGACCGGCCGCAGGTCCGTGCGCGGGCCGATCCCGCCGTGGTTCAACGGGTCGACGTAGATGTGGTCCGGCATCTGCTGCCGGTTCTCCGGGTACCAGGAACTGTTGTCCTCGGCGTAGGAAAAATAGCCCAGAGAAATCTGACGCAGATTACTCGTACACACCGTCCGATAGGCCTGCTCTTTCGCGCGGCCAAGAACCGGCAGAAGCAAGGCCAGCAGGATCGCCAGGATCGCCGTCACCACCAGCAGTTCGATCATCGTGAAATATCCGCGAACAGTTCCCGGCTGCATTCTGACACTCCCTTCTGTCTTGTCCTGAATGTACTGAATACAGACCAGAGAAACAATAGAAACATTATGACATTGACTAACACAATACGGACATGCCCGCCACCCCGGCCGGGCACCAAAGAACCAGAAAAATGCTTCGAGCCATATAAGGTCAACCATGAAAGAGGATAAGACAACCCTGTCGGAATCGGAAATTCGTGATGAACTCTCCCAACTTAACGGCTGGAAACAGGACGGTATCTTCCTCGAGAAGACTTATGTTTTCGAGACATTTAAACAGATCAACCAGTTCCTGCCGTACCTCACCCGGAGCATCGTCGAGCAGAACCATCATCCGGACTTCGAATTCGACGGCGGCGCCAGAAGCGTCCACCTGAAGATGACAACCCATACCGAAGGCGGCATCACCCGGGCCGATATCAACCTGGCCAAGACGCTGGACGCCTGGGATCACTGAGAATTCCCGCCGCCGGGGGGCTGCGAACGCGAACGCTGCAAAAACTTATTTTTCGGCAGCGACGTCACATCTGCGGTGATTCGGCACGATACCCAATGAACAGCGACATTGGAGTGCCAAGTGAATCACCAGGATTATGACATCCCCAGGACCTTCCCGAAGGTACTGCTGTGGCTGATCGCGACGATTGCCGTTGTCTTCCTGCTACAGCTTCTCGTACCGCCGTTCAACCGGTTTGCCGTCAACTGCCTGGCGCATGACACCGCCGCCTTCATCGCCCGAGGCCGTCTGTGGCAGGCGGTTACCGCGATCTTTCTGCACGGCAGTATCCCCCACCTGCTGGGGAATATGTTCTTCTTGATGATGTTCGGCTTCTGGCTGGCGCATGACTGGCGCTGGCAGGAGTTCCTCGGCTATTTCCTGTTTTGCGGGGTCATGGGCAGCGTTTTCTTCCATGTCTTCAACTGCCTGCGACGGCAACCGGCCATCGGCCTGGGCGCATCCGGCGCGGTGTTCGGCATCATGATCGCTGCCGCAATGATCTATGGTCAGCGAGTCGTGCAGTTTTTCGGCATTGTGCCGCTGAAGGTCCGCACGCTGGCGGCTATCTGTTTCGGCCTTGAGATCGTCCTGCTGCTCGCGGCGGTGCAGGACGGCGTGGGGCATATCGCCCATCTGGGCGGGGCCGTTGCCGGCGCTGTTTTGCTGAAGGCCGTCTGGGCCCGCCGTAAAACGCGGGCCGGCCGGGTCGCAGCCCCAACCGCAAACCACAACCGCATCGGCGGCCTGGAGTTTTTCGAGCATGAACAGCCCGATTCCAAGTGATCTGCTGGATTGGGCCCAGGCCCAGTCCGAGTGCTGCGAGCTTTGTCCGCGGCAGTGCCGGGTGAATCGCCTGGCCGGTGAACGCGGCTGGTGCGGCGCCGGACCGCGGCCCGAGTATTTTATGGAGTATGTGCACGGCGCCGAAGAAGCGGAGTTGTCACCGTCGCACACGGTCTTTCTGACCGGCTGCAATCTCGCCTGTCAATTCTGCCATACCCGCACCGACCGGCAGCGACGCGCTGCCGTCCGACTGACCCCCGAACGCCTCCAGAGGCTGGTTCACCGGGGGCGCCGGGAGGGTGCACGCAACCTGAACGTGCTTGGCGGCGACCCGATGGTGAATCTGCCGGGCTTGCTGGAGCTGTTGCATCATACACCGGAATCTTCTCCTTTTATCTGCAACACAAATCTATACTGCTCCCGCGACGCCCTGGCAGCGGCACTCCGGGTCGCCGCCGTTATCCTGGCCGACCTGAAGTTCGGCAATGCCGACTGCGCCGGGAAACTGTGCGGTGCAGCGGACTACCCGGAGGTCGTTCAGGCCCGTTTGACGGAATGCAATGCCCTCGCGCCCGACAAACTGATCATCCGCCATCTGGTCTTGCCGGGACACTTCGAATGCTGTACCAGACCGGCTCTGGAGTGGCTTGCCGCCGCCTTGCCCCGGGCGCGACTCAGCCTGAAAACCGAATATCTGGTGACGCGAACCGTCGCAGCTGACTCCGGGCTCAAGCGTTTTCTTTCCGATGCCGAGGCAGACGCCGCGCGGGATTTGGCCCGAACTCTAAACCTTGTGTTAGTTCCATCAGCAACGCTGAACCCCGACACTGCCTGGCAGGGGTCCCCTCCGCATTCGTCGTTGGAAATCGAACTGGTGATTTCACCGGAGGGGACCCTTTATCTTCATCATCCCAACCGCGATGCAATCCGGTTGGCAGACGCGATCGCCCATCCCCGCGAGACCACCGATGCCTGAGAACCAGAATCGCGAGATCGAACTGCTGATCCGTTCACGGTACCCGATCATCTACATTGTCTCCTGGGAGGAAACGCGCGTCGTCAAAGCCATCACTGCAATCGGCCGCAACACCGGCAAACAGGTCTTTGAGTGGTCGTGCTCCGCCGGCATCGTGCCGGCCGGCTCGCCGATCCAGTCCGTCAAAGCGCAGAACGCCGGCACCAAGGACCCCCTGGTCGCTTTGAATGCGGTTATCGAACAGGTCGAACCGGCCATCCATATTTTCAAGGACTTCCACCCCTTCCTGGCAAAGAACAACTTCTCAATCATCCGCAAACTGCGCGACATTGCCCAGATGCTGAAGAGCAGCTATAAGACGCTGATTGTTGTGGCGCCGTTTCTGCAACTGCCGCCGGAGCTCGAGAAAGATATTACCGTGATCGACTACCATCTGCCGTCGTTGGCGGATCTCACCATCCTGCTGGACCGTATTGTCGAAGAGGTCAAGGATAATCCGCATGTCAAAATCGATCTCGACGACGGCGCCAGGGAGGAAATCCTCAAGGCGGCGCAGGGACTCACCCTGGCCGAAGCGGAAAACGTCTTTGCCAAAGCCCTGGTCACCGGCGGCGGTCTCGACCGCGACGACGTGGCGATGATCTTCGCCGAGAAACAGCAGATCATCCGCAAGAGCGGCCTGCTCGATTACTGCGAACCGGAGATCGACTTCGACCGCGTCGGCGGTCTGGAACATCTGAAAGATTGGCTGACCAAACGCCGCACGGCATTCACCAATCGCGCCGGCGACTTCGGCCTGCCGGCGCCCTCCGGCGTGCTGTTGCTCGGCATTCAGGGCTGCGGCAAAAGCCTTTGCGCCAAAGCAGTCAGCGCCCTCTGGAACCTGCCGTTGCTGCGGCTGGACGTCGGCCGTCTGTTCAACTCGCTCGTCGGCAGCTCCGAAGAAAACATGCGGCGGGCGATCACGATCGCCGAAAGCGTCGCCCCGTGCACCCTCTGGGTCGATGAAATCGACAAAGCCTTCGGCGGCATGGGCGGCAGCTCCACAGACAGCGGTACGTCCCAACGCGTATTGGGTACGATGCTGACGTGGATGGCGGAAAAAACTGCTTCCGTTTTCGTCGTGGCCACCGCCAACAATATTCGAATGCTGCCGCCGGAACTGCTGCGCAAGGGACGCTTCGACGAGATCTTTTTCGTCGACCTGCCCAATCTCGAAGAGCGCCGGATGATCCTTGCGATTCATCTGCAGCAGCGCGGGCGCACGATGGCGGCTGCAGATGTGGAACTGCTTGCCCGGGCCGCAGAGGGCTTCAGCGGCGCCGAGTTGGAACAGGTCGTGATCGCCGGATTGTTCGAGGCGTTCTATGCCGACCGCGAGCTGACGCAGCAGGACCTCCTTGATGCCGTTCAAGCCACCGTGCCTCTGGCCCGGACCATGGCCGAAGAAATCAAGTACCTGCGCGAATGGTGCGGCACGCGGGCGCGACACGCCTCGCGTCGGGATGACGACGGCAGTGACGTCACCCGGAAACTGGAGTTCCTGGCAGAGGAGCCGGGGCACCGGGGTCGGGGTTTAGACAACGCAGGGAAGAGGAATACGGAGAAGGACAGAGGAAATGGGGAACAGAAGATTCTGCCAATGCTAACTCAGGAGCGATCGGTATGAGTGCGATCATTGTAATGCCGGTACTGATACCGGCGGCCACCGCTGCGTGGCCTCTTCTCGCCGGTGCCGCCGCGGCCGCGGCGGCCAGCATGGGATACTCCGTGGCGCCGGCCGAAGTCGTCGACGAAGCCCGGCATAATTGCGTTGACCTCCCGCTGGAGAACGCGGAACCGTTGACGCAGGGCATGAACCGGAACGAAGCACTCACCTTTACGCAGGACGGCGCCGTGATCCGAGTGCATCGGAATCAGGCGGGCCGCGTCGTGGTCAATGTGTCGGGCGCTGAAGCGGAGGAGGAACTGCGGGCGATCGGCCGGGAGATGTCAAATGCCCTGGTGCGACAGTACGCCTATCATCAATTGGTAACCGAGCTGAAACAACGCGAGTTCTCAATGGTCGACGAACAGACCGAAGACGACGGTACCATCCGCCTGCGCGTTCGAGCGTTCAGGTAGTCAGTAGTCAGTGGTCATTGGCCCAGACAATCCAGGAGCGGCTTCAATGCCGCGTTTCCGATAGTCACGGAGGAAACTGATATGGCAATGCACGAACTGGACATCACGATCCAACCGAACGGTCAGGTCAAGCTTCACATCCAGGGCGTCAAGGGCGCCGCCTGCGACCAGTACGTCAAACTGCTGGAGGAGATACTCAGCAGCGACGCTGACCAGATCGAACGTACCGGTGAGTTCTATGAGCCCCCGGTCGATGTCGAGATCGACCTGCAACAGCAACTCTAACCCAACCCAATCGAGAGCCGCCCGCAGGGCAAAGCCAGCCGCAGGCTGGAGCGAAGCGTCAACCTAATCGAGTGACGGGCCGAAGGCCCTATGGCCGACCCAAAGGTGCCGGCAGTAAACGAAACGAGACGAGCCGAAGGCTTTATGGCTGCCGCATGGCAGCAGCAACGCGTCAACGTCAACCCAACGCAGCAAAGCTGCAAACCGTGAATCAGCCCATGCGTGAAACTGCGCAGGACGAGCCTGCGGCATCCAAGAGAAGCGCACACCAGGTGTTGTAGGTGACAGATCCTGAGACTCCGCAGCGCAAGGCTGCGGAATCTTCCTCTGAAGCCCAATCGCAAACCTGATCGCAAACCTAATCGAAGCCACTGATCGCCATGCAATGTCCAGTCTGCCAGTTTGAGAACCAGGATTCACAGGAGCGCTGTGTCCGTTGCCGGACGCAATTGGTGGCTGGTAGCAGCGCTGCGGCGCTTGCCCCCCCGCGAGCCGGCAGCCTGCGTTTTCTCCGACCACTGAGGTACTGGTGGCGCCGGCACGTCGCCGATCTGCTGCCGGACGAGATGCCGGAAAGGATGGCGCATGTCTTCCAGGGCGACGCCGATCTGCCGGGACGAGCCTGGATGGCAATGGTGCTTTCCATCATTCCCGGCCTGGGACATCTCGTCTGCGGCCGGCGCCGAGCGGCCGCCGTCTGTTTCGTTGCCTGGGTTGTCGGCGTCGTCGTCTGCGTCAACTTCTACCATGGCGCCGTCGGCGGACTGCTGTTGAGCTTCGTCTGCCTGTGGCCTGCCGTCACGGCGTTCGACGCCGCCGAGGTCCGCCGCCATGCCCGGCTCCCGGGAGATCGCATCCGGATTATGATGCATCTGGTCAGCGTCGGATCATTGGCGTTCATGCTGGTTCTGATCATGGTCCGGCGTCACCTGCCGATGTTCCCGGCGCCCTTCCCTGTGCCGGCGCACAACATCCAGACAGACGATGTCCTGTTGGTCTCTCGGAGCGAGACGGCGGCTCGCCCCGGCGACTTCGTCATGGTCGCCCCCAGTCCCGACCGCTGGGCCGTCCAAATGGGCGGCAACCTGTATCTGCAGCTGCCGCGGGAAGCCTGGTTCGGTCTTTGTGTCGCCGCCGGCAAGAGCCGCGTCCGGATTACGCCGGACGGCCTGGTTGTCGCGGGAAGACTCGTCCAGCCCGAAGCTTTCGGCGACGGCGTGATTCCGTTGCCGAAAAAGGCATTCGACGTGTATCTGTCCGATACGGATATTCTCGTCATCACCCCCTTGAAGATGCCCGACGACGAGCCGGCGGATCATGTCGGTAAAGAAATCTGGAACCGCTTCTACCGCGTCAGCCGGGACAAGATTCAGGGACGCGCCGCCGCCGTCTATCTGCCGCTCCGGCGGCGCCATCGAATTCAACGCCGGGAGGTCCTTCATGAGCAGTCGATTCAGTAACCTCGAGTTCCATTCACCCGCGGGCGAGAGCGAGCTTTCCTCACCGCCGGTCACGGCGCCGCAGAGCGAACTGAGGCAGTTTGTGGCGCATGATCGCGACAGTTCCTATCACGTCAGGAAAGCCGAGACCCACGAGATGAACGGGTTCCTGGAGGACGCCCTGCGAAGCTACTCCGCGGCGCTTGGTGAGGACCCGCTGCTGCTTGCGGCCTGGGTCGGCCAGCTGCTGATGCTGCTGGATCTGGGCGAATACAAAGAAGCCGATCTCTGGGCTGGGAAAGCGCTGGAACGCTTCCCCGACAACCCGGAGATCTGGGCCTGTCAATCGGTTGCCCTGCGACGCATGGGGCATGACCGGCGGGCGCGGGAGTTGAACGACCTGGCTCTCGCCGGTCGCGGCGACAAACCGGTGGTCTGGGTCTGTCGCGGCGAGGTCCTGGCCGGCGGCAGTAATGCCGCGATCGCCGGATGCTTTCGCAACGCAATGCAGCAGACCGCCAAACCCGGGATCACCGGACTCCGGGTCGGCCGCATCTGCGTGCGCTATGAAAAGAACACGATCGGCCTGGAGTTCCTGACGGAAGTGGTCGGTCGCTGCCCGACCGGCGCGGCGCTCTGGTATTGCCTGGGACTGACCCAGGAAGGCATTGGCCTGCGGAACGACGCCGAACGTTCCTTCCGGCAGGCGGCCGACCTCTGCCCCGCCAATAAACAGTACGTCGCCTGCGCCAAACGCGGGTACTATCGGCATGATGGCTTTGTCAACGCACTGCTGCGGAGGGTGATTGGACGATGATTGCAACGCCCGTTCTCAGTTTCGGCGCGATCCTGACCGGCGCGCGCCAATACAACGCGTCCGATATCCATCTGGTCGCCGGCCTGCCGCCGGCCATGCGGGTCGGCGGCGAAATCCTGATCGCGTCCAACTGGGACCCGGTGGCGCCTGAAGATATCAACCGGATGGCGGATGCATTCCTGAGCGACGAACTGCGCACCCGGCTGGAGAGGGAACGCGAGCTTTGTGTTTCGCATCATCATCCCGAGTGCGGCCGAATCCGCATCTCCTTGTATCACCGGGTCGGCTCGATTGAGATGGCCATTCGCATGTGCAACTTCGAAGTTAAGACCGCGGAAGAACTGCGTCTGCCGCCGGTGCTGGAGGACCTTGCCCGCCGAGCGTCGGGGCTGATCCTGATCACCGGTCCGACCGGTATGGGGAAGACCACAACGATGAATTATCTCCTCGACCTGATTAACGCAACCCGCCGCTGCCGCATTATCACCATCGAAGATCCGGTGGAGTTCGAACACCATCATCGCAAAAGCATCATCACCCAGATCGAAGTCGGCACGGACACCAACAGTTTTGCCGGCTGCCTGCGGCATGTACTGCGACTCGACCCGGATGTGATCGCCATCGGCGAGCTGCGCGACATGGAAACCATCGCCACCGCGCTGACCGCCGCGGAGACCGGCCATCTGGTAGTGGCAACATTGCACACGCCGAGCGCTGCCGGAACAGCTGAGCGTATCATCGGTTCGTTCGAAGGCTCGGCGCAGGCGCAAGTGAGCTACCAACTGTCGTCCACACTGCTGGCGGTTATCGCGCAGCGCCTGGTGCCCAGTGTCGACAAAGAGAAGCAGATCCTGGCCACGGAGCTGATGCTGGCGACCGAGGCGATCCGGCATCAGATTCGCGAGGGCGCATTCCATCACCTGCTGAATACGATCGCCGGCAACCGGGCGCTGGGTATGCACACGATGGAATACAGCCTGGGCAAACTCTATCAGGAAGGTCTGATCAGTCTGGATCAGGCCATGGCCAATGCCAACCACCCCAGAATGCTCAAGGAACAACTGCGGACGTAATACACGAGACACGGGACACGAGACACGAGACACGAGACACGGGACACGGGACACGAGACACGAGACACGAGACACGAGACACGGGACACGAGACACGGGACACGAGACACGAGACACGAGACACGAGACATGAGACATGATGCAGGATCGATTGTCGTCGGATGTAGTCGACTGCGGTCGATTGTAGTCGTCTTTCTGACCGGTTCCATGCTATGTTATCGAAGATGAACCAGAACACCGAGATCGACAGCAAGGCCTTTGAAGTGCTGGTTACCGAACACCATCACCGGGTCATGGCATATGTGCTGTCGCTGACGCATAATCGCGAGGCGGCGCGGGATATCGTGCAGGAAGCGTTTATCACGGCATATCGGAAACTGGCAAACTACGACACCTCGCGTAACTTCGGTTCATGGGTGCGCGGCATCGCCCGGCTGTGCTATTTCGAATGGCGGCGCAAACACCTGGAGCAAAGCGCCTCACCGGAGCAACTGGAAATGGTTGAACGCCAGCATGCCGCCTGGGATATTCGCGAAAACGAACCCGGCTCGACGATGGAAGCGCTGCATCAATGTCTGCAGAAACTGCCCGAGGCCATGGCTCTTGCCGTGCATCAGTTCTATCTTGAAGAACAGTCCGGCGCGGAAGTCGCCGCCGAACTGCAGGTCAACGAGGCTACCGTCCGCAAACGTCTGCAGCGCGCCCGCGTGTGGCTCGGGCAATGCATCGAGGAAACATTGCCGAACCTATGAATGACGACAACAGACAACCGGACAACGATAACCCGGCCGTCGACGGACTGCTCCAGGAGTATGCCGCGACCGAGGGTAAGCCGGACAAGAAGCTGATCCGCGACATCATGGACGGCGTCGCGACGACGGAGCAGGAACCGCCGGCCACACCGGACCGGCGGTCGGTGCTCGTCTTCCGACTCGCGGCGGCGGCGGCCGGCATCGCAATCATCCTGGGCATCGGCTGGCTCTTGTCGCGACCGGATCCCATCGCTGCCATTGGCGAGGAAGACCTGCAGGTCGAACGCCGCGGCAAGGTCCGCAGCCTTCGCGGCGGCGCCTCCCTGTATCCCGACGATGTCGTGATCGGTGCGGCCGGCGAGATCATCATTTTCACTGACGGCAGCACGGCGAAGCTCGACCGGCAGGCCCGCCTGCGCCTGCGCGAGGCGAATGACGACGAGCGTGTCGCGCTCGAACTGGAGAGCGGCAGGGTGTTGTTCCGTGCCGGTCCGGCCGCCGGCAGGTTCAAGGTCGACGCCGGCGTGCCGGTGGAGGTCGTCGGTACGGTCTTCGGGGTGCATCGTCTGACCGACCGGGCCACCGTACACGTCTATCGCGGGCAGGTGTTGGTCGGGGGCGTCACCGGCGTCCATGTCAATCGCGGCGAATCCGCGCTCGCCGTTGACGGCGAGTCGCCGTTAATGTCCGCCGCCGACCCGAACCAGGCGTTGGCCTGGGCGCGCGAGCCGCGCTGGTTTGCCCAAACCCCGCTGCAGCAAGTGGCCGCCTGGCTTGAGCAGAACAGTTCGTATCGGTTTGTCATTGCCCCCGGTCTGGAGACGCGCCGGGTCTCCGCCAGGTTCGGGCCCGGATCCGATATGAAGAAGGAAATTGAGACGCTGATGATGGGACACGATTTCGAATGGTCGATGGACGGCGACACAGTCCACATTACCGGCAGGAACTAGAATCAGCAATCCCGGACAACATCCCCCCACCGGTGTCTTCGTACGAGTGCCGGCGGTCTTTCCCGGCCGGCACACAGCAATTCCCGAGCATGTTAAAGCGTGACAGCGCTGCCGCCCTATTTTCGCTGACGGTGCAGCTCGACAGACGGGGGAAGGCATAGTTCCAGCCGACAGAATTCCATGAATTATGCACATAGTCTGCCGTAATTATCGAATACATGGAGCGACACCCCGTAATCAGGAGGAGGCAAACATGGCTGCCGGCAGAAATCAACATCGAACACTGTTGCCGTCTGCCCGCCGGATCGCAGTTGCGATCCTGCTGACGGCAACAGCATGGCAGACTGTGGCAGCCGCTGACTTCGATCACACCCACTTAGCGTTCACGGAGATTCTCGAAGCACACGTCAAGAACGGACGCGTCGATTACCGTGCGCTCAAGGCAAAGCCCGGCGCCCTCAAGCAGTACCTGGACTCGCTCGCCCGCGTGCCGCGGCGCCGATTCGGCAAATGGCAGGAAAAACAACGGCTGGCATTTCTGTTCAATCTCTACAACGCCGCAACACTGCAGTTGATTGTGGATCACTACCCGGTCGCCGGCATCAAGAAGATCGGCGGCTGGCTGAAGAGCCCCTGGGATCTCTCGGTGGTCCGCGTCTTCGGCGGCCGGATCTCCCTGAATCGTCTGGAGCACAAGATTCTGCGGCAGGAATACAATGAGCCGCGGCTGCATCTGGCGCTCGTCTGCGCCGCCGGAGGGTGCCCGCCGCTGCGCCGCGAAGCGTTCACCGCCGAGACACTGGACAAGCAGTTGGACGAGCAGGCCCGGGCCTATCTGGGCAGCGCGAAGGGACTGCGGATCGATCGCCGCGCCGGGGTCGTCTACGTGTCTTCAATCTTCAAATGGTACGGCGGTGATTTTGTCGACAAGCACACGCCGAAAACTGGATTCTCCGGTCTCGGAAAAACGGAGCGCGCCGTGGCCGCATTCTGCGCCGCGTATGTGCCGGAGAAAGACCGCAGCTTTTTGAGAGCCGGCGGTTACCACGTAAAATACCTGCGCTACGATTGGTCGCTGAACAAGCAGACAGCGGACGCCGGCAGCGCCGGAGAGCACCGGAAGGAACCTGAATGATAGCTGAGACACAATTCGATCAAACTGCTCTGCAGCAGTATTACGGCAAAGTTCTGCAAACCAGCGACGACCTGAAAACAAGCGCCTGCTGCTGCTCCGATAACGGACTGACCCCGCGGCAGAAGGCCGCCCTGGCCGAAATCAATGATGAAGTCATGAGCCGGTTCTACGGCTGCGGCTCACCCCTGCCCCCGCTGCTCGACGGCTGCACCGTGCTCGACCTCGGTTGCGGCGCCGGCCGCGATGCCTACCTGGCCTCGCAGTTCGTCGGACCCTCCGGGCGTGTGATCGGTCTCGATATGACCGAGGAGCAATTGGCCGTCGCCCAACGGAACCTCGATTCCCAGATGCAGCGCTTCGGTTACCCCAAACCGAATGTCGAATTTCGACTCGGCTTCATTGAAAATCTCGAAGCAGCCGGAATCGAGAGTAATTCGGTTGACGTCGTCATCTCCAATTGCGTCATTAACCTGTCGCCGAACAAACACGCCGTCTTCGCTGAGATCTTCCGCGTCCTCAAGTCCGGCGGCGAATTGTTCTTTGCCGATGTGTTTTCCGGCCGCCGCGTTCCCGAAGAACTTCACAAAGATCCTGTGCTCCACGGAGAATGCCTGGCCGGCGCCATGTACACCGAGGACTTTCGCCGGCTGCTGAGTGATGTCGGCTGTCGCGATTTCCGGATCACGTCCAGCCGGCCGATTGCACTGGACTCACCTGAAATCGAAGCGCGCATCGGCATGATCGATTTCCACTCGAGAACCGTTCGCGCCTTTAAACTGGCCGAGCTCGAGGACATCTGCGAAGACTACGGCCAGGTAGCAACATACCGCGGCACGATCCCGGAATCCCCGCACTACTTCGACCTGGACGACCATCACCGGCTGTTCACCGGCAAACCCATGCTGGTCTGCGGCAACACCGCCGCGATGCTGCAGCACACTCGCTACGCCGAGCACTTCAACATCCAGGGCGACCGCTCCATCCATTATGGTGCGTTCAACTGCAATGCTGCCGCGGCGGCTTCAGAACCGGCCTGTTGCTGAACCATCACTCCAGCATTCCATCACTCCAGCATTCCATCACTCCAGCATTCCATCACTCCAAACTATGGTGTTGGAGTTCTTCGCCGACACCCCGCCCGAACGCCTCGCCCGCTATTACCGCGACAGTAGCTGAATCCCCCGTCGCGGCAGCTACTCGAAGTCCTCAATCTGGCAGATCATCTCCAGATGGTCGACCGTCTGCTCAACCGAGTACTTCTCCTGCCGACACTGCTCGATCATGTCATAGACCTCCTCTGTGATCTCGAGGTCATCGGGTGGATTCCACAATTCCAGGACGGCCTCGGCAAACGACTGTCCGGGCTTGGGTTTGTTGCGTGACTTCAGCTTAGCCCTCGGTTTGCCCGGTTCAGACGTCCCCCCCTGCATATTCCTGGCGTTCATCGTCCGCAGCGTGTTGTTGATTTGTTTAACATGCCCGTAGATCAGGAAGACGAAAACCGGCATCAGAAAACCGAGCAACCCGACAACGACCACGATGACGACGACAACAAGGATTGCGAGCAAACCGGAAACGGCGGCGACCCCACCGGCAATGCCGGGACCTTCCTCCTGAAGCAGAGCGAGTACTGACATCCTGTCCTCCCGTAATTAGTCTGGAACCAGCGAAGCGATTGAAACCTTGAAACAGTCCGTCAGGGTGTTGCCGAAATATGGCAACACCCAAAGACGATTACAAGTGGACCCTGCGCCGATCGTTAAACCAACGCAGACCCGTCGTTTCAGTGGTCGTCTTCCTACGGACGCACGGCAAACCGGATATCCGGCGTCCGCTTCCGGTTAACCGACCGCGCAACGGCTTGCCGGAACAAGCCCTTCAGCGCTGTCAGACATTCATAGGCTGTCTCAAGGTCATCCAGCGACGCGTTGCTCGGCACCGCGCAGACCACCTGCAGAAACGATGACGCCTCCGCCTGCTGCACGCGCACAAGCCGGATGTTTTTCAGACGGTCATCGCCGCACTCCAGTCAACGCTCCGGACGTGACGCGGGAATCTGTCCCGCAATCCGAAGACTCAGGATTTCGCGGGACAGATTCCCGCGTTACCTTCGGAAGGGCCGATCCGCCGGCGGGGGGCTAGGGTGTCGGGGGTGGAGCCGCCCCTCAATCTGAAATCTGAGATCTAAAATCTCAAATCACATCCCTGGCGCTCCAAACAGGACTCGAACCTGTGACCTACGGTTTAGAAGACCGTTGCTCTATCCACCTGAGCTATTGGAGCGCGGTGTGGTGAGAATATGACCAGTTCAGGGTCAAAATCAACTGCGGTTCTGTGGAATGAGACGGAACGGGGATACGGATATTTCAGACCGAGCTGTCACCGTTGCCTGCCCTTGCTCCTGGGGGCTTCGATGCGGCGACCGGTGGCAGCATTGAGATAATCTCTTCGCAACGTCCAATCAGAGGCTGGGGCCGCCCTCGAATTTCAAGCCTTTGCGGCGCGATTGCTTGGCGATGGATTTGAAGATCACTTCGTCCAGGGAGGTCTTGCCCTTCTTGGTCTTCCCCAACTCCTTCTTGATGTAGGCTTGACGTTTCTTGCTCAGCTCAAGGATCTCCTTCTGGACCGCAGCACGTTTGTCGGCCATCTTCTTCACGTAGGCCTGGCGTTCTTTGGGAGTCATCTTGCGAAGTTTGGCGGGCAGTTCAGCTTCCTTGATTTCGTCGAGCACATCGGGTTCGGCCTTGATGCACGCCACGATGTCTTTTGCGGCGTCGGCCTTTCTCGCGGCATACTCGGCGCGTGCCGCAGCCGCCGGTTTGGGCGCATAACCCATCACCTTTTCGGCAGCCTTCATCTTTGCCGCGGAGCGCCGGCCGGCAGTCGTGGAACGATGGATGTAAGTCGCGGCCATCTCTGCATTCAGCTCGCCAAGCCGTTTGTCAAACGGCGTATTAACGACAACCGCATTGCCGGACTGCGACAACTGGACGTAGTCGCCCTCGCCGCGCCGGGCAATCTCTCGCCAGGGCTTGACGGCCCCACCGTTGTTGCCGCACTGGATGGTGTTGATGATGATGTCCTGTTTGACGGCGGCCTTACAAATGGCGGGATACTGCTGCTCCTTATAGTCCATGTGCGGCGGCGCGTCCCCGACCAGAAAGATGACCTTATAGGTATGCTTGTCCTGCTTCCAGGAGATCTTGCTGACCGCGTGGGCAAGAGCCAGGTTTACACTCTCCGGCCCGTCTCCGCCGCCATTGGCTTGGAACTTGATCAGGGCGGCATAAACGGCGTCCAGGTCATCACTGAGGTCTGTCACTTGCGTGACATAGCTGTCGCCGCGATCACGATATGCGACCAGCCCCATGCGTATTGTCGGCGTCGGTTTGGCTGAGGCCATGGTGTTGGCGATTGACCAGATCTTGGTCTTGGCGGCCTGGATCAGCCCGCCCATGCTTCCGGTTGTGTCCAAGACGAACACAACATCGATGGTCGGTTTCTTCTTCGGCTCTGCCCCGTTGGCGAATGTGATCAGGCAACCGAGAAGCAAGAAGGTTGTGATTCTGGCGATCTTGTGCATACTGTCCTCCGTCAGGTCGTTGGATGTTTGTCAGCGTTCATCTCCAAGACGCTGGAGGACGAGAGTTATTAGAGCAGCGCTGAAGGAGCTGACGACCATCCACGTAAGTCCTCGTTCGGTGCCCTGTCGTTTCCGCATGCCACCACGGGCCTTGCGCCCGTGGAGCGATGATTGGTTCTTCCGCCAGTCATCACGTATCTCTCCTGCCGGTCCGCGTCGGGGCTGATCCCGACGCGGACCGGCAGGAGAAAGGCCGTGGATCGCGGCGTGGAGAGTAATCTTGGCACCACGGGGATGAACCCCGTAGAGGCCGAAGGGCACCGAACGAGGACTTACTCCCCCAGAGTGATGCCCTTGGGTTTTGACAAAATGGATAGTACGGTAGTACTACGTCCAACGCGGAGGTCCGGGCATGGCATATCAATCAAGGGTCGCCCTTTCCACTATTGCTGTTCTGTTGCTTACAGGCTTCGTATCAGCGCAGGAATCAACGGTACTGAAAGTCCCCTATGTAAAGCAGACGGGGCCAACGTGCGGGCTGGCGAGTTTCCGTATGCTGATGGGATACCACGGGTTGAAGGAAGAGGATCCGGACAAGACCTGGGACCGGATTCGCAGCCATGAAGGCGGCACGGAGTTGTATCTCATGGGTCGCTACTGTCGCCGACGCGGGCTGTCGCCCAAGGCGTTTCTGCCGGACAGCGTCGATACTTTGAAGACGCTCGTGAAACTCGGCCAACCGGTGCTGGTGGTTATCCAGGAGAACCACACACGCTTTGTCAGCCCCACACATGCGGTGGTGGTGATCGGCTTTGCCCGGCGCAATGGCAAGGAAGAAGTGGTGGTGCACGATCCGGCGTGGAAGGCGGAGCGCCACATCGCCGTCAAGACGTTTGATCAGAGTTGGCTTCTGGGTGGTCCGTTTTGTCGGCTCGCGTTCATCCTTCGGGCCGACAAGACCAAGTTGAAACTGCCTCGCGAAAAGGTGGGCCCGCTGTGGTGTCGCATGTCCTACGAAGTCAGCACCCGCAATTGGCAGGCGGCCACGACGGAATGCGAGAAGATGATCACGACAGATCGCACGTTTGTCCCCGGCTATCTTATGCTTGGCAGTTGCTACTCCCAACGTCGCCAACCGAAGAAAGCCGAGGCGGCCTATGCCAAAGCGGTCGAAGTGAACGCCAAGCACTGCTGGGGAATCCCTCTGCTCAATCTCGGCGCGCTGCAGTTGGCAAACAGGGACCCTCGACCCGCCATCGCGAACCTGAAGCGTTTCCTGGAGCTTTCCAAACAAGGGCCGACGGCCCTGGCGGATTACAGGAAGCGGGCTACGGACGCGGTTAAGTTGGCCGAAGTACAGGTGGGCACACAGAAGCAGGATCCCAAACTGCAGCAGCGAACCTACCAATTGACGGAGTCCCAGAAGCGCCAGGCCTACGAGTTGCTCCGCCGCAGGCGGAAGTAGTCAGTGGTTATAGCGGTTGTCGGAATCGCGGCCCCGCCCACGCATAAGCGGGGTGCACAGGGCACAGTGGCGGGGTGCGTTCGGCACCTGAGCAAAGTCGAGGGGTGCCAGATGTCGAATTAAATTTGAGCTTGGCGCGACGAAGCCTGGTTCGAAGGCGAGCGCTCCCAGATTGTGGACTGACGGTAAGCTGGGTTCAGCTCTGGTCCCGGCAACGTTTCAGGATGGCGCGAGTGGGGATCGCCGCACGGAGGTGATGATCCTGCTATCGCGGGAAACATCATCGCGACAAGTCGCGACGCCTCCCAGGTTGTCGGACCTGGCGGACGGAACGGGAGTCGGCGTTCCAGCGGCCGGATAGGACCTTAATCGAGATGAGAACTCGATTAAGGACAGGATTAATTAATCAAGGTTGAGACAAAGGCAGGCACGAAGGGGGTCAGTCGATATGGAAGACCTGCCTGAGTTCTTTCGAGATGGGGCTGTTGTCGGAGTTGGAGGGCATGATGTCTTTCATGTGGGCCCACCACTTCTTGCAGATCTCGGTGTCGGCGATGGCGTTCCAGCGGTCTTCGTCTTCGATTTCGACATAGGCAAACAAGGCACTGGTCTCGTCGTCCAGGAAGATGTTGTAGTTGTGCACGCCGTGGCTCTTGAGAGTCTCTTCGAGTTCCGCCCAGATCGGGCTGTGGCGGTTTTCGTACTCTTCGTGTTGATCGGGGTTCACCGACATCTTGAATGCTTTTCGGATCATGTAAGCTCCTCGCTGCGCTCGTCGCAGTTCATAGTTGACAGTGCTTAGTTCTTTGGGGACGAAAAGTCCTCGGATCGCTGCGCTCGTCGCACTTGCCGCAAATCAAGACCCGGGGCTCCCAACAGCCGAAACCTGACACCCGACACCTTCGTCCGTGTACCCATACTTCCTCATTTCTTTGTGAAAGAACGGGAAGTCGTGTTTGCCGTCATCGGTCTGCCAGCGGCCAACGGACTCGGGGCGGACGGGGATCTTGGCCAAGGGAATGCCGAGGTAGTCCTCGAGGCGCTTCAATGTTTGGTCCTGGTTCAGGATCAGGTCCTCAAAACGGACCTCGATCAGGTTCTTCGGTTTCGGCGTTGCCTTGTAGATCTCGGCCTGGTACTTCCAACTGATGGCGCGGCGTTCGCGTTCGTCGTCGGTGTGGTCGTAAGGGATATTGAAATCTGCGAGATCGTCGGTCAGGTGTCCGCGGATAATGGAATCGCGCGGATCACGGATCCAGAAGATATACTTGATGTCGGGGAACATGCGGATGATCCACGGAAAGCAGAGTATGGTTTCCGGCAGTTTCCAGCCTTTGTTCGGTGCATCGCTGCTGAGCACACTGTCGAGATAGGATTCGACCAGGCGGGTGAACTCGGGGTCGATCTTCATGGTGTGCGTGCTTTCGAAGTCCCACTTGAGATTACCGAGGTACCTGACGTGCCGCGAGAACACGCGGCAGGCCTCGTACATATCGTTGGCGGGCACGAGATCACCGGACCCGTTGAGTTCGGCGCCCATATAGACGTCACTGGCGGACAGTGTATGCGAGATGGCACGGGTTCCGGAATGGCCGCGGCCGATAATCGTAATCATCATGGTGTGATCCTCCTTAGCGTGAATCAAGCAGGCTTCAGGATTTAGAGCGGAGTACAACTCCGCGCTCCGTGTGCGCCTTTGGCGCGGAGTTGACTTACTTGACGTAGACGACTGATTCGGTTTGAATGGACTCGATCGCTGCCGCAAGAACTTTCTGGGCAGCTAGTGCGTCGGCCCCGGAACCATCGACTTCTTCAGGTTTGACGCCCTCATTCATCTGTTCAACAAAGCGGCCCAAACGGTTGCGGAAGGTATCTTCAAAATCGCGCATACCGCCAAACAGCGGGTTGCTGTAGACAGTTTTCTCAAGGTTGCCGGCGGGATAAAGGGTCACTTCGCGAAACATGTCCTCAATCACAAAGCGGCCCTTCACACCGGCCACTTCCGTGCGTTCCATGGGGTGACCGCGTTCGATATCATAACTGCCGCTGAGATGGCCGAGGGCGCCGCTCTTGAAGCGCATATTGAACTGGGCGGTCGACCAGATCTTACGTCCGGGCGCCTTCATTGCGAAACACTGGACGGCTTCGATATCCCCGCAGTAGTAGCGCATGATATCGACGGTATGCGGATGCAGCGCCTTGATCTGGAACCACGGCGAGGACTCCCTCGGGTTCATGATCCACATGCTCATGTTCATGAACAAGGGATGGCCGATGCGGTCTTCCTCGACCCATTTCTTTGCCAGCCGCGCTGCCGGCGTGAACCGGTGGTTCAGGTCGATGCCGTAGCAGACGCCCTTGGCTTTGGCGGCTTCGACCATCTCAATGCCCTTGTCGATCTCATTTGAGATCGGCTTTTCGCCGAGTACGTGCAGACCGGCTTCGATGGCCTCCATGGTGGGCTGGTAGTGGTCGCTGCCGTACTCTTCCCCGCCGGTGGCGACGCTGACCATATCGAGTTCGGCATTGGCCAGCATCTCCTTGACGGAATAGAAGCCGGGCACACCGTGGCGTTCACTGCCGGCGTCAGCGCGTTCTTTGATGATATCGCAGACGGCGACCAGTTGGCCGTGCGCCATTTCGTTGTAGATCATGGCATGCCGGTTGCCGATGGGCCCCAACCCGATCACACCAATTCGCTGCTTCTTCATTTTGTCTCTCCTGCCGGGCTGGTTCAAGAATTCCAGGGCTGCATTGTTACTCAACCTGTTTTGTTCGCCCCCTTCGGGGACGGAAGGGGCTCGCCCCTGTTGTCCCCGGGTTCCTTTCAGTCACCCGGGGCTATTCATGTTTGTGCCCCGCCGGGGCACGGATCATTCAGAAGCTCAATTGCCCTGCCGGGCTGGTTCAAGAATTCCAGGGCTGCATTGTTACTCAACCTGTTTTGTTCGCCCCCTTCGGGGACGGAAGGGGCTCGCCCCTGTTGTCCCCGGGTTCCTTTCAGTCACCCGGGGCTATTCATGTTTGTGCCCCGCCGGGGCACGGATCATTCAGAAGCTCAATTGCCCTGCT
>CAYLNH010000019.1:38275-48056 GCA_964384625.1 uncultured Lentisphaerales bacterium
GTTCATGTTTGTGCCCCGCCGGGGCACGGATCATTCAGAAGCTCAATTGCCCTGCTGCGCTGGTTCAAGAGTTCAAGCGCTGTTCATGTTTGTGCCCCGCCGGGGCACGGATCATTCAGAAGCTCAATTGCCCTGCCGCGCTGGTTCAAGAGTTCAAGCGCTGCACTGAGAGGTCGCCGGTTGTGAGAGCGGCGAACCGTTCTTACAACCGGCGGATGATCGATCTACTTTCTGCCTTTGGCCTGGAGTTTGCGCGCCTGTTCGGGGTCGCCGATGTGCAGCGTGTCGTACGCCTGTTGGCTGGTCTCGAAGTAGTCGATCCCGGCGTGCCCGTGCCAGCCGGGCTGATGGTACATCGGGTTTTCGCGGCCGACCGCTTTTTCACGTTTCGCGATGTGCGCCTCCATCTGACCGCGCAGCGTCGCGACGATGTCCGGATGTTTCCTGGCGACATTCTTCAACTCATCCGGGTCCTCGATCAGGTTGTATAACTCGACGTCCGGTTTGAAATGGAAGTCCGGTTCGAGCGCGACGATGAGCTTCCACTCGGGCGTCCGCCAGCCGTGCTTCCGCATCCAGGTGCACTCGGTGATGTAGAACGACGATCGGAAGCTCGCCTTCTTGCCCTTGACCAGTTTCATCAGCGACTGGCCGTCGAACGCGTAGTCGGTCTTGATGCCGGCCAGTTCCATCAGCGTCGGCGCCAGGTCCATGTGCTCGTTGTAGCCTTCGACGCGCAGGCCCATGGGCATCTTTTTCGGATAGCGGATGATCAGGGGGACCTTGAGGGTAACGTCGTACATGCCGTGATGATCAAACCAGCATTCGTGATCATAGAGCGTTTCCCCGTGGTCGCTGTTGATGACCACAATTGTATCATCCAGGATACCCAGCGATTCGAGCTGTTGGAAGATGCGCTGGATACAGGCGTCCATGTAGGCGATGGCGCCGTCGTACTGGGCGATGATGTAGTCTTTATCGGAGATCCCGGGCGGCATCCAGGCGGCGAAATAATCCCAGAACGGCTTGAACGCTTTGACCGGTTCCATGCTCTTGTTCTTCGGGTCGCATTCATCGCCGTGATAGAACATGCGGTCATAGGGTTTGGGCGGCAGGTAGGGCGAGTGCGGGTCCATATGGCGCAGCAGCATGAAAAACGGCTTCTTCGATTTTGCCAGCCGGTCGATCTCGGGGATCGCGACTTCGTTCAAGGCTTCCGCCTTGCGCAGGCAGCCCTCCTCCCGCGAGCCCCAGGCTTTGTAGTCGAGGTAGTTCTCGAAACCGCGGGACGCGGGGTTGCCGGTGAAACCGACGCAGGTGGTATTGTACCCGGCTTTCTTGAGCAGTTCCGGAAGCGTTTTGACGCCCTCGCCCAGGGGCCCCTTGTGGCGCAGCGCCACGCAGTCGGTGCTGAACACGTCCTTGCCGGTGAGCATACAGCCGTAGCCGGGGGTTGTCGGCACGTTTGGCGAGAACGTATTCTCGAAGAGCACGCCTTCTTCAGCGAACTCGTCCATGTAGGGGGTGGTCAGCCGTTCGTAGCCGTAGCAGCTCATGTGCGTGGACAGCAGCGAGTCGATGCCGATCAGCAGGATATTGGGTTTCTTCTTTGCCATGTTTCTTCTGCCTTATGTTTTCGTTCCTGGTGGTGATTACAGATCTGAGATGCTCTCATCGAAAAGCGATACACGCCGGCCGTCGCGTCCGGCGATATAGCAGGCCAGCACCATTCGGAGGGAGTTACGACCTTCTTCGGCCGTGGCGATCGGGGGGCGCTTGCCGTGGAGAAAATCAGCCAGTGGTCCGGCAAGCCCGGCGATGCGTTCGCCGTGACCGGCCGGCGTCGGGATATCGCTGCAGGTCCAGTCCTTGTCGCCGTTGAGCATCCACTTCAGTCCGGGCCGGCCTTCATGCGGCACACTGCAACTGGGCGCGTCGCCGAAATTCTGGATGATCACGCCGTTCTCGCCGAAGATCTCCACCGTGTTCTCCGCCGCCAGGCACGTGAACGAACACGTCACCTCCACAATCGGTCCGTCTTTGTAGCGATAGATTGCGATGCCGTTGTCGTTCGGCATCCGTTCATCGATCATGGTGCCCATCTCGGCGGTTACGGTATCGGGCAGGCCGAACAGCCAGTTCATAAAGTCGATCGGATGAGCGGCATCATCCGCGAACATATCGCGATTGTATTTGGGATCGACATGCCACGAATCGTAGATCCAGCCCCACATATGTGCCGAGAGCCCGTGACGCCGCCGCACCATCGCGATCTTGCCCAGAACGCCGGCATCAAGCATCTCCTTGATCTTCAGGTTCTGCGCGTCGGTGCGGCATTGCCAGGCCATCGAGAACGGCACGCCGGCGTTCTCGACCGCCGCCACCATCCGATCCGCTTCCGACAGGGTCAGGGCCATCGGTTTCTGCAGGACAATCGGCTTGCCGGCCGCCGCGGCCGCTTCCACCAGGTCCGCGTGCATCGAGGTCTCAGACGCGATTACCACGGCGTCCACGCCGGCGCGCGCCAGCAGCGCCCGTTCATCGACCACCGGATCGAACCCGAATTGCTCGGCCTTTTCTTTCAGCCGCGCGGCATCGTGATCCCAGCCGCAGATGACGTCGATGTCCAGCTCCGGGTTATCACGCCATTGGTTCATGTAGGCGCCGACGTGTCCGTGCGCGAATCCCAGTATTCCGAGTTTCATAGTTCGATGTCCGGTGTCAGGTTTCGGGTATCAGTGAGTGAACCATCGGTGGTGAACAGCACTCCGAAAGCATTTCAAAAACGGAGTTCGCGCCGGTTCAGTGGTTCACGGAGTCAAAATTCGTTGGGTTACTGATTACTGATTACTGGCCTACCGCGCGCCGCACGCCTGCAGGCAGGCTTGCATATGGCCGCGGGCTTCAGCGGCGATGACGCAGCAGCGCTCAAGTTCATATTCCTTGGCGCCGATGACTTCCAGATCCAACGGCCCGTCATAGCCGTTCTCATGCAACACACGGATGTAGCCCAAGAGATCAATGTCGCCGCGGCCGTTGGCCTGATCTTCCGGTTTTCCCGGGCCGTGCTGGCGACCCTTGCAGTCGCGGATGTGCACGTGCTTGATGCGATCGATTACGGCGCCGATGGCCTCAACCGGATTTTCACCGGAACGGTGAATGTGACTCGGGTCCATATCCAGACCGAACGCCGGCGACGTGATCGCCTCGAGCGCCTGCAGAGAGGTCTGGGTGTTGTAGATCGCAGCGCCGACGTGCGCCTTGACGCACAGCGTGATGCCGTAGTGTTCAGCGCGCGCCGCCAGTTTGCTCAGCGACTCGATGCGTTCTTCGATCGATCCGGGCTCGTCGCTTTTGCCGCCGGGACCGCAGTTGATTACGGGAATGCCGATTTCCACCGCCGCCTGCATGGCGGTCTCCATGACGTCCGGATCCTGGTTCGGCTGTTCCATCGCCAGCAGTTCGAGTTCGTATTTCTTTGCCAGGTCCTTGATGACGGGCGCGCATTCCTGCCAACGGTCCAGCACCAGATGTTCGCTCATGCTGCCGATCGCAGAGACCTCAATACCGTCATAGCCCGCGGCCGCGATGCAGCGGAAGGCGGTCTCCATATCGTGGCCGCCAAAAAGAACTGAGTTTGCTCCGAGTTTCATGCAATCCTCCTTCGTCGGAAGTCAGTGGTCAGTGGTCAGTGGTCAGTGCCCCAACGAGTTCCTCACTCCGTGAGCGACTGAACCGGCGCGAACTCCGGGTGTATCACAAGCATCCTGCTTGTGTCCGGACATGAGCAGGGATCCGTCTTCGCCTGAAGGTTTCGCCGAGACACGTGCTCATGATACATTTTCAGAACGCTGTTCAGTAAAGGGCGGTCAGTGGTCATGGGTCTCCTTCCTGCCTACTCCACGCCGGGTCCGCGCTTGAGGATGGGCAACGGTGCGGGCTGCACCAGTTCGCCGCCGCACTCAAACGACTCGATCGCAGCAAAGGTATACTCCAGCGTCGCCAGAGCGTCGCGACCAGACGCCCGAATCGCGTGTTTCGGCACGCCGTTGGTGACGTCTTCCAGGTAGGCGTGGATTCGGTTCGGGAAGGTCGCACCGAAATCAGTGACGCCGGTATTAGTGACTTCCTGTTCGGGGGCTTCGCCCAATTTAAGGTCGGCCGGATCGGCGGCGCCCTCGGCGCCGGGGCCCGGTTGGAAGATCAGTTTTTCGACGCAGTTCTCGACCATGAATGTGCCCCTGGTGCCGCCGACTTCGACGCTCCACCAGCCGCCGTAGCCCATGGTGGCGTCGCCGCGCTGGCTGAACAGATAGCCCACCGCGCCGCTGGCAAACCGACAGTGAATACTGTTGACCGAGACCATTGGATCGCTTGCCGCCCGCCGGAACGCCGGGCGATTCATAAAGGCCTGGATGTGCGTGATGTCGCCGCAGAAATAGCGCATGATGCTGAATGGATGCGCCAGGAAGGCTTTGACGTGAAAGTACGGGAAGCCCTTGGCATTGGCATTGCCGGCCGGACCGCCGTAGGTGAATTCACTGCCGGCAAAACCCATGCGATGCAGGCAGAAAAGCTGCTCGCCGATCTTGCCGTCTTCGATCAGAGCCTTGCCCTTGGCCGACGGTTCCGTGAAATAGTGATTCAGATTGCAGCCGAGATAAAGGTCCTGCTCCCGGGCGAACCGCACCATGTCGCGCGCTTCATGGATGTCGTTGGAAATCGGCTTTTCGACCAGGACATTCTTACCTGCGGCCAGCGCTTCCATGGTCGGCTCATAATGCCAGCCGCCGTTTTCATTGCCGCCGGTGGTGACGTCGACAATGTCCATGTCCGGGTTGTCGTCGATCATGTCCGCCAATCTGTAATACGCTCTGACGCCATGTTTCTCGGCGGCTTCATCAGCACGTTCTTTGATCACGTCGCAAACGCCGACCAGATCCGCCAGGTCGTCCTTCGCATGGCATTCCGCGTGGCGATTGCCGATTCCGCGCATGCCGCATACTCCAACTTTGAGTGCCATATTTCGTTCTCCTGTTAGCATCTCACCCGGCCGACAGTCCCGGGCTTTGGTGGTATACAATGGTCGGATTCCATTGCTGAACCTTGACAATCTCCTCGAAAACAAGCATTATCCTACCAAACTCAAACATGGGTTCGGCGGAGCTCAGCATGACAAACAGAGAACAGGACACGCGGAAGATACTGCCGGTTACCGTCTTTGCGGATCCGCAGTTTCGGCTGCACATCGCGCGGGTGCCGGACCACGGTTCATCCGGCGACAACCAGCACAGTCACAGCTTCCACGAGCTGGTAGTGATCGTGGACGGGCACGGCAAGCATCACGTCGAGGATGAGGTCTACGAGATCGAAGCCGGCGACGTCTTCGCATTGCTGGGCGACACCCGGCACGGCTACCAGGAGACGCAAAATCTGTACGTCATCAACGTCTTGTTCGATCCGGCTCAACTGGGCATCCCGCTGGCGGACCTGGGCAGTCTTCCGGGGTACCACGCCTTGTTCACGGTCGAGCCCCGCGTCCGCCGGCAGCAGAAATTCAACAACCGGCTGCGGCTGTCGATGGAACAACTCAGCCACGCAGTAAAGCTGATCGCCGAAGCCGAAGAGGAACTGGAACACCGGAAACGCGGTTATCGTTTTGCCGCGACCACGCACCTGATGCGGCTGATCGGCTATCTGTCCCGCTGCTACTCCGAACTCGAGATGGACGAGACCCGTCCCGTAACGCAGATCAGTGAGTTGCTCGGGTACATGGAACGGCACTACGCCGAGCCGCTGTCGGTCGAGGACCTGATGCAGGTGGCGAACATGTCGCAAACTACATTGATGCGGAAGTTCAAGGAGATCATGCGGCGGACACCGATTGACTATCTGATTCGCCTGCGGATCACGAAAGCCCGGGAACTGCTGCGGCGCAGCAAGATGTCGATTACCGATGTCGCCTTCGAGGTCGGCTTCACGGACAGCAACTATTTCGCGCGGCAATTCCGCAAGGTCGCCGGCGTGTCCCCGCGCGAATACCGGCAGCGCATGCGCGTCTCACGGTAGGACAGGATTCTTTCCGCCGCCGCCGGCCCGGCCCGTGGCCGGCAGGCTGTCCCGGCTTCGCAGGGAGTCGGGACTTCGCCGCGGGACAGACGGATTCCCGCGTTACGATTGGAGGCGCCGCGCCGCGCTGATCCGGGGGAACGCCGACGGAACAGGACGGAACGGTTCTCTGCTGCGCTGCGGCCCGCTGCCGGCCTGGGAGACTACTCGTCTTCGAGCAGGTCCCTGACGGCACGGGAAACTTTGCTGGAATAGCCGATAATCACGTCTGCAACGACGCCGTCTTTGACCACGCAGATCTGCGGCAGCAGCTCGACTTTGTAGAGAGCTTCGTACCGTCGGGCGGCGTCATGAATCACGACCGTTGATTTCATCCGCCCCATTTCCTTCTTGAGCAGTTCTTCGTCTTGATCCACTGAGACGGCCACCACCGAGACCGCCTGGTCCCGTTTGGCAAGGGCACGCATGTCGGAGAGAGCCCGGAGACTGTCATCATTGGCGGCGGAACAGAAGACTACGATTCGATGTTTGGCCTTGTCCTGGGTCGAGTCGTATTCCTTGCCCTCAACGTTCAAGTGGGCGCCTTTGATCGGCGGCGGGGACTTGCCGAGAAGTCGGTAACTGGAAGTAAGCATCACGGCCTGCATGGTGCGGCCCTGCCACTTCTTGTTTCTCTTGTCGTCCTTCTTGCTCTTCTCGTCGGGCGGCGGCACGCCGGTCGCCGACCATGCCTGATACTCGATCTTCTTGTAGGCCTGGATTACCGAAGTCAGTCCTTTGCGCTCCATCTCGAGTTCAGCGATATCCTGCTCGAGGCGTTCCTTTGTCTTGCCCTCCGCGCGTTCAAGCCTTTTGTAGAGCGAATCGAGTTTGCGTTCGATCCTGTCAAACCCTTTGCTGCAGTCGCCGGTTGCCCCTGCCACCGCCGAGTAGACCCTGGATGCATTGCGTTTCGCTTTGCTCGAGGCCTTCTTGTCTTTCGGCGGCGCCAGCAGCTTTTTGCCGGCGTCCCTGTCTTTGGCGCTCATTTCCGCAACCTTCGTGGCACCGGGCAGGCGGTTTATGGGCAGCATCGCATCGACCAGTTTCGACGGCACCTCAACCGAGAGAAACGGGTTCGGTCCCGACGGGACTTTCACCTTCGGCTGTTTCTTCCCTTTCTTCTTTTTCTTCCCGGCGCCCTCCAGACTGACGACACCGGCAAGCAGTACCAGACTCATTAACAAGAGGCCCAGACGACTACGCATGATGTCTCTCCCAGTTCGGAACAGCGCCGGAAATGGTCCGGCGCCTTCTTGTCCCATTGGTTGCTATTGGTCGGGGCGGGTGCCGCCCGCAATGCCGACAGCCGTTCCGCCCGCGGTTCGCGCAAACCACGCATCGGCGATGTCGGAATATGGCATTCTGCGACCGCGTTGCCAACTGTTTCCATCGGTCATGAGCAATCTTCCGTGCACGGTCTTGCATCGACGCGGCCGGCGGGATCACGTATCGGCATGAGTGTGATTGAGCAGACCCGAAAACTGCCCCCGCCCCACCCTCGCCTGCTTGTGGGCCGCGAGGGGCTTGCCGAACTGCGCGCCAGGGCCGGAACCTCCCAGGGAGAACGCATGGTGCGCCGGATGAAGGACCTCCTGCGGCTCACGCCCGACGGCATTGACGCCGGCTATCACGCGGCCGGCTACGGCTTTCTCTATCTGCTCGAACAGAATGTTGAGCACGCCGAACACGCGGGCCGTCTGCTGGACAGTCTGATCCACGGCGAACTCCGGTACAGCAGTTCGAGTGCGCACCGGGAAGACCTGTGGAACGGCGACTACAAAATGACCCTGCGGACGGACCCGGCGGTCGGCGCGGCACTGGCTTATGACTTCTGTTACAACGCCTGGAGCTATGCGTTTCGCGAATGGGTTGCGGGCAAGCTGGCTACCCAGGCCTGGCGCTTTATCGACGGCGGCGGCCGGGGATGGAACGGCAGCCCCGCGAGCCACTGGCAGGCGAACACGCGGTCGGCCGCCGGCATCTGCGCCCTGGCCGTCGCCAACGATCCGGGCGGCGAGACGTCGACCGAACTGCTGCACCAGGCGGTGGCCGGCCTGCTGGCGTACATTGAGACGCAGTCGGGTGACCGCGGCTGGACCCAGGAGGGCTTCGAGTACTACTGCTATCCGATGGCGCATCATGTGCTGCCGTTCCTCTCGATCTACCGCCGACTGGTCGGCGCTCCCCCGTTTGCCGGCACGGCGGCCGACTGGTTTGCCCTGTTTCCGATACACGCTTTGATCGCGGATCTGCCGTGGGTTTCCCTCCCCAACAGCCGCAACCGGGTGGAGACCAACCGGTGGTATTCCGGCGCCTTCCCTCTGGGGTTCGGCGCCGTGCCGGAAGGCATGCAGAACATCCACCTGTGGGCCGGCAACCAGCGTCACGGCCCCACGGGTGACGGGACGCACGGCATCACTATGCCGCATCACGCGATCTTCGCCCTGGCCGACTACCCGGAAGAAACGGAGCTCTGGAATCCGGATACGATCCTCGACCGCGTCTGGTGCGATCGGAAGAAGGGGTTGTTTCTGTTCCGCAACGGCTGGCAGGACAGCGACGACTTCGTCGTGGGCGTGGATGTCAACACGCACCCGGCCGACGGCGCCGGCAAGCCGCAGAGCGCCGGCGCCTTCAACGTGGTCGGCCTGGGCAAGCCGTGGCTGGTGACCTGCCCCCTCGGCCGCCGCACCCGGGAATGCTACAACGTCGTCGCCGCCCGCCGAACCACCCCGCAGGCGCGCGGTCACGTGCTTGAATTCGATCCGACTGCCGACGGCGGCGGCGTGCTGGTTATGGATCTGTCCGACATCTACGGCGTCAGCTGTACGCGCCGCCTGGACATCGCCTGCGTCGGTCACGGCGTCGACCTCACGGTCTATGACCGGTTTGCCGATGAATTGCCGCGGCAGTGGGTCGTTCATACCCCGGTCCGGCCGGCATTGACGCCGACGGGCTTTCGGGTTCGACAGGGCGACGACGAGATGGACGTTGCGTTCGCCCGACCGACGCATCCGGACGTTTACATCGCTCAGCAAGGCGGGGTCTATCGGGTCCAGGTCGAGGGGCGCAGTCGTTTCCGCGCCGCAATCCGAATCGCTCGGGGACACGGTTCCGGCCCGGCGTGAACGGCGCGCCAGCAGTTCCTCGATGTGTTTGCCCATACCCGGGCCGTTCGCGTCCGTGCTTTGCGTTTCGTCATGGATGGTCTGCGGTCATGTCGTCCGGGGCTGAACAACAGCACACCGAGACGCATCCAGCGTCGAGACGGAATATAATGGGGCCGGTTTCCCTGGACCTCAACCAAGAAAACTGTGAGAGTCATGAAACAACAGACACCCGACAACACGGGCTTCGACCAGGCTTGACATCGATTCATACCGGCTGTCGCCGGCTTGCTCTGCCTAGCCGCCGTGTTCGCCGGGGAGACGTTCACCCGGAACGTCAAAACGGGACAAGCGGCAATCAACCGGAACCCCCGGCGGCGGCGTTTGCCTGCCGGGCACTGCTGTGGCGCATGTCACTTCCGCAGGTGTTTCCTGCCAGCAATAGGCTCGATCCTACGACCCCAGGCGGTTTACCCGCCTGGTGAAGACGTTCATTAGTGGCTGCAAGCCCTCACCCTGCTTTTCGGGCGCCGGGAAGCCGGCTTCCCGGCGCCCGAAAAGCA
>CAYLNH010000020.1:0-46667 GCA_964384625.1 uncultured Lentisphaerales bacterium
TTGATTGTAGGGGTGTTGCAATGCGAGTGCCTGTCCTGCTGCATTGGAAGATCCGATGAAAGCCGCTGCGACCGCCTGTGGAAAACGACTCAGCGGTCGCTCGTGACGGACTGGAATGATACTCAATGAAAACGAAACCGATTGTCACTCTCGACGAAACCGACAGCCCCGACATTGCCCTTGACGTGGCCGGCACTCCAGTAGTTATTGCCAAAGGGCTGCCCGGCGATGACGGCAGAAATCGGCTGACACTGACGTCGCTCGACAGTCACACGACAGTCGATCTCCGGTCGACGCGGAATGCGCTGCAGTCGCCGCGAATTGTCAGTTGCGGGAACGAACTCATCGCCTTCTGGCTGGAAGGTTGTAATGGACAATGGCGGCTGTGGAGTGCGGCGGCAGGCGAGAGCCGGTTGGCGCGCCCCAAGGCCATATCCGGGCGGCGGGCGACCATGGCGTTCGACGTTACGGTGGACGTCAAGGGCAATATCTGGGTGGTGTGGCAGGAGGGATACCGGGTACTGGGAAGACGGCTGTCGCGTGGTGGTTGGAGCAAAACGTTCGCCGTGACGGCGGCGGGTGTCGATGCCTGGCGGCCGGCAGTTTGTGCGGCGCCGGATGCGGGCGTGTGGGTGGCCTGGGATGTGGCGGAGACCAACACGTTCAACGTCTTTCTGACGCGCCTGCGGTCGGTGCGGCCCAGCAAGGCGATTCGGGTCACCGGCAGTCCGGACCTGGCGTTTGCGCCGGCCCTGGGTTGCGATCGTAAGGGTCGGGTTTGGCTGGCTTATCGGCAGGTGGAGCACTGGCGGCGATCGAAGGTGTACCGTCTGAACCCGCGCAGTGAGATTTACGTTCGCTGCTGGGACCCGGAGGCCACGGCATTTTCGGTTTGTGATTCTGCGGAACTGCAGTCCGGCGGTCGCGTTGAGATTCCTCGAGGCCGCTGGCCGAACGGCAACTTGAGTGAGGTCCAGATATTTGTGGATGCGGCGGAGCATGTCCATGTGCTGTACCGTCGCATTCGTATGACCGGCGATCGGGTCGTGGACAAGGTCCATGACTGGGGTTGGAGTGTTGAGGAGGTCGTACGCGTCGGCGATAAGTGGGTTGGCCCGCGGCGATTGACGTGCGGCGAAGGGTTTTCGACGGCGCGGCCGCGACTCTGCGAGACGGGTTCCGAGCTGTTGCTGGCGGCCCAGGAGTCGGCGCATACGAGCGCGATCCCGGGTCGCCGCGAGCCGAATGCGCTGCCGCAGGTCAACCTCTATCGCGTCAACCCGTTGCCGGCGGCAGGACCTCCTGCGGCAGTGCACTCGTGGGAAGTGTCTCCGGCGGTGCTGACGCCGGAGACCAGGGAGGTCCTGCCGCGTGACGGCAAGGAGGTCCTGATCTGGGGCGACCTGCATCGGCATTCCGATATGTCGAAGTGTGTTTCGATGGTGGACGGCAGTGTCTGGGATCATCTGCGCTGGGCCCGCGGCGTTGCCGGCCTGCAGTTCTACGCCATCACCGACCACCACAACCATCTGAACGATTACGAATGGGACCGGCACATTGACTGGATGGAGCGGGCGAACGAGCCGGGCAGGTTTGCTGCTGTCCTCGGGTTCGAAGGCGGGAGCATCGGCATCGGCACGGCGCATGTGAATCTCTACGGCATGGACCGGGAGAGTGTCTGGTGTGCCCGGCGGACATATCAGAAATACCCGGATCTGCGTGATCTCTGTGCGGCCCTGGTCGACGCCGGGATGGTTGGCAAGGTCTGGGTGATTCCGCACTTCCACGCCTCGGCACCCGGAGGTTCGGAGGCGCAGTTGCCGGACGAATTGTGGGACTTTGCACCGTTCACGGAAGTCGTTCAGACGCGCGGATTCAGTGCGGCCTTTGCGCACCTGGTTGCCGGGGCAGGGCAACCGGTGGGGTTTACGGGGAGCAGTGATCATGCCAGTCCGCCTTGGGCCCGATCGTGGACGGCGGTGCCGTGGTGGCAGTTCCAGCACGCGATTACCGGGCTGTGGGTCGAGGAGATTACCCCGGCGGGTGTTTTTGCGGCGTTGGCGCGCCGGCGCTGCATGGGCAGCAACGGGGTAAAGCTGCAGGTGGACCTGACGGTGAACGGCAAGCCGATGGGGGGGGTGCTCAAGACGGCGAAGGCGCCGCGGGTCAAGGTGCAGGCCAGGGGGACAACCGGCTTGCTGTCTCTCGCCGTTGTTCGCGATGGCGAAGTGATCCATGACGTACCGTTGTCCGGCCGCGAACAGGAGGTTGTCTGGACGGATGAAGACGCGACACGCGGTGAGCATTACTACTACGTCCGCGTTCGGCAGGAACCGGAGTGGGGTTATCACTACGCCGGCGAGACCTGGACGACGCCGGTCTGGGTGAGGAGATAACCCGAATAGTGCTGAAGATGCGCGCCGACAATGACGCGCAGCAGTAAGCGGACGCGGTCGGCGCTTGTTTTTTGCGTTACAGCTGCCGCTGCCATTTGCCCTGCCGGAAGCGGATGAAATACATGATCAGGATAGCGCCCGAGGAACACATCATCGCCCACCAGATGTGTGCCGGATTAAGCTGCAGAACATCGCGGAAGAACAGGGCTGTCGGCAGCATGATGAGCCATTCGGCAATGAAGGTGAAGAGGAATGTCGGCGTGGTGTCGCCGCCGCCGATCAAAGCCCCGCCGAAGATGATTGCCGCGGTGGCGAAGAACTGGCCGCAGAGCGAAATGCGCAGCATCAGCACGCCCATCTCCAGGAGGTCCTGGTCGACGGTCTTGCCGAAGGAGCAGAGAAACATCATCACCGGCCGGGCAAAGATCATGAGCACGATTGTGATGCTGCCCATGAGCAGACCGCCCCAGAGCTGCATGTGCCAGGTCAGGCGTTCGGCTTCGCCGAACTTGCCCTGTCCGAGGCAGTGCGAGACCAGCGTCTGAAGGGCGACGCGGATCATCAGTGCAGGCATGATCAGCATCATTCGGGTCTGGGTTGCCAGTGCGGTTGCGGCCAGCGCCGGTCCGGGAATTGCCGCGAAGATACGGAAGAAGATCGCAGTGGCCGTCATCCGGACGAGCGAGACCGCCCCCATGGGTACTCCGATGCGCAGGATCTCCTTGAGGATCGGCCAGTCGAGGATGCCGGCCGGCGTCCGGCCGAATTGCGCGGTACGCCATTGCCAGATGACCCAGCCGGTGACGGCGCCGATGCCGCGGCTGATGATGGTGCCCCAGGCGGCGCCGGCAACGCCCTGCGGCGCGATGACGCCGTCAACCCCGTTGATCAGGGCGTAGGAGATGATGACGTTCATCACATTCATTCCGGCCATCAGCGCCAGCGGCGTCTTCACCTGACCCAGAGCGCGAAACAGCCCGAGCATCGTGAAGTTGATGAACAGGCAGAGCAGGCCCAGCGCCATGATCTGCAGGTACTCGCAGCCGAGGGGCAGGATCTGTTTGTTCGCCTTGAGCAGTTCGAGGCCCGGTCCGGCGACGACATGCAGCAGGGGGCTGAGGAGCAGGCCGAGGACGAACATGGCGCGAATCGCCTGGGACGCTGTCTGACGGACGCGCGCCTTCCGGTCGGCGCCGAACGCCTGACCCACGATTGGCGTGGCGCCCATGGCGATTGCCATGGAGATGACCGCGACCATAATCAGGAGCCGCCGGGCCAGGCCGACGGCGGCGATGGCGTCGGCGCCGATGGTGCCGACCAGCCAGAGGTCGATCAACCCCATGCCCTGATCGAGGAAGGCGTAGAGGACATTGGGCCAGGCCATGGCGAAGATGCGGCGGCCCAGGCTCCAGAAGTCGTCCGGGGTGTCGTTCTGTTCCGTCCCGTCGCCGGGCTGACTCACTGCTTCGGCTCGATCACGTCAAAGCCGCACAGCGGCCGCAGGACATCCGGGACGACGACACTGCCGTCTTCCTGTTGGAAGTTCTCCAGGATGGCGCAGACGGCACGGTCGGTGACGGCGGTGGACGAGATCGTGTGGACGAACTGGTTCTTGCCGTTGTCGTCTTTGCAGCGGATGCCGAGCCGCCGGCTCTGGAAGTCGGTCAGGTTGGTGTTGGAGGTCAGTTCGCGATAGCCGCCGTACCCCGGGAACCAGCCTTCGATATCGTACTTCTTGTAACCGGGCGCCCCCATATCGCCGACGCAGACGTTGACGACGTGATACGGAATGCCGAGGGCCTGGAACATGGCTTCGGCATTCTCCTGGCAATGCTCGTGCATGGTGGGGGATTGGTCCGGTTTGCAGAAGATGATCTGTTCGACTTTGTGGAATTGATGGACGCGGAAGATGCCGCGCGTTTCTTTGCCGTAGCTGCCGGCCTCCGTCCGGAAGCAGGGGGTGAACGCGGTGTATTTCAGCGGCAGCTCATCCGGGTTGAGGATTTCATCCGCATGATAGCCGACGAGGGTCTGTTCGGAGGTGCCGATGAGGGCCAGGTCTTCGTCGACCAGGTTGTAGCTCTGGTCGGCGAAGAAGGGGAGGTAGCCGGTGCCGAACAGGGTATCGCTTTTGGCGGCACAGGGCGTCATAAACATGGTGAAGCCCTTGGCGACCAGCTGTTGCTGGGCCCAGAAGAACATGGCCTGGGCCAGGGCGGCGCCCTTGCCTTTCCAGTAATAGAAACCGGCCTGCGCGACCTTGCTGCCGCGTTTGGTGTCGATGATGTCCAGCAGGTCGCCCAGAGCCTGATGATCCCGCGGTTCGAAAGTGAAGGCGGTCTTGTCGCCGACGACCTTGAACTCCGCGTTGTCCTGGTCGCCGTCGCCGTCGGGGACACTGGGGTCGAGGAAGTTCGGGAGCCAGCTGAGGCCTTCATCGACTTTGGCCTTGAGCTCTTTCATTTTGCCTTCGCTCTTTTTGAGCTCGACCTTGATATCCTTCATCTTTTCGCGGGCGGCCGGGTCGTCCTTGCACCTGGGGCCGACTTCGTTTCGCAGTTGCCGCAGTTCTTCGGCGCGCTGCAGGAGCGTGCGGTAGTCGCGGTCCATTTGGTGCAGTTGGTCCACATCCACCTCGCCGCCGCCGCGGCGGCGGTAATTGGCCTTCACCCGTTCCGGGTCATCCCGCAGGATTTTGATATCGATCATGATCGGTGCTTCCTTCGTCTTGGGCTTTGTCGCAACCGTTGTCCTGACCGGAGTGGGTCGGGAGACGGGAAACCCTAAACATGCTGTCATGCCCCGGGATTCGCAAGTCCGGGCATCGAAGACGGGCAATGCGTCAGTGGCGTTGGCCAGCGTCTGGCGGCGCCGCACTACCGGCAGGCTTGAGCTGCCGGACTGATGGTCGCCGGGCTGGCGGCGCGGGCGGCTCGCCCCAAGGGGTTGTCGATCCAGCTGGCGCTTATCGGCCTGGCGATTTGCGGGAGCGTTCGGCGGTGGCGGCGCGGTCGGGGAGTCTGGGATGGACCAGGACGCGGACCATGCGGATCTGTTTGCCCCAGGTCAGAGCGGCTTTGTGGCTGCTGAAGTAGAGGTCGAGACGTTTGCCTTTGATGGCGCCGCCGCGGTCTTCGACGACGCCGTAGCCGTAGCCGGGGACGAACATGCGGGTGCCGAACGGGAAGAACTTCGTGTCGGCAGCGATCGTGCCCTTCTTCGCCATGACCCCGCTGGCAGTGAGCCCGACAACCTTGGGTTTGCCCTTATTGCGGCCATAGGCGTAGACCGGTTTGCCGCGCCAGTTCCGTTTCCAGCCGGTGCATTTCTGACAACTGCAGTAGCCGGTGCAGATCAGCGGGACGTCCATCCAGACGGCGCCGGGCGGCACTGCTGGGACGGCGGGTTCCCAGAGGAGCTCCAGCGTGTTGCAGCCGGCCAGCAGCAGCAGCGCCGGGAACAGCAGAATCTGGAGTCGTCGAGCCACGCTATACCTGCAGCAGGCGGCGGATGTAGGCAGCGCGCAGCCCGCGGATGCTCTGGGTGAAGTCGAGGTCGGCGGCGATAATTTCATCGGTGCTTTTGTCGAGGGCGCGGCGCATGGCCAGGAAGCGGCGGCATTCAGCGGCGATGGTGCCGAGATCCGTCAGAACCTGTTCGTGTTCCATGACTGCCTTCAGTTGGTCCGGGCGCAGGAGCCGGGCCAGATTATCCGGGTGCAGCAGGCGCATCATTCGGCGGTAGCGGCGGGCGATCTCCTGGGCCATCAGCGGGGTCTCGCGGTAGCTGGCGTACATGTGCGAGAGCCGTTCAACCACGAGGTCTTTCTGGCGGATCGAGTCAAAACTCTGCGTGACCAGATCGAGTTCCTGGATCAGGTTGCGCTCGAAATCGCCGTCGCCGAAGCTGAGCGTGTGAATTGTTTCCAGGGGACCCTTGCCCTGGCGCAGATCACGCAGAAACCAGCGGTTGACGGCGCGGCCGCAGAGGTCGACGAGGCAGCGATACCAGGTTTCCCGATAGCTGGTGGTGAAACCGAATGTCGCCATGGCAAACATGAATGCGCCGTTCGGCTGGCTGAGCAGCAGGTCGGCCAGCAGGAGCATCGGCGGCATCATCCGCGCCAGCCACATGACCTCCTTGAACATGGCGTCCTGACGCCATTGTTCTTCATCGCTTTCGGCCGCACTCAGGGCCTCGCTCTGCTCACAGAAGAACTCGATGCTTTCACCCATCTGCGAGATGGAATTACGCATCCACCGGGTCAGCCGGCGTTCATCGGTGAACGGCGCCAGTTTCTGCAGCATGGCGGCTTGCTGCAGCCGGATCTCGTGGCCTTCGACCCAGGCCCGCAGCGCCCAGATGCGGAGCAGACGGTCGCTTTCCTGAATCACTGCCGGCCAGTGCCGCAGGCACATTTCGTCGCTGCTCCAGTGAATCGCCTGCTGCAGGGCTGCGGGCGGCAGATCCTGCTGCGGGCGCCAGGCGCGGACGAGATCGCGCGCGACATCGGGGTCGACCGCCGTGTCGGTACCGCTGCAGAGCTGCAGCTGCCAGGCGAAGGCGCGTTCCGGGTCGACCTCCAACTGCAGTCGGAACAGCGGTTCGAGCACGGATTCGACCATCAGGTTGCGGCGTTTCGCGGCATCGACGCCGTCGGCGACGGGAGCGGGCATTTCGCTGCGCGACTGGACTTGCAGCCACTGGACGGAGTCGTAGTAGTGCTCCGGTACCAGCGCCAGACTGGTCTGGTTGGCCGGCAGCGACTGGTCGGGCAGCTCGCCCTGCGCGATCATGCGCTTGGAGGTCTTTTCCAGGAAGTAGTAGTATTGTTCGAGCAGAGCGCGTTCGGCGTTTTTGACCGGACTGCCCAGGTAAGCGGCAAGGACCTCCTCGGCCATTTGGACGATCAGGTCAAAACTGTCCGGTCCGGTTTCCGTCGCCACCGAGGTCAACTCGGCGCGGATGAGATTGACCAGTTCCGGATTCAGCGACCGGAATACCTCGAGTAACTTCTGCAGCCGTTCCATACCGTGATTGGGCCTCCGCCGTCAGTGCTACTATATCGCCGTTGCCCGCACGATGCCAAGGCGATGCGGGATGCAGGATGCCCGACCGCGTGCAGGCCCGGAGGGCAGGGGCGTGCGGGGTGCAGAGAAAGGATATGTTCTCGAGTACAGAGAAAGGGCCGCGGTTGCGCGGTCACCAGCACATGATCTCGAGCCAGGCATGGGCGATGATCATGTGGCCGGTGGCATTGGGGTGGACCGGCTCCTGCGACAGATGGTCCGTGGGATAGTGCTGCAGGTAGGAGACAAAAGCCGACTGCGTCCGCACAAAGCGGGCCTCGAATTCGCGTGCCAGGCCGTGGGCGATCTCCAGGTAGCGCGGCAGCAGATCCAGGACCGCGGCCTGATGGTCGTCTTCCGGCTTCAGCCGCATGTAGAATGGTTCCATCAGGACCAGCTTCGCGTTCGTTTCTTGGCGGACGCGCTGCAACAGGACGCGGTAGTTCTTTTCATAGTGTTCGGGTCCCAGTCCCGGGTCGCCGGCGAGGAAGCGGTGCAGGTCGTTAATGCCGATCATGATTGACAGCCAGTCGGGCTGGTGTTTGATGACGTCTTCGGTCCAGCGTTCGGTGAGATCGCGAACCGTATTGCCGCCGATGCCGGTGTTGGTAAACGTCAGTTTATGGCTCGGATAACGGGCCTCCATCAGGTCTGTGGCGAGCTTGACGTAACCGCATCCCAACGGCGGGTTGGCATTGTTGCGGCGGCCACAGTCGGTGATCGAATCACCGGTGAAAAGGATGTGGTTTCTTGGTTCGACGACAAAATCCATACGGGTCTTCTCCTATCCTGAAATCCGGTCGGAGGTAACGATAGGCCCGGTTGCTGCGCCCGTCCACGAGGAATCCCGGCGGTTCCTGATTAATACGGCGTCCGGCCAGACGTCAGTTGTTGAAGGAGTACCTATGTTTGGTTATGCGTGGCTTCGACATCTGACTCTGGTGACGGCGTTGTCGGTACTGACTGCCGGCTGCACATCGGTGCGGCCGCTGCAGGCGCCGACCGGCCCGAAGGTCACCGTGATGACCTGGAACGTGAACTGGAGTATGCCCGGTGTGCGTGAGGCAGTCGGCGTGATTCGCGAGGCGGACGCGGACATCGTCAGCCTGCAGGAAACGAATGAAGGGTGGGAACGCGAGCTGCGTCGGGCTTTTGGGACGACCTATCCGCACATCCTGGTGCGGCATCGCCGCGGCGCCGGCGGGCAGTTGGTCCTGAGCAAGCTGCCGGTGAAGGTCGAGCGCTGGTTTGTTCCGGCCACAGGCTGGTTTCCGATCCTGGTCTACACGGCAAAGACGCCGATCGGCAGGATCCGCTTCGCCGGCGTCCATCTCCGGCCGCCGGTATCGGAGTCCGGCAGTTGGGTGTCCGGCTACCTGACGACCGGTACGGTCCGGCTGGCGGAGTTGCGGGAGCTTCAGGAGTACCTGAAGCAGGGCAGGGGGGCGACGGTTATCCTCGGCGATTTCAACGGCAATGATGCCGGCCCCGGTCCGAAGTTTCTGCGGCAAGCGGGGTATACCGATGCGTTGCGTGAATTCGACCGTCGCAGCGATACCTGGCGTTGGCACTTCGGCGTCATCCCGCTGCGCGACCGACTGGATCATGTCTTCTACAGCCGCGAACTGCATTCGCCGGCCACCAGAGTGATCCAACAGGGGAAGTCAGACCACTTTCCGATCCTCTGCACGCTCGAGGCGAAGCGCTGATTCAGCCCAGGCGGCGGGCGAATTCGGTGAGAGCCGCGGTCAGGGCGCAGGAGACGTTAAGGGAGTTCACCTTGCCGACCATCGGGATGCTGACGAGGGACGTGGCGGCGTTGCGGATATTGAAGCGGATGCCTTCGCCTTCCGAACCGATAACCAGGGCGAAGCGGTCGGCGAGCTCGAGGTCGTAGATTGTGGCATCACCGCGGGCCTCCAGGGCGTAGACGGCAAACTCGCGGGCCTGCAGGAACTTCATTGCCTTGTTCAGATTGGCGATGTAGAGGTTGAGGTGGAAGATTGCGCCGGAGGAAGACTTGGCGGCCACCGGCGTGAGCCCGCTGGAGTTGCCCTCGTGGTAGACGATATGGCGAAAGCCGAAGACCTCGCAGGCGCGCAGGGCGGCGCCGAAGTTGTGTGGGTCGCGAATGCCGTCGAAGACCACCAGGCGGTCAACTGTTTCGGGCAGGTCGGTCAGTTGTCGGGCGAAGTCGTCGGGGTATTCGCCGGCGACGCCCTGGTGTACACTGCCGCGGCCGCAGAGCCGGGTCAGATCCGGATGTGCCTCGATCGGGATGCTCAGGTTTTCCGCCTGGCGCCGCAGGTGGTTGATCCGCTTGTTGTCCTTGCCGGTCTGGAGGTAGAGCTTGACCGGCCGGCAATCGGAACGGAGCGATTCGAAGATCGGGTTGATGCCGTGGATGAGCATTCAGTGATCCCGGCTCGCCGGCGCGGCAGCGCTTGTCTTGCGGATGATGAGTTCGCTCAGTTTGCGGTCGTCGGCGGCGAGGATTTCGATCTCGACATCTTCGAGGGTCACCTGTTCTCCGGCTTTCGGGATTCGACCGAGCTGACTCGTGATATAGCCGCCGATGGTGACGTGGTCTTCCTCTTCCGGCAGGTCGAGATCCATGGCGTCGTTGACGTCGTCGATGGGGGTCCGTGCTTCGAGTTTGAGCGAGCCGTCGGTGGCGAGCTGCAGTGGTTTTTCCTCTTCGTCGTCTTCGTCGAATTCATCGGCGATTTCGCCGACGATCTCCTCAAGGATGTCTTCCAGGCTGACCAGTCCGGCAGTGCCGCCGTATTCGTCGATGACCACCGCGATGTGGACTTTTTGCTGTTTGAACTCCTGCAGCAGATCATCGACGTTCTTGGTCTCCGGGATATAGGTGGCCCGGTGCATGATGTCCGCCAGCGGCTTTTTGCCGGTGTTCTGATCGTCAAGCAGGTTCTTGGAATAGATGATGCCGACGATGTCATCGATATGATCGCGATAGACGGGGATGCGGCTGTGGCCGGACTCGATGATGCGGTGTTTGATCTCCTCGATGGTGGCGGTTTCAGAGACGGCGTCAATATCGACGCGCGGCGTCATGATTTCCTTGACCAGGGTTTCATCGAGATCGAGGATGCCGCGGATCATCCTGCCGGTACTTTTCTCAATGCCGTTGGATTCCTCGTCTTCATTGACGTGGTCGCCGTGTTCCAGGAGGGCTTCAATCTCGTCCTCGGTCGTGGGTTTCTCTTCTTCCTCGTCGCTGTTCATCAGTCTCTCGAGCTTATGTTCCATCAGCAACGCCGGATAGACAGCGAGGCCCGGAACGATGCGGAGCATCTTCAACAGTGGAATGGAGACTGTGAGCACAGGCCAGGCGTAAACGGCGAGCAGACTGCCGATGCCTTCGGTGACGAGAACGAAAACCGCCGCCGCCGCCAGCACTGCCAGTCCGAGTTTAGCCCAGTCTTGCGCCAGAACGGGCCACTGCCCGGACAGCATGCGGCCGGCGGCGGTGATCACGAAGGCGAGGTTCAGCAGGGCGAGCAGCCGCGACAGCGTGACGAGCTCGTCGCGGGCGTCCATCCAGCCTTCGGCCCGTTCAATCAGGTCCTTCTGTTTCTGGGAATCCAGCCTGCCGATGCCGCCCCAACTGAGATCACGCAGGGCTTTCAGCGCGGCGCTCAGCCAGGCTCCGATCAGGAAGCAGGCCACAATCACTGCAATCTCAGTCGTCATAAGGCGTGGGCGGCCACCTCCCGGCTGAGATCGCCGTTGGCGTGATTGGCAGGGGAACAATGGCAGGGCTTAGACCCGGGGTCCGGGTCAGGATCACTATCGGCATCCGCCGATGGGGACACGTCCGATTCGCTCATTCGAGCTCTGTTGCACCTCAAGTTTCGTTTCCGGTTGAGCGCGGTGTGGCGACGGCGTCCAGGTCGAAGGCAGCCGCCAGCCGGCGGCACACACGCGTTTCCGCCTGGCGCATCGCGCGGGCGTCGGCCGCGGTCTGATCGTCCAGGCTGCAGAGATGTAATATACCATGGACAAGGTACAATACGACTTCTTCGCCAACGCTTTCGAGAGTTGCGACGGCGGGGTCGCGCACCCGGTTCAGGGCGACCTCAGGGCAGATGAACAGCTCCGCCGCTGTCCGTTCGGCATCAAAGCCGGGATCGTCGGTGTAATCGAAGGTGATGACATCGGTTGGACCGCGATGCCCCAGGTACTGCTCGTTGATCTCCGTGATCGTTCCCGGCGGCACCAGGTGAACGGCGATGTCGTCGCCCGGCTGCAGCTGCCGGTCAAGCTCGCTGAGCTTGATCGCCTGCCGGGCGATCGTCGCCAGCAGTTTCTTCTGAATCCGGAGTTTCCGCTGCCGGTTGGTCACCGTCACGGTCAGGGGTTGCGTCATTCGGGTGGGTCTCGTTTTCGCCGCGGTCGTTGTCGGCGTTCAGTTCTTCAAGATCAACGGGGTGCATGGCCCGCGTTTCCGCGTTTGTCTTGATCGCCCGGGTCTGAGGATCGCTCTTGCTGCCGAGGACGTCGTCGCGGGGGACTTCCCTGGTTTTCTCGCCGTGTTCGCGGACCTGGCTGTCCTCTTCCTTGGGATAGGCAATGCGGCTGTGCAGCATAACGCGCAGGGTCTTCTTGATCGTCTCGCGGACCGTGTGCAGTTGCGCCATGGTGAGTTCGCTGTTGTCCAGCTGGCCGTCGCGCAGCTTGCTGTTGAAGATATCGTCGACCATGCTGTCGATCTTCTGGGGGGTCGGTTTCTCGAGCGAACGCGAGGCGGCTTCACAGGGATCCGCCAGACAGATAATGGTGGCTTCGGCACTGCGCGGCCGGGGCCCGGGATAGCGGTACTCGGATTCGCCGCCGCCGGCTTCCAACTGGTTTTCCGTCTTCGCCCGGTGATAAAAGAAGTAGACCAGACTGGTGCCGTGATGGGTGGCGATGGCTTCCCGCAGCGGCGGCTTCAGTTTGTAGCGGGCCGCCAGGGCCAAGCCCTCCTTGACGTGATTGAGAATAATCAACGAGCTCATTTTTGGACTCAGGTCCTCGTGCATATTCTCGTCAAAGCTGTTCTCGGTGAAGTAGTCCGGGTTGGAGAGCTTGCCGATATCGTGGAAATACGAGGCGACGCGGGTCAGCAGGGTGTTCGCGCCGATGGCTTCGGCGGCGTGTTCGGCCAGCGTCGCGACCATCATCGTATGCGTGTAGGTGCCGGGCGCCTCGAGACTCAGCCGCTTGAGCAGCGGGTGGTTCAGATCGCTCAGTTCCAGCAGACTGATATTCGTCGTCAGGCTGAAAAAGAACTCCAGGAACGGGAGCAGGATGTTGGCTGCAATGACCGCGGCAAAGCACCCCAGAAAGGCAATCGCGCAGACAATCAGGTAGTCCCGCCAGTTTTCGACCGGATGCGTGCGGCGAAAGAGGTAGAGCATCTCGACCAGGATGATCATGATCGGCGTATACGCCACCGCGCGGAAGGTCTGCAGCCGGGTTCGCGCCGACCGTACCGAGAGAGCCGCGACGACGGACGCCGTGGTGCCGAGGACGAAGATATTCACGGCGTCGCCGCCCTGATTGATGGCGTCGCCGCCCTGCTGCAGCGCCGCGAGCAGGGCCAGTACCATGCCGCTGCAGATGCCGACCCGCGGGCCGAGCAGGAGACTCAGCAGGATGGCCGCAAAGGCGAGGGGCAGGGCGGGGTAGAGGAACAACGGCGACTGGTTCAGCCCGTTGAGCACCAGTTGCGCCACGCCCCAGGTCATCAGAATGTTGATGGCCATGACCAGCGCGATCAGCAGCAGGTTGGCTTTCTTGCGGCAGACGCTCGACAATACCGTGCCGAAGAAAAACGCCCCGACCAGCGTGATCAGCAGGCTCCAGCCGCAGAGCTGGCCGATACTGCTCAGGTACTCGCCGCCGGACCGACTTTCTTTCAACTGCGCGTCGTGGGCCTCCAGCATGACCATGTCCTGGTCGACCATTTTGTGCCCTTTCTTGAGCATCAGCGAGTCCCGCTCGAACGTGCGTTTGATCGGTTGGATGTTCTCGCGGGCCGCCTGTTTGGCGGCATCGGTCAGGTCGCTGCTGTAGGCCAGGTTCGGAGCGATCAACCGGGCCAGAATCTTGTCCGCGGCGGTGACGTGCATGGCCGTCAGTTCAATCTGGAAATGGCGGCAGAAGTCGGCCATGATGCGGCGCGCCGCCTTCTGCGGCGTCAGCAGTTCGTCAAACTGCGCTTCGCGGTAGAGTTTTTCGTCGAAGGAGAAGCGGATATTGCTGGAGCTGACCGGCGACGCCGTGTCGGCGACGACCCCCAGTTCGGTGACGTCTTCGAGCCGCTGGAGAAAGACCTTGCGGCGGTCGTTGCCGTCCAGCAGGAGCCGGAGGAAGTTGGCCATCTCGCGCTCGAGGGGCCGTCCGAAACGCTGGCGGAAGGCGGCGGTTGCGGGGCTTTCTTTGGCTTCGGGGTTGTTGGCGTCGGTCCAGTTGTCGACGTAGTTGAGCAGGATACGGACGTTGTTCCGGGACTGGTCGACGGCAGTCTGGTCGAAGCGGTAGATATCCTGGACCTTGATGGCGGCGAGGTTGCGGGCCTTCTCGGTGGCGCTGAGGTCGACGTAGGTGAAGTCGACCTGGGCGTAGACGTCGTGGGGCACGGGCCAGCCGGGGACCAGTTCCAGCGACCAGGTGGGCTGATAGAGGATGGTGAAGCAGTTGGCGCCCCAGACCATCAGAATTGCGATCGCCGCCACCAGGCTCGTGCCCCTGGAGCGTTTCGGCTTCATGCCCGGCTTGTCAGTCGCCTGCTTCTGGCGGCGGCGGGCGGGGCCGCGACGTTCCAGTTCGCGGCTTTTACGACGGAATTTCAGCCAGTTCAGTAAGCCCATAGGACCTCCTACCCGTGCAGCCGAGGCTGCCCCACATTCGTCAGGGGAGCCGGATCTGGATCCCGGGTGACAACACGTCGGGATCGCGAATCAGATCGCGGTTGGCCTGGAAGATTCGTTGGGCTGCGTCTTCCCAATCGTCCCCGTAGAATTTGCGGGCGATCTTGGACAGCGAGTCGCCTTTCCGGACGCGGTAGAGCCGGGCGCGGCCGCGGACCCGGGATTCCGGGACCACGACATAGGACTCGCGGTCGGCCGGAGCACTGCCGCGGCGGTCGTCCTCGACGGTCGCCGCCGGGAGCCCGGCCCGACTCGGGGCGATGCGGGCGGCGTCGCCGGTGCTCTCGCCTGCGTCAATTGTCATATTCGGTCCTTCGATGTCGACGTCGCGGGTGACGCGGCGGTATACTTGCGGAGAGCCGCAGCCGCAAAGCAGAGAGAACAAAAACAGGGCGGCGATGACCGTTGCGCGGCATGCCCGTCGACGTTTCATGGTCAGTCCGTGAACTTTTTGAACGCCAGCGCGGCGTTGTGTCCGCCGAAGCCGAAGTTGGTGCTCAGCGCGGTGTTCACTTCGCATTCGAGCGTCCGGTTGGGGACGTAGTTGAGGTCGCAGTCAGGGTCCGGGGTCTCGTAGTTGTAGGTCCCGGGCACTTTGCCGTTGCGGATCGCCTGCACACAGACGATGGCTTCGACGCCGCCGGCGGCGCCGAGCATGTGGCCGGTCAGAGATTTGGTGCTGGTCACCGGGATCTTGTACGCCGTTTCGCCCAGCACATTCTTGATCGCCAGGGTCTCAAACTTGTCATTCTGCGGGGTGCTGGTGCCGTGAGCGTTGATGTAGCTCACATCGGTCGGGGCGAAGCCCGCCCGGTCCAGGCACGCCTGAATGGCGCGCATCGCACCCTTGCCGTCGGGCGACGGCTGCGTGATGTGATGGCCGTCGGCCGAGGCGCCGTAACCGACCATTTCCGCCAGGATGTCGGCGCCGCGCGCTTTGGCGCGGTCCAGTTCTTCCAGGATAATCACGCCGGCGCCCTCGGCGATGACGAAGCCGTCGCGGTCCGCGTCGAACGGGCGGCTGGCGCCGGCCGGATCGTCGTTGCGCGTGCTCATGGCCTTCATCGAGCTGAATCCCGCGATCGCCACCGGGGCCAGGCAGGCCTCGGCGCCGCCGGTGATCATCACGTCCGCATCGCCGCGTTTGATGGCCCACCAGGCTTCACCGATGGAATGGCTGCCGGTGGCGCAGGCGGAGACGACGCCGAAGTTGGGGCCGTGACAATTGTAGCGGATGGCCAACGCGCCCGAGGCCATGTCGCTGATCATCATCGGCACCATAAAGGGGGAGACCCGGTTCGGGCCGCCGCTGAAGAATCGCCGTAACTGCTCCTGGAACGTGACAATGCCGCCGATGCCGCTGCCGACGAAGACGCCGGTGCGGTCGCCGAGTTCATCGTCACCGAACGTCAGCCCCGATTGCGCAATCGCCTCTTCCGAAGCGGCAATGGCATAGTGGCAGAAGGGGTCGAGACGACGGGTCTCCTTGATTTCCATAAAGTCCGTGGCCTCGAAGTTCTTGACTTCGCCGCCGATCTGGGTGCGATAGGCTTCCGGATCAAATGCCGCGATCCGGGCAATGCCGCCCTTGCCGTTCAGCAGGCTGTCCCAAAACTCCGGAACACTATTGCCGACACACGAGACTACCCCGGTGCCGGTTACGACCACACGTCTGGAATCCAAGGTCTAAACGTCCTCAAATAGGCAGGTTAAAGCGTTCTGCTGGGTGGAATAAACACCAGCGTCAGCAGCCCGAAGCCGAGCTGTAGAGTTATTCGCTGTCGCCGGCGTTGTTCTTGGTGATGTACTTCGTGACGTCCCCGACCGTCTGCAGTTGATCGACGTCCTCCTCGGGGATCTCAGCCCCGAATTCCTCCTCAAGGGCCATCACCAGCTCGACCTGGTCAAGCGAGTCTGCGCCGAGATCTTCGACAAACTTGGCTTCCGGCTTGACCTGGTCGGCGCTCACACCAAGCTGCTCGACGATGATCTCTTTTACGCGCTCCTCAATACTTGCCATCAGGGATACCTCCTAATTGTCCTTATTTCTCCTTGGCCCGCCAGCCGCCACCGTGCGGCTCCGCGGGCGTCATTGGCGCTCAACCGCAGGTGCGGTCGTGACTAAGCCGATAATAGTAACCAGTGTTCTTCGAATGTCAACGGCATTTTTTCCGCATCCCCCGCCAATTCGGCGAGGGTTGGAAATTCGCCTCACATGACCAGACCGCCGTCGATATTCAGGACCTGCCCCGTGACGAAGTCGGAGTCGGGGCCGGCCAGGAAGGCCACCACCCGGGCGACGTCTTCCGGGGTGCCCGCGCGCTGCAGCGGCGTATTCTGCAGGAAGTACTCCTTCTGCTCGTCCGACAGGTGCTCGGTCATCTCCGTCTGAATATAGCCCGGAGCGATCGCGTTGACATTCACATTGCGGGCGGAAAACTCTTTGGCCGTCGACTTCGTCAGCCCGATCACACCCGCCTTCGAGGCGGCGTAGTTGGCTTGACCCGGGTTGCCCATGACGCCGACGACGCTGGCAACGTTGACGATCTTGCCGCAGCGGTTTTTGGCCATCGGGCGGAAGACGGCCTTGGTGCAGTTGAAGGTGCCCTTCAGATTGACCGCGATCACCGCGTCCCAGTCTTCCTCCTTCATCCGCATGACCAGGCCGTCCTTGGTGATGCCGGCGTTGTTTACCAGAATGTTGATCGTGCCGAAATCCGCCACGACCGCCTTGACCATGGCGTCCACCTCGTCGTAGTTCACCACGTTGCAGGCGTAGGCCTTGGCTTTGAGCCCGGCCGCGACGAATTCCTTTGCTGTCGCTGCCGCCGCGTCCGCGATCAAGTCGACGACGGCCACTGCCGCCCCCTCCCCGGCCAACTGGCGGGCAATCTCCTTGCCGATCCCCCGGGCGCTGCCGGTGACGATCGCGACTTTGTCCTTCAATTTCATACTCTGGCCTCCTTGTTGAGCCCTGCTCTGTGGTTACTTCCAGTGAATGACATTGGCCCCCCACGTCAGCCCGCCGCCGAACGCCACCATGACGACGTAATCGCCCGCGGCGATGCGGCCGCCGCGAACCAGTTCGTCCAGCGCCACCGGAATCGTGGCCGCGGAGCTGTTGCCGATGCGGTCGACGTTGACGCAGACGCGCTCCGGCGGGAGCTTCAGGCGCTTGGCCACACTGTTAATGATCCGGATGTTCGCCTGGTGGGGGATCAGCCAGCGGACCTCGTCGATTGCCACCCCGGTCTGTTTCAGGATGTCCCGGGCCGCGCCCACCATCGTGGTTACGGCCAGGCGGAAGATCTCCGGCCCGGCCATGTGCAGATAGTGGTCGCCGCGCGCCAGGACCTCCGCCGTCAGCGGCATTGCCGAGCCGCCGCCCGGGACGTGCAGCAGGTCCGTGTGCCGGCCGTCACTGCCCAGTTGTGCGCCGAGATAGAAACAGTCTTCGACCGGACAGCGCTCCAGCAGCACCGCGCCGGCGCCGTCGCCGAACAGCACACAGGTGGAACGGTCCTGCCAGTCAAGCATGCTCGACATCTTCTCAGCGCCGATGATCAGGGCGTTGCGGTACGGCCCCTGCTTCAACATCGCCGCGCCGACGTCCAGGATATAGACAAACCCTGAACAGGCGGCCTCCAGCGAGAAACAGACGGCGTTCCAGGCGCCGAGCTCCTTCTGGACGAAGCAGGCGGTGTTCGGGAACGGGCGATCCGGGGTGATGGTGGCGACAATGATCAGGTCGACGGCGGCGGCTTCGACTCCGGCCGCCGCCAGTGCCTCGGCTCCCGCGGCGGCGGCCAGCGCCGAGGTCGGCTCGTCGTCCGCCGCGATCCGCCGTTCGCGGATGCCGGTGCGCGTCCGGATCCATTCATCGGACGTGTCGACCATCTCGGTCAGATCGTCGTTCGTCAGAACGCGTTCCGGCAGGTAGGATCCGGTTCCTGCTATGCGTACGCCAAAGTCTGCCATTCGTGTGGGTCTATTCCGAAACCTTTGTTACCGCCTGCCAGTCGATGTTGGCGATCTGTTCTTCAATATGCCCGTTCACCCGGCGTTCGATGACTTCCGTGGCGACGCGCAGAGCGTTCTTGTAGGCCTTGGGGCTCGACGAACCGTGCGCGATGATGCAGGTGCCGTTGATGCCCAGCAGCGGCGCCCCGCCGTATTCGTCATGATCCGTAATCTGCCGCAACTCACGAAAGGCGTTGCGGGAGAGCAGGGCGCCCGCTTTGCGGACCGGTGTCTTCATCAGCCGCTCTTTCAGCAGCTTGGTCATGACTTTCGCCAGATCCTCGCAGGTCTTGAGCACAATATTCCCAACAAAGCCGTCCGCAACCACCACATCGACATTGCCGGAAAACAAATCACGGCCCTCGACGTTGCCGAGGAAGTTGACCAGCGGCAGACGGCTGCAGATCTCAATCGTGTGGCGTGTCACCTCGTTGCCTTTGCCCGCCTCCTCGCCGACACTCAAGATGCCGACCGACGGGTTTTCGATGCCCATGATCAACTTCGCATAGCTCTCGCCCATCATCGCGTATTGCGCCAGATGTACCGGCTTGCAGTCCACGTGAGCGCCGACATCGATCAGAATGTAGGACCCCTTAAGCGAGGGGAACGGCGCCGCAATCCCCGGCCGCTCGATGCCTTTGAGCGTCCGGTTGTGGACGACCGTGCTGGCGGTCGTCGCCCCGGTGTGTCCGCCGCTGACGACCGCGTCCACCGTGCCGGCCTTCATCAATTTCGCGGCCACGGAAATGGTCGAGTCCTTCTTCTGCCGCAGCGGCGCAATCGGCGGGTCGTCCATCGTGACCACCTGGGTCGCCGGCGCCAGTTTCACCTTCGGGTGCTGGTCCAGCCCGCATTCCTGCAGGCGCGCCTCCAGTTCGTCCGGCGGTCCCACCAGGTGGACTTCAGTGATCTGCGGCAGTTCGTTCAGCGCGAGCAGCAGCCCCTCGAGATTATTCTGAGGAGCGAAGTCGCCTCCCATCGCATCAAGAGCTATTCTCATGGAAATCGATTCCGTGCGTCTCCGGCCCAGCCTCAGAAGCCGGGGGCGCGAGCTTATCCAGTTCATCCCAGACACTGGGCGGCGCCGTCTCGGTTTCGCAGGCACAGCGGTCCAGGTTCAAATTCGTTCCGCAACCCGGGCAGATGCCGCGACACTCCGGGGAACACAGCAGCTTAGCCGGGAAGTCAATCACTATATCTTCGCGCAGTTCCTCCGTCAAATCGACCTCAGCCTCAGTTTCGTCCTCGAAGTAGCGGCACAAACCCGCCACCGTCACGGTCTGCTCATAGCTTTCCAGACAGCGGTCGCAGGTGCACTGCAGCGTCGTCTGCAGCGTGCCCTGGACCAGCAATTTGCCGTCGACCATGGACGCGTGCAGTCGGTAGTGCAGCGGTTCCTCGCAGGCCAGCCGCCCGGCTTCGGCGACGGCGAAAACATCGGGACTCAAGTCGCCTTCCAGATCGATGCCGGCGGCCGGAATACGGTCCGTATCGATTGTTAATCGGGTTTCCATCATGATTCCGTCCGCGGCCGCGCGGACCGTTCAATAATAATGCGCCGGGCGCTCCTGTAAACCGGCATTTCCCAATTCCCCACAGATTCCGCCGCTCTGCGCGTGGCCCCGCCGCGTGTATCTCGGCCAACTCCAGGCGTACGTGCTATTCTGAGCTGGCCCAGGTGGTGAGCAGAGGGGCAGATAAGATCTTTGTCATCGACTCGCGGGAGGGCGGCCGGCTTCGGATGGAAGAAAAGGCAAGGGCGCCGGCGGCTGAATTGAAGCCCCTTACATGCCGCGGGAGAGGGCGGCGTCGAGGCGCTTGGGGATGTCGATCGTGAAGGTGGTGCCGTTGGGCGTTGTGGCGAAGTCGATCTTGCCGCCGTGCGACTGGACCAGGCTCTTGGCGATGGTTGTGCCCAGCCCCGTGCCGCCGTTGCGATTGGCGCTGACGAACGGGTCGAACAGGTGCGCCTGGATGTCTTCCGGGATGCCGGGCCCGTTGTCGGCCACCGTGATCTGAATCCAGTCGCCGTGCTCCTCGCCGCGAATTTCGATCTGGCCGCCGTTCGGCATGGCCTGGGCCGCGTTGTTGGTCAGGTTCTGCAGTACCCGGACGATCTTATCCGGGTCGGCGTTGAAGCTGACGTCCGCCGGATGCACGACCAGTTCCACGCCCTGCCGGCGGAAGTAGTCCTGGTTCATCAGGGCGAAATACGGGAACAGATCCTCCAAATTCACTGATTTCTGTACCAGCGTCGTGCTGCCGCGGACGAAGTCCAGGACCTCCCGCGTCATGTCCTGCATGCGTTTGACCTGCATGTCGATCAACTCGCACAGGTGCTTGGTTTCCATGTCGCGGTGCTGGTCCTTGAGCATCTCGGTGGTGCCGGTGATGATGCCCATGGGGCTTTTTAGATCGTGGATGATCGAATTGGTCAGTTCGCCGATCAACAGCATTTTCTGGCTGCGGACGATGTCGGTGAAGAACCGCTGATGGAAATTGCGGATGCGGCGGATGATGCGTGAGATGAACTGCTGCGTGGCGGCGACCGGTGCTTTGTCCAGCGCCTGCAGCAGAGCATCGCGATGGATGGCGGCGAGCTCGGCCATGAGGGGGACCTCGACCCGGGCGCTGCGCGGGCCGCCGTCGATCGAGGAGAACTCGCCGAAGAACTCCCCGGGCCCAAGCGAGGAGATGGCCTGGTAGTTCCCGGACGCAGTCATGCCGCTGATCTCGACTTCGCCGTCGAGCACCAGGTACATGGTGCCGCCTTCATCGCCTTCCTCGAACAAGACATGCGGTTCGGTGAACTTGACGACCTCGGCCCGGCCCTGCAGGTCCTTTGCCTGTTCGGCGGGGAACATGGCAAAGAATTCGTGGTCTTCGAGTCGCATCGTGGTGTCTGCCAGAGGTTGAGAAAATGCCCAAAAAACTGCCTCGGACTGATTGACGCCCAAGGCTTCCGCACTAAACTATATGGATCTTTTTCCCCGTTGCAAATCGGCCTCACGGTCGAATGCTGGTGGATGTAGCTCAGTTGGTTAGAGCGCCTGGTTGTGGCCCAGGAGGCCGGGGGTTCAAATCCCCTCATCCACCCCAAAAAGCCCGCACTTCGGTGCGGGCTTTTGGGTTGTTGGGGGCTGGGCTCGTCGACAGCCTAAACCGTTGTGGACCCTATTCTCCACATCCGCAACGTTTCCGGCGAGGGCCGTCGGACAAGTCGGACAGGTCAGACCTCTGGTCGTCTTGCCCAAAGTTCGACCGGGTTGCAATTCTCTCCGACTTCACTACCTTAGGCGTCTTTCTTCACCTGTAATTTGAGGCAACCCTACATATCATGGATACACGCGTACGCTTCGCCCCGTCACCCACCGGCCAGGTCCATATCGGCAATATCCGGACCGCCATCTTCAACTGGCTGTTCGCCCGGCATACCGGCGGCAAGTTCCTGTTGCGGGTGGAAGATACCGACCGGCAGCGGTCTACGCCGGAGGCGATTGCCGCGTTGATGGAGGTGATGGAATGGCTTGGCTTGGATGTCGACGAGGATCCACTGTACCAGAGCAGCCGGGCGGATGCCCATCGGGCGGCGGCCGCGCAGCTGGTGGAACAGGGCAAAGCCTATCGCTTCGCCAAGGGCGAGGGCGGTGAAGCCACGCTGTTCCGTATTCCCTGGAAGGCCAAGGACCTGCCGTTTGTGCGAGAAGCCGGCGAACAACGTGTCGAGATCCATCGCGACGTCCCGTTCCGCGCCGGCGTCGACGGGATCAGCTACGCATTGCGCACGAAAAAGGGCAAAGCCGCACCCGCGGCTGCCTGCCTGGCCGGGTTCCGCGATCTCCAGGTTCTGGATGACGACGGCACCGTGCGCTTCGAGCTCGAGCCGGTGATTGACCGGATCCTGGACGGTGAGGAGTTTATCATCGAAGGCGCCCGCCGCATTGTTTACACGCGCCTCGAAGTCGTCTATCAGGACATCATCAAAGGCGAACTGGCGAAGCCGCTGGACAGCATGAAGGACTTCGTGATCGTCCGCAGCGACGGCCATCCGGTGTTCCACCTGGGCAACGTCTGCGACGACGCGCAACAGCAGGTGACGCATATCATCCGCGGCAACGACCACGTCGAGAATACCTACCGCCATCTGTTTCTGTTCGACGCCCTCGGGCAGACACCGCCGCAGTACGCCCATCTGCCGATGATCGTCAATAAACAGGGCAAGCCGTATTCGAAACGCGACGGCGACGCTTTTGTCGGCGACTTCCGCGCCAAAGGTTTCCAGGCGGAGGCGTTGTTCAATTATCTGACATTGCTGGGCTGGTCGCCCGGCGACGGCCGCGAGAAGATGAGTCGGGAAGAGCTGGTCGCGGCCTTTACCCTGGAGCGCGTCCAGAGCAGCGACGCCCAGATGGACCCGAAGAAGTTGGAGCATCTGAACGGCCAGTACCTGGCGGAATTGCCGCTCGACGTCTTCACTGCCGCCGTCAAGGAGGTCCTCGGGCAACAGGAATGGTTTGCGGGAGTTCCTGAGGAACAGCTTGAAAAGGTTGCCGCACTGATGCAGTCGCGCACGAAGCTGTTCACCGATGCCGCCGGCTGGCAGTACCTCTTCAGTCGCGACTACCCGTTCGACGAGAAGCAGATCCGCAAGGCCCTGCAGAAGCCCGGTCGCAAGGAAGAGCTGTCGCGGGTCGCGGTTGAACTCGACGCGCTCGACGACTACAACGCGGAGACCATCGAAGCCGCGATTCACCGGGCGACGGACGCGCTGGATATCAAGCAGGGCAAGCTCAATCTTCCCCTGCGTGTCGCTGTCACCGGCACGAATATCGGGGCCGGCCTTTACGAAATCTTTGATTTGCTTGGCAAGGATGAAGTCCGTGCTAGGTTAGCCGGCGTAGTGGCAACCCATTGTACAGACTAACGCCCCGGCCGTTCTGCGGCCAGGTCCTCGGGCTGACGGAGAATGGCGGACACGGCTGACAAAACAAGCATCAACGACCTGACGATTCCCGATCGCGACCGGCTGTTTCGCGAATGGATTCTGCCGCACGTCACGCTCTCGTCGGAGCATGAGTCGTTTCTTCGGGATCACCTGCGGCTCAAGGATACATCCTGCTACTTCACGCATCCCGGGACGCTGCGCATCCCCCTGGAAGAACGCGCGCCCATTGATCAACTGGCGGCGTTGCCGTGCTGTGTCTTGCGCGGGACGAGCGTCTCCCTCGCCGGTCCGCGCGACGGCGGTCTGCTGCTGCCGATGTGCGATCCCAAGGGCCATTACACGGCCTTCCAGGTCTTGAGCAATCGCCAGATTGAGGCGCTGCAGGCCGACCGGAAGGCCGGCTCGGCCCGCTGGTGGCAGGCCGCCGGCACGGATAAACCCATGCTGCCGAATGGCGAGCTGCCGCTGCATGTCGCCAGGGCCGACGGCGAACTGGTGGTACTGCTGCAGACCCTGGCCGGCGCCGATATCATCGCTTCGCTCTGGGGCAAGTCGGCGATCTCCACCACCGAGGACCAGTTCTCCCTGGAAACGCTGAACCGTTACCTGACCGAGCTGCAGCCGAAACGCGTTGGCTTCCTGCTCGGCCGGAATCCACCGCCAAGCGTTTGTCAACGCACGTGGGAGGCCTGCACCCGCCTGCAGGAAAGCGGCTGGACCATTCATATCATCGTCCCCGTGTTGACCGATGAGGAGATGCCGGAGCGCTTCGGCTCCTGTACGGAGCTCGGCCTGGAGAGCTGGCTGGAGGGCTTGCCGGAGTCCGTCCAGAACCAGATCTTCGGACGCGACGGCAGCGAACAACTCAGCGACTATCTCCGACGGCAGAACCGGGAACGACACCTGACCGCCACCGCCAAGATCCGCGTGGCGTATGACCAACTCAAAGACGTCGAGGACGACCTGACCATCAACAGCCTGGCGCTGGCCGCCGGCGTCGCCTGGAGTACCGTTCATACCTGGCTCGATGAACAGGGCATCAGCGATACCGCCAAACTGCGGAGCTCCATCGAGCAAGGCTGGGAACCCCCCGAAAACGAGCCGCTGCCCCCGTTGGTGACGTCCGATGCCGACACCGCCGAGACCGACACCGGCGACGTGGACGAAGACCACAGCCTGCCGCTTTTTGAATTTGCGGAGCAGGAAGAACGCCGGGAACGCGAGGGCACGTATCAGGGGACGGAAGTGATTACCGCCGAAATGATGGGCCCCGGAGCGCTGGACGACACCGAGGTCGTCATTCCGCCGGAAGACGCCCCCCCCGAGGAGCCGGATGCCGATGCGGCGCCTGACGATCAGGATACGCCGGAAGATGAAATCGAGGTAGAAGCCCTGCCGGCTGATCCGCAGGTCGACGAATCCGAAGCGACGCCGATTGATGACGAGCCGGCTCCCGAACCCGAACAACCCGAGAAGCCAAAGACAAAAACCGGTGCATCCGGCACTGCAGCACCCGCGGCCGAATCCGATAAACAGATATCCCTGCGGCCGGCCGCCATCATCGCCTTCATCATTATCTTCCTCGTACTCGTCTGGTTCATCGCCAAGGCCTGGGGGCCGAACTTCCTGTCCGTCGGCACCGGGGATCTTCCGAAGGAGGAAGAGCTCCAGAAGAACCTCCCAAGAGAGCACTTCCCTCTCAACACCTTGCCGCCCCCGGAGCTCGATAATCCCCTTCCCCCCGAAGACCAGCCCCAGGACCCCGCCGTCGAATAACCTGCCGCGCCTCGCCAGTCCATATCGCCGCCAGCCCGCGGCTTGCCGGGCGGGATAGTGACCAAAATTGTGAGACTTTTCGCCATAATCGGGGTCAAAGAATGAATGCGCCGTGAGCTCAAAATGACGTTCTATTGGTGGATTATGGATCTGCAAGTAATTAATGGTTAGTCGCTTGTAGTTTTTATGGCGCGTATTTGGACTTTTTTCAAAAACTCATTTGCATATCTACTACAGGTGTAGTATTACATGTGTAGTCAAGACCCCGGCGGCCTGATGCCGCAACCGAAATTGATAGGCAAGGAGCTGAATGTGAATACCCCACAAGGCACACTGACAGAAGCCCAGGCGGAGATTATGTCTGCCATCTGGGATCGAGGCCGTGGTGTTACCATCGTCGAACTCTGGGAGACCCTTTCCAAGGAGAAGCAGGTTGCTCGGACCACCGTGCAGACGATGATGACTCGACTGGAGAAACGCGGCTGGCTGCGCAGCGAGATGGACGGCAAGACCAAGATCTTCTATCCGACGCGATCCCGCGAAGAGATGTCCGGCCAGATGGCCGATCAGTTTGTCAACTCGCTGTTCAGCGGGTCGGTGTCGAAGTTGGTCATGAACCTGCTCGGCCAGAACCGGGTGGATGCCGACGAGATCAAGCGTCTGCGCAACCTGCTGGACGATGCTGGGGAGGACACGAAATGAATCTGGTAACTTCTGAACTGGGCCTCTTTCTGCTGAACCAGGCGCTCAGTGCCAGCGTCATCCTTTCCGTAACCCTTTTGGCTTACCGGTGTCTGCGCCGATCGGCTGCGCCTGTACGCCACGGCGTGCTGGCGGCGGGTCTGGTGGTGTTGACCGCCGTTCCGTTGATTGCGACGATTGCCAATCATTGGGATACGGGCTGGTTCCGTGTACAGGAACCGACGGCGTCCATTCCGGCACCGGTAATCGAGGCGCGGACTTCAGCCGAACCGATAGCGACCACCGATCCGGTTCTATTGGAGAATGCCGAGCCACTGACCAGCACAGCTGTTGCCGCTGCGATCGCGGAAGTGCCCTCGGCAGTTTCCGTTGCTGATGAGGTGGCCGTTTCGGAACCGGTCGCGACGGAGTTGTCCTCCGCGCATGTGCCCCCGGAGCCCGCTACTGTGATGCCGGCACCGGTTATGGCGGTAGCGCCGGCTGCTGGGGCTCCCATTCCGTATGGGCAGATTCTGGTGGCCGCACTGACGGGCATCTGGCTGCTTGGAACGTTGCTGGTCTGGGCGAGACTGCTTTATGCCGGTATTCAGTTGCGGCGCCTTGCCGCGACGTTTGAGGCACCGGTTGACCGGCGTTTGCAGCGAGTAGTCCGGCGTATGGCCGCCGCCATCGGCATTCATCGTCCGATTCGTGTGGTTACTTCGGAAGCCGTGCCTGCACCACTGTCGCTTGGACTGCTGCGGCCGACCGTGATTATCCCGGCTCGGCTTCAAGGCGTGTTGGAGCGGAACGAGCTGGAGAGCATTCTAACGCACGAATTGGCGCACATCGCCCGCTTGGACCACTGGTGGGGCGCCGTTCAGCACGCTGTGTTGGCGCTGTACTGGTGGCATCCGTTGGCGCGTTGGCTCGGTACGGCTCTTGAGCATACGCGTGAAGAAGTATGCGACAATTTCGTGCTGCGCAGTGACGTCAATCGCCGGTCCTACGCGGCGTTGCTGGTGGATATGGCTGAACGCACATGCCTATGTCCATGCCCGCCGCTGACTGCCGGGTTGCTGCCGCCGTGGCGCGGCCTGGAAGACCGCGTCTGCGGTCTGCTTGACAAGGGCCGCCAGGTGACTACCGCCTTGTCCCGCATGGCAAGCGCCATAATCCTGGTGGCGGCCTTCGGCGTCAGTTTTCTGGTCTGCGGTGTGCGCGTGGCGTACGGCGGCGAAACGACCCCAGCCAAACCGGTCGCCAAAGAAGCGGCCGCCGACAGTGTTCTCGCCAAAGCCGCGAAAGGTGATCCCGAGGCGTTGAAGAAACTGCGGACCTTGATCAAGGAAGACGAAGCGTCGGCGATCAGCCTGCTGCGCATCGGTGCCGGTTCCAAAGATACGTCTGTGCGCGAGCTGGCTACGCGCGAACTGCTGCGCATCGGCAGCGATGCGGCCATGGCCGCCCTCGATACGGGCACCAAACAGGCGGAAGCAACGACCAACCCGACCACCGGCAACAAGCCTGCGAACAACGATCAGTCGGCGGCGACGAAGCTGGAGAGCACCTTCAGCCAGATCGAGTACGCGACGGCCAAAGCGCGTCTGGCCGGCGATAAAGAGAAGGCAGCGGCGTTCGCGAAGGAGCTTGCGGGGCTGCGTGCTGCCCGGAAGAGCGGCAAATTGCCGAAGGGCGAAGGCGCTCTGCATGCCGTCAGTCTGTACGAAGGACTGGTAAGTCCGGAAGACAAGAAGAAGTACCGCGATGCCCGGAAAGAAGCGCGCAAAGCCAAGCAGAAGCTGAAGATTCCGCAACCCGTCGGCATGGCCAAGGTGAAGGTGACGGATACCTCGCAGCCGGTGACGTTGTTCCTCTGCGCCTACGACCCGACCCGCTGGCAGGTGGAGTTAGGGAAGGGCGTCCAGCTGAAGCAGGTCATTGTCAGCGGCTACCACCGGCAGGAAGTCACAGGCGTCGGCAAAGACGTGAAGGTCACGGTCGAGACCTACGAACAGAATGCCGCCAACTGCCCGACCTACATTGACCCGAAGTTTCGTGACAAGGCCCACCGAATCGTCAAAGCCTACACCGGACAGGCCGCAACCACGTTCCAGGGCCGTTACCGCGCCAGTGATACGGCGATGGAGATCGGCCCGGGCAACGACGACTGGCGCGCACAGGTCCTCCTGCCGCGGGCGGAAGCCCTCCTGCGTGTAGTTTCGGGTAAGCCGGCACCGGCAAAGATGCCGCCGGAGTTGTTGGAATGGCAGAACAAACTCGACAATGAAGAGACCGCTCGGGAAGCCGTAAGCGCCCTGGCGAAGTCGGAGTCCCCGGCCGCCCGTGACCTCCTCTACCGCTGGATCCACGACCAGATCAAGGACCAGGATAACGGCGGGCTTTACTTCGGCGCTTTGCCGGCACTGGAACAGTTGAACGACAAACGCGCTGCCGAATTCCTGGGCAAGCTGATGCGCGAAGGTATCCCTGGCCAACGATTTGGCACCCAGGAGATCCGGAAGCACGGCCGCAAGTCCCTGTTGAAGATGTCGAACGCCGGCAACGAGCATGCCACCAGGATGATGATCGCCAACGCCCAGGCGGTACTGGCGGACAACGACGCCAGCCGGCAGGATAAGTTCCGCGAGTTCTATACCATGTATGAGCTGGCGCGAGCCGGCAATGCGGATGCCCGTGCGGCCCTGGCCAAAGTCAAAGCGGATAAAGACCAGACGGTGGCGGCGGAGGCGACCGCACTGCTGGCCCGACTGGACGCCAGGGCGAAAGCCATGAAATAGTCTGACGGCGGCTGTCGCCGCCCTTGCCCATAACGGAAATCCACTCAAACACCCGGCAGGTTACCCCCTGCCCATACACTAGAGGTCTGCCCAGATGAAAACCACCTGTCTGACGCTCCTGCTGCTCCTTGGTGTCTGCTGCAGCGCAGTCGCCCAGGAAGCTGCCCCCGCCCTGCTGAAGACTGCCGCCACCGGCGCGGAAGCCGCTCGCAAAGACGCGCTGGCGAAACTCCGTAAGCTGGCCGGCGACCAACCCAAGGAAGCCATTGCCCTGCTCAAACAGGGCTTGGCGGATAAGGACACTAAGGTCCGCGAACTGGCTACCAACGAATTGCTGCGCATCGGCAGTGATGAAGCGATGGCGGCTCTGGACACGGAGATCAACTCGGAAGCCAAAGCGAAGGCGAACAAGAACGGTGGCAAGAAACGGAAAGGTAAGAGAAGAAGGCGGGCGCAGTCGCCGCAGCAGCAGTTGGATGGGCTGCTGCAGGCTGCTCAGGTGAAGATCGCGGAGAAAGCCGCCCAAGGGGCGCCGGGATTGGATGATGCCCGCAAACAGCTCGCGACCCTGCAGGCGCAGGCTGCCGGCAAAGCCCAGGTGGTAACCGGGACCGACACCCATGTGCACGTCATCAGTATCTACGAGTCCACCCCGCCCGCAGGCGTCAAACGCGAAGCCGGTTTCGCGCCTTTCGGTATTTGTACCGTGAAAGTGACCGACACCAGCGCTCCGGTTGTACTCGTCCTGACCAGCTATGCCCGCACTCGCTGGAAGATCGAGCTCGCCGAAGGCGTGAAGCTCAAGTCCGTGCATGCCCACGGCTACCGGGATCAGTGGATCATCGGCGTGCCCGCAGGCATCAAGGTGGATGAACAGTCCTTCGTGGAAACCAGGTCCGGTCTCTGGACCTCGTCCAAACCCAACCACAAGGCGATGTCGCCCGGTTTTGCCAAAAGCGTCCAGAAACTGACGGGCCGCCCCGCGACCACATTCTTCGGCACCTACCGCGCTCGGCCGGCTGCCATCGTCCTGGGACCCGGCAGTCCCGCCTGGCGCACGCAGGTTCTCCTGCCGCGCGCGCAGCAACTCCTGCAAAACCTGGAGAAGTAGACCCGAATGAAGCGGCTGTTCACCATCATCACTGCCTGCCTCGCAATCGGCGCCGGCGCCGGCGAAGCGAAGTACGAGCCTGCCCCGATGACGTTGGTGATTCCCATCAGCCGCGACGCCGAACTGCAGTTGGCCCGTTGTCGCGAGCATATCGCTATGAAGGACTACGTCAAAGCATTCCGGATTCTGGACGGCTTGCTGGAGGCAGATCCCGATCAGCTTGTCCCGGCAACGAACCGTCGGTATACGCCCATGCGTGACGTCGCTCGGGCGCTGGTTGCGTCGCTGCCGCAGGATGGCCGCAAAGCATACGCCTTCCACCGTTCCGCCCGGGCCCATGCGGTGCGCGTTCCCCGATCCGTCCCGAAGCGCGAGCCGGAGAGCAGTGTTCTCGGACTGGATGGTTCGAAGGCGTTCGCCGCGGCGATGGTCTGGTGCAATGCACTTCTGGAAGGTCACCGTTTCATGGAGGCCCGCGATCGACTGGTGGAACTGCTCGAGCATCCGTCTCGCCGTGAAGACCAGCTGCTGCCGCGCTTGCTGTTGGCCGACCGCATGCTCGGCAACGAGAGTGCGTGCAGCACATGGCGGCGGCGATGGCAGCAGACCAAACAGACAGATCCGGGCCGGCGGCTCTGGAAGGCAGTTGACGGATTGGCGGTGGCGCAGGGCGACAGCACGGATCCGCGGGCCGTGCCCAAGGAGCTCCTGACGCCGATGTGGCGGCAGGTGATGCCGGCGCGGATGCCGCGCATCAGTACGCTCAACAACCGGGCCAAGAGCTACCTTCGCGACAGTTCGCCGGCCGGCCTCGGGCGTTTGTGGTTGACCTATCGCCTGCCCACCGACGCACCATTGATTCAAGGTGGCCGAGTCTTTGTCTCCGCCTTCCCCGGGCTCTACTGCCTTGATATAAAGAGCGGCGATCTCGTGTGGAGCCACGAGCCGAAGACCACTGCAGACGACATCCTCTACCACAGTCCGCTGCGGGCGGATCTGTCACCGGCTGCCCGCTGGTTTTTTGTTGATCCACTGGGTACGGCTTTGGCCGCCGGCAAGGACCTCCTTGTCCGGGTGGAGCAAACCCTTCCGACGCGGCAGGCAAACCGCAAGCAGCAACGCGGCAATGTCATGCAGATCCTGCAGGGCGGTCATCTGGCCGCCGGCTGGCAGACCAATGTGTTGGCAGCCTACAACATGGCGGACGGCAAACAGCAGTGGACCCTGGCGGTGCCGCAGGAACGCTTTGTCTCCATCCCGGTCGTGGCTCGCGGTCGCATCTTCGTCCTGGCCGAATCGCAGCGGCAATTGCGACTGCTCCAGATCGATCCGATCAACGGCACGATTTGTCAGTCAACGGTTCTGGCCGTACAGCACAACCCGCCGGTGCTGCGGGATCATCCTCTGCCGCTGGCGATCTGTCGGGATGCCGTCTACCTGCGTCCCGAAGCCGGCGTCGTTTTCTCGCTCTACACCAATGGTAACTGGCGCTGGGTCGTGAATCTGCCGGCGGAACGCGAGAACAAGGAACGCCGGCGTCCGGGGCAGATCGTCATGTGTGACGGCTTACTGATCTCCGCACTTGCCGGTTCGGGTGTATGGGCTGTCGTTGCCGCCGACTCGGGGGCATTCCGGCAACACTGGCCGCGTTCTGCAGTGGAGACAATTGCCGCGTGCGTCGGTAGGGACCTCCTGATCGCCGGAGATACGAAGGTGTGCCTGGTTGATCCACGGACCGGCAAAGCTCGATGGCAAGCCAAACTGCCGCGGATGACCGGACGCTGTTCCGTGACAGCGAAGACCGCACTGATCCCGACGCTGGAGGGCGTGCAGTGCGTCAATCTCGCGACGGGAAAGATCGAACGCACGGTGTCGGTGCATCGCGCGGTCGGCCAGTCCCCGCCGTTCGTGGGGAACCTGGTGTTGACATCGCACGGTCTGCTGGCGGCCGGCGCCGGCCGCATCGAGCGCCTGGGCGCTACCGATGCCCTGCAGAAGACACTGGAAAAACGCGTCCAGGCGAACACCGAACTCGCATCGCATGTGCTGCGCGCCCAACTCCTGATTCAACGGAAGCAATGGGGCAGGGCCCGTCGCGATCTCAACGCCGTTCTCGCGTTCTTCGAGGACCCGGACAAATCCTCGCCCTTGTTTGATGCTTACCTGCGGAAGTTGGGACAGCGCAAGCGGGCGGAACTGCGGCCGGAACGCGCGACTGCCGCGGACCTCGGGCTGAAGGCCCAGGGGTACCTCTATCGCCAGGAATTGCTGTCGCTGCGGCAGCAAACGGAGGGCAGGGAATGATGCGGCTGCGAAGTGGAATCTGGTTCTTTGTCGTCTGCCACATGGTCATGGCGCAGACGCCGTCGCTGATTACGCCGAAGGCGGAGAAAGCCATTGGCCGCGGCACCACATGGCTGCTGAAGCAACAGCGCGAGGACGGGTCCTGGTCCGAGTCGTCATCCTATCGCGGCGGCTCTTATCGCGTGACGATGACGGCGTTGGCGGGCCTGGCTCTATTGAGTGGGGGGCATGTTCCGGCCGAAGGCCCGCATCGCGAGGCGATCCGCACGGCGACGATGTTCCTGGTGCGCAGCGCCGGTTCCAACGGCTTGATTACGGCCCCGAGTGAACGCGCCCGAAGCATGTACGGCCACGGCTTCGCCATGTTGTTCCTCGCACAAGTGTACGGCACCACCGGCGACACCAAGCTGGATCGCCAGGTACGGGACGTGCTGTTGCGGGCCATCCGGCTCACCGCCCAGAGTCAGTCGAACGAAGGCGGCTGGTACTACACGCCGACGCGGATGTCGAGCCTGAATGATGAGGGGTCGATAACAATCACACAGGTGCAGGCGCTGCGGGCCTGCGCGAATGCCGGGCTGCCGGTGCCGAAGGGAACTATCGAGAAGTCGGTGAAGTTCCTGCAGGCGAGCGCGCTGAAGGACGGCAGCATCGCCTACAGCCCGCGGCACAAGCAGATGGGGCACGGCCGCGGCCTGCCGGCCATCACCGCCGCCGCTGTTGCCGCCTTGCACAATGCCGGCGCCTACTCAGACCAGGTTGCCGACCGCGCCAACAAGTACCTGCTGAAACTCGTGCGCACCAACCCGGCCAATCCGATGGCCAGTTTCCGCGGACACACCTACTACGCCTTGCTCTATCTGGCGCAGGCAATGTGGATCAACGGCGACGAAGTCTGGCGCGGCTTCTACCCGCCCGTGCGCCACTGGCTGATCAAACAACAGACATCCGCCGGCAGCTGGTCGAGCCGACAGGTCGGCCCGGTCTATGCCTCTTCGATTGCACTGATGACGCTGCAGCTCCCGCGCCGGTATCTGCCGATCCTGCAGCGCTGACCATTTCTCAAAAGAAGGAATACACCATGGAAAACCAGACCCCAGACGATCGCGAGGCGCTGCAGGCTCTGCAGAAATCCTCGGCTGCGATCCGCGAAGCATTGGCGACGCAGATTGTCGGCCAGAACGAAGTCATTGACCAGGTACTGATGGCGATCTTCGCCCGCGGCCATTGCATCATTGAAGGTGTCCCCGGACTGGCCAAGACCCTCCTGGTCTCGTCACTGGCGAAAGTGCTCAAACTGAAGTTCAGTCGAATCCAGTTCACGCCGGACATGATGCCGTCGGATATCACCGGCATTGAGATTCTGCAGGAGGACCAGAGCTTGCGCGAACGCACGTTTCGGTTCATGGAGGGTCCGATCTTTGCCAACCTGATCCTGGCGGATGAGATCAACCGAACGCCGCCCAAAACCCAGGCAGCGTTGCTGGAGGCGATGCAGGAACGGCACGTCTCGGTCGGCGGCACATGCCATGACCTGCCGGATCCGTTCTTCGTGCTGGCCACCCAGAACCCCATTGAACAGGAAGGGACCTACCCGTTGCCGGAGGCGCAGCAGGACCGCTTCATGTTCAAGGTGTTTGTCCGCTATCCGACGCCGGAAGAGGAGTATCAGATTGCCGAGAGCACGACGGGTCGCCAGACTGTCGAGATCAAGGAGGTCCTCAGTGCCGAGGATATCCTGCGGTACCAGGACTTGATCCGCGGCATCCCGGTGGCGCCGCATGTCATCCGCTGGGCCATGCGTCTGGCGCGTTCGACGCGTTGCGGCGAAGCCGAAGCCCCGGACTTCGTGCGCAACCATGTATCCTGGGGGGCAGGCCCGCGGGCGACCCAGTGCCTGTTGCTGGCGGGCAAGGCCCGCGCTGCCCTGGCCGGTCGCAGCGCCGTGGATGTCGACGATGTCGCTGCCGTTGCCAAGCCGGTCCTGCGTCACCGGATCCTGACCAGTTTCGCTGCTGAATCCGACGGCATCACGCCGGACGTCGTGATCGAGCAGTTGCTGGACTATCTGCGTCAGAATCCGGAACCGGAAACCGCCATGCCCGCCGGCGCTGAGAATGCATGGGCTTGATGAAGAACTCCTCCACATACCTCGATCCGAAGATCCTCGGGCGGCTGGCAAAACTTGACGTCAAGGCCCGAATGTTCGTTGAGGGTTTGCTCTCCGGACTGCATCGCAGCCCGTTCCACGGCAATGCTGTGGAGTTTGCGGAGCATCGAGAGTATGTGCCGGGGGATGAGATCCGGCACATCGATTGGAAGCTCTGGGGCCGGGCCGAGCGCTACTACATCAAGCAGTACGAGGAAGAGACGAACCTGTCCGCCACCATCGCCGTGGACTGCAGCCGGTCGATGGCTTACGGAACGCAGACCAACGGGGTGCCGAAGTACGCCGTTGCCGCCACACTCGCTGCATGCCTGGCGCATCTGCTGTTGCGACAGCAGGATGCCAGCGGGCTTTGCCTGTTTGCTGAGAATATTGTGGACCAGGTTCCGCCGCGCAGTCATCCGCGGCACATCCAGACACTGACCGACTTACTGGCCGGCGCCGAGCCGCAGGGCGCCGCGCCGACTGACGAGGTCTTCATCAAGCTGGCGCAGATGCAGCGCCGACGCGGCCTCGTCGTTGTCATCACGGACGCCCTGTACGATTCGGATATCCTGTTGAGCGGGCTGCAGCGGCTCCGGCATCAACGCCAGGATGTCGTGCTCTTCCACCTGCTGCACGAAGACGAGGTAACCTTCTCCTTCCGCGAGAACCTGCGCTTTGATGACCTCGAGGGCCCGGACGAGCTCGTTGCCCAGCCGGAGGCATTGCGGCAAAGCTATCTGCAGGCGCTGGAGAATGCGAAACAGACGATCCGATCCGGCTGTGCCAGACTGCAGGTGGACTACAACTTCCTGCACACCGGCGATCCGCTGGATGCCGCGCTGAACGCCTTCCTGCACCGCCGTCAACGTCGGGGGAGTCTATGAGTTTTCTGCATCCGTCATTGTTGTGGGGTATGGTCGCGGTCGGCGCGCCGTTGATGATCCATCTGCTCAGCCGTCGGCATGCACGGCGGCTGGAGTGGGCGGCCATGATCTACCTGCTGCAGGCGAGTGAACGGAGCCGCAAGCGGATCCGTTTGCAGCAGTTGCTGTTGCTGCTGCTGCGTTGCCTGGCAATTCTGTTCCTGGTTCTGGCCGTGGTGCGGCCGCGTTTCGCGACCACCGGCCTGCTGCTCGATGCGCCCGTCGAACATGTTGTGCTGCTGGACGATTCCACCAGTATGCAGAGCGTCGATGGCGGGGCATCGACGTGGGACCGCGCCCGGGATCTGCTGCGCGACTACGTTACGGGACTGGCCGAATACCGGCCCGGTGACCGGCTGACCGTGCGGCTGACGTCGCGCCCGGATGAGCCGCTGGTCGAAGGCGTACCGGCGACGCACCAGGTGGTGGACCCGTTCCTGGCGGCGCTGCACAAGCTGGAGCCGTCGTACCGGCCGGCGCAGATCCTGCACGCTGCTGATCTTCTCAGCCGCGATGCCGCTGGCGACTACAGCCGGGAGTTGATCGTATTGACGGATCTGAGCCGCAGCGACTGGATCGCCAGCGACGAGTCGGACGCGGGCAACCCGGTGGCGGACCATTTGCAGCGACTGGGCGAGCGGTTTGGTCAGATCCACATTGTGGACTGCGGGATGCCGGCGGCGGCGAACCTGGCGGTTACGGATCTGCAATTACCGGATCGGCCTGTTACCGTCGGTGCAACGGTCAACGTAAAGACGACCGTGACCAACCTGGGAGCCGTTTCGAGTGCAGCCGTACCGCTGGCGTTGACGGTAGACGGAAATGCCAGCCGGCAGCAGACGATACCGGCGCTGATGCCGGGCAAACAGGTGGAGCTCAACTTCCAGGTTGTCTTTGCCGATGCCGGCCTGCATGTCCTCAGTGCATCGGTCCCCGGTGATGTGCTGGTTGCGGATAACGTGCGTGACGCCGGCCTGCAGGTAACCGAATCCCTGCAGGTGCTGCTGGTGGACGGCGCCCCCGGGATCGGCACCGAACCGGGGGAAACCTTCTTCCTGCGCCGCGCGCTGGCGCCGATGACCCGAAAGCGGAACGACCTGCTCGTGCGAAGCGTTCGCCATACGGAACTGACGGCCATGGACCTGCTGGATGTTGACCTGATCGCGCTCTGCAATGTGCCGTCGTTGTCGCCGACGGCGATGCAGCAGCTCGGCGGCTGGGTACAGAACGGCGGCGGGCTGCTGATCACGCTTGGCGATCGAACCACCCCGGACAGTTACGAGGAGTTCGCTTCCCAAGTTCCGGGAGTCTTTCCCTGGCACCTGCAGCGGCCGCAGAGCACGCAGACATCCGCAGCCGTACATCTGGCGTCAACGCAGCATCCGGCCTTGCGAATCTTCGCTGGGAAACGGAACCCGTTCCTCCATTATCTGCGCATCCATCGGTGGTGGCCGGTGATCAATGGCGGGGCGGACCACACGACCATCAGCGGCTGCCTCGCCCGGGTGCGCGCTGCGGACGGCGACCCCCTGCTGCTGGAGAACTCCTACGGCGAAGGACGGGTCGCCTTGCTGACGACCGCGATCGATCAGGCCTGGTCGAACTGGGTGGCGAACCCGAGCTATGTGGTGATGTGTCAGCAGTTGGCCCGGCATCTGGCTCGACGCCGGAACCAGACGCGCAGTTATGCAGTCGGCGAAACACTGCGGCAGCCGTTGGCTGGACAGGGCTTGGCGCCGACGGCCGAGATGTATCATCCCCAAGGCGGCACGCCGCATCGGCTGCAGGCCGAAGTCGTGTCGGACCGCGGCGACCTGTGTTTCGTCTACCCGCACACGGAGCGTCCGGGCCTCTACCGCATGGTCTCCCGCGACCGCGATGAAAGCACCGTTGAGATTGCCTTCCCGGTGACGCTGCATCCAGCAGAGGGTTCTCTGCAGCCCTGCACCGATGCCGATCGTGAGCAGTTCGCCGGCATCCCGAAGGTCGAAATCCTCAACGCGGTCATGCCGGATGGCGGCTGGGGCAGTGCCGGCCGTGCGGACCTCGGTCGACTGCTGTTGTTCGCCGCGTTCGTGTTCCTGATTGGCGAACAGGTCTGTGCCTGGCTCTACGGCCGGCGCCGGAAGCATCTGACGGGGGCAGCATCATGAGCAGCGGCGCCAAATGGCAATGGCTCTTCACCCACGCCCCAGAGTCGTGGTTGGCGATTCTTTGCGTGGTCGGTTTCGTTGCTGTGCTGGTCACCGTCGCGGTGCTCTATTTTCGTGAAGAAGGCTCCCTGAGTCGCGGGGTCCGCGTTCTGTTGGCGGCCCTCCGCAGCGTTGTGTTGATCCTGATTGCGGCGGCACTCCTGGGGCCCGCTATCATGAAGATTCGCTATACATCCCAGGAACCGGTTGTCCTTCTTCTGCTCGACGACTCGGCTTCGATGTCGATGCAGGATGTCGATGCCGAGAAGTCCCGGGTGGCACAGGTTGAAGACCTCCTGCAGCGTGACAACGGCGCCTTTATGTTAGCCTTGCGACGCAAGGGCGTGGTGCGCGTGATGACCGTTGACTCGGATGTGCGGCTTCGCCAGGTTGTGGGCGAGACGCCGGCTGCCTCGATCGCCTTGCCGACCGCCGGCAAGGTGGACGTCCGCGAAGCTCCGCCGGTGCCGCCAATGTCGGGCAGGGGCAAAGCGACCGATCTGGCCCAGGGCATTCGGGACGCCCTGCAGTCGGTGCCGAACCAGCCGATTGCGGGTTTGGTCCTGATTAGTGATGGCCGCAACACTGCGGGCCTGGATCCCAGGATCGCCGCGGCGGAAGCCGGTAAGACGAAGGTACCGATCTACACCATTGGCGTCGGCAGCACGAAGAAGCCGGTCAATGTCCGTTTGCGGCAACTGCAGACCGCGGAGCTCGCGTTCCTGGGGGACCCGGTTGTGCTGCGGGCGGAACTGGAAGCAACGGTGTCCGCCGCGACCCGGGCATCCGTCACTCTGCATGCCAGTGCGGGCGGCGACAGCAAACTGCGCCTGCTGGAAACGAGGGAAGTCGAACTTCGTCCGGATGCCGGCAAGCAAACGGTTGTGTTCTCGCACAAACCGGAAGCCGCCGGTGCCGTGCACTACCTGGCGCAAGTCACACCGTTGCCGGGCGAGTTGATCGAGACGGATAACGAGAAGGGCGCCCTGGTCCGCGTCGTGAAACAGAAAGCCCGGGCGCTGCTGTTGGCCGGCAAGCCGTCCTGGGACTACCGGTTGTTGCGCAACCTGTTGATGCGCGAGTCCACGCTGGAGCTGTCTTGCTGGCTGCAGTCGCGGTCGATCCATGAGCCGCAGCCCGGAACCAAACCGATCCGCAGCCTGCCCCAGAGCAGTCTGGAGTGGAAACCCTACCAGTTGGTCGTGCTCCTCGATCCGAATCCGAGTCGGCTGCCGCCGCGATTCTTCATTCATTTGGAGAAGTGGGTGCGGCAGAACGCCGGCGGCCTGCTGTATATGCCCGGGCCGTCATACTGCTCGGCCGTACTCGGCGAGGGCGACAGCCCGTTACGGCGCCTGCTGCCCGTCCGACTGCCGCAGCCGTTCCGCCCGCCGCGCGCCGGGTCACGGGCCGCCGCCCTGCAGTTGACCGCTGATGGCGCCGCCCACCCGCTGGCGCAGGTCGGCGATGCCCGCGGAGCGATTGGGCAACTCTGGCGCCGGATTCCGTCGGTCTATTGGTATGTGAAATCCGCCGAGGTGCAGCCGGGAAGTCTGGCGATCTTGACCGCGAAAGAAGGTGAGAGGGATCACCCGATTCTCGCGGCCGGCCGCTATGGCCAGGGCCGGACGATCTTCGTCGGCATCAATGGTACGTGGCGCTGGCGCAGTGCGCCCGGCGAGCTGTTCGAGCGCTTCTGGGTGCAGGCTGTCCGCTATCTGCTGGAAGGCGATCTGCTGCGCCGACAGGGCGCGGGCCGCATCGACCTCGACCGCGAACGCTACCACGTTGGTGACTCCATCCGCTGCACGGTGCGGCTGTTCGACACCGACGCGGCCAACGCGCATGGCCGGTTAATGGCGACCATCTTTGATGCCAAAGGCAATACCCGGACCGAGGCCCTGGATGCGATACCCGAACAGCCCGGGCGGTTCCGCGGCGTGCTGCGCGCGGAACGAGCGGGTCCGCATCGGATCGAGGTGGCGGTGCCGAAGGTCGTTGAGCCGTTGACCACCCACGCCGCGGTCGAGCCGCCGAATCTCGAGTTCGACAACCCAGCGATGGACGAAGTTCTCCTGCGGGACATTGCGGCGCGGTCCGGCGGCCGCTACATGCCGTTGGCGGAACTGACGGAGGCGCCCGGCTTCGAGGCGTCCGACCCGAAGCCGGGCGAAACGCGCCCGGCGGCCGCGGGTGTTAGCGGCCTGGCAGGGGCGCTGCCGGAACGTCGCACCCCGCTCTATATCCCCGGAGAGCCAAAGCCGCTCTGGGACAACGCCTGGTTCCTGGCGCTCGTGGTGGCACTGCTGTCGCTCGAGTGGGCCTTGCGTCGTCGTTACCGATTGCTTTGAGGATAAGACTATGAGAGCAGATATTTCAGCAATCACGCAGTTGGCCACGATCGTGCGCCGTGACATTCGCCGCTGGCTCTGGCTGCGCGGCGTCGCCGGCTGGATCGCTGTGGTGGCCCTGTTGACTCTCGGCAGTCTGATCCTTGATCGGCTCGCACATCTGGACCAGGCGCAGCGCGGCCTGCTATTGGCTTTTGGTGTGCTCGCCGCCGGCGTAGCCGGTTGGTATCTGCTCATCCGCCATCTGCTGCAGCCGTTGACGGACGAGGCGATCCTGCTGACTGTTGAACAGAAGCGGCCGGAACTCGGGTCAAAACTGATCTCGGCCTATCAACTGGCGGCGTCAGGCGCGAAGAGTGGCGAATCAGAAGTGTTGATCGCGGACAGTGTCAGTGCTGGTCTGGCCGCGGCCAGAGAGTTGCCGCGTCATGGTTGGATCGAGAGTCAATCGCGGAACCGCCGCTGTGTGATCGCCGCAGTCTGCCTGGTGCCGTGGGTTCTGGTTGGGATCGCCTCCCCCGGACTTGCCGGACGATGGCTGCGACGAAACCTGTTGCTGCAATCGGTCGCGTGGCCGCGGGCGACCACACTCACGATTGCCGGTGTCACCGACAACCAGATCCTCGTACCGCGCGGCGAAGGGGGCGAACTGCAGATCACAGCCGAGGGTGAAGTGCCGTCGCATGTCTTCCTGGATATCCGTGGGGACGGCAAGCGTTCGCGTTCGGTGACGCTCTCACGCAGTCCGTCCGGCGCGTTCGAGCACCGGCTGCGCACGGTTGCGGAGACGCTTCGCGTTCGCGCCCGCGGCGGCGACCACACGACAGATTGGGTGCAGGTTGTGCCGATCGACCGGCCGCAAGTCCAGCAGGTGACGCTGCTGGTGACGCCGCCGGCGTACACGGGTGTGGAGCCGTTCGCGTTGCCGTCGCAGTCCTTGCAGCACACCGTGCCGGCAGGCAGCCGGATAGGGATCGAGGCCCAGTTTTCTCAGCCCCTACAGTCTTGGTTCCTGAGTCGCGGCAAGGAGGTCCTTGGACAGGGCCGGGCGGCGAAGGAGGTCCTGCACGATATCACCCCGGAGAAGTTGGAGAGCGGCTTGTATCGACTGGACGCGACCAATGAGCATGGTCTGGCTCTGAAGCCGCCGTACGCCTTCCGTCTGCTCGCCAAACCGGATGCCCCGCCACGGGTGACACTGCGCCTGCAAGGAATGGCGGCGACAATCCTGCCCGGGGCGAAGTTGCCGCTGGTCGTCACTGCCCGGGATGCCTACGGTATTGCGGCGGCAGCACTGGTTGTCGCCGTTCAGATGGACGGCGAAGAGCCGGTGTCGCCGCTCTCCGGAACAGAACAGGCACTGGCCATGCCGGCCGCGGATCTGGCAGCCGGGAAGGCAGCCAAACGGCTGACCCTGGACACGACGCGGTTGAAACTGGTGGCCGGCAGTCGGCTATACCTGCAGGCGAAGGCGGTTGACAACAACACGCTGAACGGTCCGGGGCAGGGGGTTTCAAGAATACTGGCAGTCGAGGTCGTGGATGAGAGCCATTTCCTGCGGCGCGTGCTCGAAGAGGAACAGACGATTGGCGAGATGCTGGAGAAACGGGTGAAAGCCCAGGAGAACCTGCAGGATCGATTGCAGGAACTCCCTCCGGCGAAATCAAACCGTGAGGTGCAGGCGTTGGAGCGAGCGCTGCAGCGCGAGTCGAAACTGACGGAGGCGTTGGAACCGCGGGTCCGCGAGTTGATGCAGATGCTGCAGCACAATCCGCTGAAAGAGAGCGACCGCAAGGCACGCTTGGAACGACTGCAGAAGCAACTGAGCAAACCGCTGGAGCAAGTGGTGAAGTCGCAGATGCCGGACGTGCAGAAGCAGTTTCGGCAGTTTCAGCAGCATAACCGGCAGTCGAACAAGCCGCCATCGTCGGCCAACGACAAAAAGGCAAAGGCTTCGCTGCGGCGCGCCCAGCAACGGCAGGACGACGTGGTTCAGACGCTGCGGCAGATGCGCGAGCAGATCCGGACGCACACGACGGCGGCGGAACTCGTGCAGGACCTGCGCGAGCTGATTGACGAAACCGAACTGCTGCGGCAGGCGACAACCAAGGAGGCCGCACAATGAAATACATCGTTCTGATCGGACTGTTCGCTGCATCGGGTTTCGTCCAAGGCGAAGACCCGATTCCGCCGAATCGGTTGGTTTCCGAACAGAATCGTCTTGGGCGCCGGGCCGCTCGCCTTGAGATGCGGCTGGCAATGTTCGCAACCGAGAAGCAGGAGGGCGACAAGAAACCCACGGCGTTCGATCTGGCGAAGGCAGCGCTCCAGCGACAACGTGCATCCGGGGCCATGGACAACGCCCAACAGTCACTTGTGGCCGAAGCCCCGGGGCATGCGGCACTGCATCAAGCGACGGCGATTGAAGACTTGAAAGACCTCCTTCACCTGTTCGAGAAACAGAAGCCGCGGCCGCTGAAGGAGCGGCTGAAACCGCAATTTGCCGCGTTGCTCGAAGCCCAGCAGGCGCTGAAGCTTCCGGCGAGCAGGCCAACGGCGGAGCGACTGCATGAAATCGCCATGCAGCAGTCGTTGCTGGCAGCGACGGTGCAAACACAGCTTCCCGTTCTGCGGGCCCGCCCGGAAGGGGCGGCGGTGGTGCCGATCCTGCAGCGGTTGGAGCGACGCTTGAACCTGATCGCGGCGATGATCCAGAATCGTAATGATCCAGAGCGTATACGAAGCGCGCAAGCGATTGCTGAACAGACGCTGACTGACCTGCTTGGGGCCATGGAGAGAGCGAAGACCAGACCGGAACAGAAACAGCAGCAATCGCAGCCGAAACAACAGCAACAGAAAACGCAGGAGCAGAAGCCGAAGCCCCCGCTTTCGTTGCTGCAGTTCCTCAAGTCGCAGGAGGAGCGGTTGCTTAAGGAAACGCCGACTTCGACGTCGCTGCAGGAGTTGGGACAACGCCAGTCCGAATTGACCGGGATCCTGACTGATCTGCTGAATGCAGCGGCTACGCCGGAGAAGCCTGTACCGCCGATCGTCAGGGTTGAGGACTACGCCTCAAGCAATGTAAACGCGTTCTTGAAGAAGCAGACGCCGGCCTCGGTAGTGGCGATCCGAAACACGATGCACTTGGCGGCCGAGCTCCTGAACCGGCGGCAGCGTCCCGAATCGATCGCCGCTGAGAAACATGCTATCGCTTTGATCGATGAGTTAATCAAGAAACAGAAGAAGCAACAGCAACAACAGCAGCAACAGCAGCAACAGCAGCAACAGCAACAACAGCAGCAACAGCAGCAACAACAGCAGCAACAGCAGCAGCAACAGCAGTCCGGCCAACAGAAGCCACAGGGCAAGCAAGGCAACGGCAAGCCGCAGTCGGGCGAGCTGTCGGACCCGGCGAAGGAATCGGGGCTCCCCGACGGTGACGGACCGACCGGAGCGCCTGCCGGCAAGCAGACAGACAGCCGGGATACGTTCTGGACAAACCTGCCGCCGCACGAACGCGCTGCGGTCCTGAATGAGATCGAGAACAAGTTCGGCGGCGAGTACGAGGGGTTGATCAAGGAGTACTTCCAGAGCCTGCGACAAAAGGAGATCGGCGATGAGTAGATTGGTCTTTGCCCTCGCAGTCCTGGTCAGTGCGGTCCACGCTGCAGACCCGAGTTTTCTGGTTGAGACGGTCTCTGGTGAGCGCTTTCAGGATAGGCCGCGGGCGATCTCGAATGGCGTTGTCTCTTGGGAGTCAAAGCGCAAGCCCTTGAAGTGGGAACGTATCGTCTGCCTGCGGCAACTGGAGACACCCCGAACCGTGGGCGGCGCGGTAACGATTCTCGTCGCCGACGGCACCGAGGTCCACGGTGACCAGGTGACACTGCAGAACGGCAAGTTGATTTTGCAGCGGAGGCGCGTGAAGTGGTCCGTAGCTCCGGTGATGGTGCGCGGCGTGCGGCTGCAGTCGCTGAAAGGCCGGGCTTTGCGCCTGTGGCTGCAGGCATTGGTCGTGCCGGCCCGGCACGACCGCCTGCTGTTACGGCGGGATGAGAGTCTGTCCTGGGTCGTTGCTGATTCGGTTCGCATTGCAGTCGATGCAGTGAGTTTCAGAAGCGCCGGCAAAGCGCGGATTGTGAAGCGCGAGGACGTCTTCGCCGTCACCTTCCGCGGCGCACCGCCGATGGCGACGCCAACAGACAAGCGGGCCGTCGTACTGCTGGCCGATGGCAGTCAGATCCTTGGCCACCTGCAGAGCATCGCTGTCGGCCGGGTGACGATGCGTTCCCTCGCCGGTGATTTCACTCTTCCGCTTGCCGACCTTATCTCGATCTCCCACGCATCCGGGGAAGCGACGTACCTCAGCGACCTGTCGACCATACGGGCCGGGCAGACTTCGTTGATCAGTAGTCCTTCCCCGTCTTTCTTTTCTCGTCAGTCCACTTTTCGAGACATGCGGTATCAGGGCGGGATTGCAGCCGGCGGCGTACGGATGCATGCAGATGCGTATCTGGAGTTCAGCATTCCGGCCAAGACGCGGCGGTTTCTCGCCAGTGCGGTCCTGGCGGAGCCGACGGGGCGCTACGGGGATTGCGTCGTCCGTGTGCTGCTCGATGGTCAGGAGGTCTTTCGGGAACGACTGAATCGTCAGCAATCGTTGGCTGGTGTCGCGGTGAACGCAAAGGGCAAGGTTCTGCGTCTCGAAGTTCTCAAAGGTGCCGGTCTGGACCTCGGCGACCACGTTATCTGGGCTGAAGCCCGTTTCTCGAAGTAGCGAAGCTTCAGGTTCCGGGACGGTCTCTCTGATCCCCATCCGCGCGGTCTTGTGCCGTGGTGTGATCAGGCATCTGAATCATCCATCGACATCGAAGCAGAAGCCGTCGCACTCCATGTGCCCGGCAATCTCGCGGCCGCGCCCGCGGCCGGACCCGACAAACAGATATCCCTGCGGCCGGTCGCCATCATCGCCTTCATCATTATCTTCCTCGTACTCGTCTCGTTCATCGCCAAGGCCTGGGGGGCGAGCTTCCTGGCTGTCAGCACCGAGGATCTCCCGACCGATTAAGAACTGCAACCTGCCGAGAGAGAAGTTCCCGTTCAAGACCCTGCCGCCGCCGGATCCTCCCGTCGAACAAGCTTCCCGCCGCGATGCTGCCGATGCACCCCAACGGGATCCTGTTGCCGGAATAGCATCACCCGCCGCGAAAAGGCTGAGCAGCGTTGTTCGGGCTCCAACTTCATGTGCCGCGAAAAGCCCTTGCCGTCCTGCCACTCAAGGTGGCAGGACGGCGTGGTGGACAGCTACTGCACAGTTCGCCCCGCCAGACAGAGCCAAAAGCAAACGGGGTGAGAAGTGCGTGCAAGAGGCTGGCTGGAGACCTTTTCACCCATCAGCCTGTCTGATGGGTGAATGAGATGTTTAGGCAGCCGGCGCCGTCCCGCTGCCGGACAAGGACCTTGCATTTACAACAACCTATTCACGCGCGCCGACAGGCCGTGGCAAATCCAGAAGGCTTTTCGCGTTGGGTGCACCTACTCGATCAACGCCCATTCCACGTCGCAGGACGGCGAAGTGGACCAGTATGGATGGAATGTCAGACCGTTGGTTTTGGTCACGGCCTTGTCCGCGCCGTAGATGATCTTCGGACCGCGGTTGTTGCCGACGAAGAAGCTGAACTTGAATGTCGTTCCCGTCTTCAACTGCAGATGGCGAATCGCCGCTTTCGGGATGGCGATCTCGTAGATGCGGATTTTGCCGTTTTGCCGGACGACTTTGTCCGAGCCGGGCGTTTGGTTGGTCGTGACTTTGCCCTTCGGCTGGTGCGGCCAGTCGTGAATGCGCGGGATGCCCGGCGCCAACAGGTTCCACAACTCCGGCTTGCCGTCGGCACACAAATAGGCGCAGAACTCGTAGTCGGCGTCGGGTACCGCATGGAAGCCCCACGGGACATCGGTGACTTTCGCCATGCCCTGGTGCAGGCCTTCGGTGACGTTGAAGGCCAACTGCAGCTGGTCGCCGGTGTAGGAGTTGTCGAAGGGTTTTTTCTTGTAGATGTACGGCACCTGCGCGAAGCTCTGGCCTTTGGCGTTCTTCTCGAGCCAGGACTTCCATGGTTCCTGTTTGTCGGAGGCGGTGCTGTGGAAGTACGCGTCTTCATCACGCCCTTCCATGCGCACCTTGTCGGTCTGCGGCGTCGAGTCGCTGACCTGTGCGGCGATATAGACATAGTTCGTGTCCCAGGCCAGTTTCAGTTCGGCGAACGCCGCGCCTGGCGGCAGTTGCTTCTTCAGCCGCAGCCACGGTTCGCGCGCCAACTCATCCTGGCTGAGCTTCTTGTCCTTGCCCAGCAGGGTGATGCCCGGGATATTTTCCCAGTCGTTCAGGTTGCCGTCGATCTTCATGGTGCGTTTTACCGCGACACAACAGTTCAAGACCTCTTCATAAGTACACTTGCCGGCGTTCGTGTCGAAGGTGAACGCGACGGGATACTGGTTTGACGCGTCCTCCGTTACCTTGCTGAAGGTGACCGCCACGGTCTTTTTCTCGCCGGCGTGCAGAGATACCGTCTGGCCATTATCGGCGACCACAAAGCCGGTCGGCGCCTTGATGATCAGCTTCCCTTTGATCGGTCGGTTCAGCCGGTTGGCCAAGTCGACGCGGAGTCGCAGTCCCTTGTCTTTGATACGCTGCGTGAAGTCGTGCGGCAGGATCTCGGCGGGGTACTTGCCCTGCATCTTCGCCGCCTGCAGACGGGCGGCGATCAACTTCGGACCGCCTTTCGATTTGATATACGTCGGCAGGATGTTCAGGTCGACCGTCACGCTCTTCGCGCCCTGGTGAATCTCGTTGCCGGCGATATCGAAGAACTGCAATGCACCGTCGCTGTTGTTGATGGTCAGGGTGCCGCCGTCGACTTTGTCGACCTGGCTCCAGAGTCGGCCTTTCGGGTTATTAATCCGGCACGCAAATAGGCGACATTCTCGCGGTGTGTGCTATATTAG
>CAYLNH010000021.1:0-46620 GCA_964384625.1 uncultured Lentisphaerales bacterium
CTAATATAGCACACACCGCGAGAATGTCGCCTATTTGCGTGCCGGATTAATAACCAGAACTCGGCGTAATGAGCGCTCGAACACACTCAGGAGACCAGACGGATATGAACATCTCAATCGCATCCTACGCCTTCCACGGCCTGCTTCGTGCGGGCCGGATCAACCTCTTCGGCTACCTCGAAGCCTGCCGCTACCGTTACAGCGTCCGCGCTGCGGACATCTGGAACGGCATGTTCGAAAGCACCGACGACGAATACCTGCACAAGATCAAGGAGGAGCTTGACGAACGCGAACTGGAGCTGGCGAATCTCTGTGTCGACGGGGCTCACATCTGGGACGCCGACGCCGAGACGATGGAGCGGAATCATGCAAACGCGCTGGCCTATCTGCATGCGGCCGAGGTCCTGAGCGCCCGCACCGTGCGCATCGATGCCGGCGGCCGGGATGCGGCATATTCGGACGAGCAACTGGATCTCATTGTCACGCGCTACCGCGAGTACGCCCAACGGGCCTACGACAACGGCTACCGGGTCGGCCCGGAGAACCACTGGGGTACGGAGGTGGATCCCGAGAATATGAAGCAGATCTGCGAAGCCGTCGACCACCCGGGCTTCGGTGTGCTGGTGCACTTCAAAGGCACGGGGGAGGAGGCGTTCGCCAAATGGGCGATGCACACGCACATCGCCTGGGACTGCGCCACCGGGCCGCTGGTCGAGAAGATGTCGATCCTGAGAAACGTCAACTACGACGGCTACTGGAGCGTTGAACATCACACCGGCAAGAACGAATACACCGAGACGGCAATCCAGTTGGCGCTGGTGCGCGACGTCCTCCTGAAATGGGAGACCGAAGCATGAACGCAGTACGCATCGGGTTTATCGGGGTTGGCCAGATCGCCAAATCCCATTTGAAGAAATACGCCGAGATCGAGGATGCCGATGTCGTCGTTGCCTGCGATGTCGACGAGGACCAACTGGCCCGCACGTGCGAACGTTTTGAGGTCCCCGAACGCTGCACGGATTTCCGCGAACTGCTGGAGCGGGACGATATCGACGCAGTCGACGTCTGTCTGCACAACAACCTGCACGCTCCCGTCAGCATCGCGGCCATGCAGGCGGGCAAGCACGTGTACTGCGAAAAGCCGATTGCCGGTTCCTATTGCGACGGCGTCAGCATGATCGAAGCGGCGAAAGAGACCGGCAAGATGCTGCACATCCAGTTGGGATCGCTGTTTTCGAATGAAGCCAAGGCAGCAAAGCGACTGATCGACGACGGCCATCTGGGCCGGCTCTACCACGCCCGCGCCACCGGGTACCGCCGCCGCGGCCGTCCATTTGTCGACGGCTACGGCACCGACCGCTTCGTCAAGAAGGAGATGGCCGGCGGCGGCGCCCTCTACGACATGGCGATCTATCACATCGCCCAGGTGTTCTACCTCCTGGGGTGTCCGGAAGTGAAGCGCATCAGCGGGGCCACATATCAGGAAACCGAGATGGACCCCGGGCGGCGGCAATCCAGCGGCTATAACGTCGAAGAGCTTGGTCTCGGCCTGGTGCGCTTTGCGGACGGTGCCACACTGGACATCATCGAGTCATGGGCGATCCACATGGACCCATTCAGCGGCAGCTACATCGCCGGTTCCAAGGGCGGCATTCGGTTGGCGCCGTTCAAGTACTTCTCGACGCTGTCGGATATGACGACCGAGGTCTCCTTCAACCTGGGGTCGGAGGAATATCGCTTCCACCAACTCAACCCGGACTATGCCGCGTACGATTCCTCGCAACACCATTGGATCGCGGCGCTGCAGGGCAAAGTCCCGTTGCTGCCGACTGCGGAGATTGCCCTGCAGACCATGTTGATTCAGGAAGGCATCTATATGTCGCAGGCCCGCGGTGAGGAAGTCAGTGCCGACGAAGTGCGGGAGCATTCCATTTCCGCGGCGCTGACGGTGTAACCTTCGGTCCGAAGACACGCACTGTTTCCGGGCACACGCACTGCCGCGCTTGATCGCCGGCGAACCCTGCGGCACGATCGGCCGCGAGTACGGCCTCCGGCTTGGACAACAGGGCATCGACGCGGCCGCGGTCGTCTCGACCGCGCCTCCCCGACTTTTGTAAGTGGCATCAGAACAACAGGCGCCGACAAGCCCACCGATGGCTGGACCGGCAACGTATATCACGCTATTGTGCGACTCCTGCCGCGGTGCGCGGGAATGACCAACGGAACTGATATGCGCCCTGCGGCGCGGCCGCGCCTTGACACGGCCCGTCCGGGTCGCAACGTATGCGGATGCATGTTTCGGGTGCTGGACGCCAACAATCGCCGAAGGGACATCTCCATGCCTGCACGCCAAATCAATCTCGGGTACATCTGGATTGCGGATGCCGACTACCCGGACCCCGCCAACAGCTACGACATGATCTCCCCGACCTCGCCGAAGCTGGCCGACCTGCCGTATCCCCGGAACGCCGAGTATCGGCAACTGGATATGACCGTGCTGAATTTTTACACGCGGGACCTTCCGGATCTGACGCACACGAATGAGGGGCTCCTGGATCTGAGCATCAACACCCGCAACCCCAGGGACCCGGCCCAGAAAGAACGGATCCGACTGAGTCTTGATTTCACCGCGCAGGACGGCGAGTACGTCCCGGATTTCCGTTTCCGCCGTGTGTTCCGCAGCATCCTGTTTCGCGATTACGTCGAGCTCCAGTTTGAGTTAATCGAGATCGACGAGGACCTGAAAGAGAGCTACGCCCGGGTCAAGGAGGTCCTTGGCGATATCCGCGGCATATCGGTGCTGGATGTCGCCATGGGCATGCCGTATGTGGCGGTCGTCAGCCGGATCATGGAGCGGCTGGTCGGGGTCTTCGGCCGCAATCAAAGCGATGTTGTCTGGAAGAACTCGTTGACGTTGGAGCTGGAGCCGCCGCCGGGCGCGTGTTTCCTGCGCCCGGGGATCTATGTCATCTACGAAAGCGAGCCAGGCCTGTCGGTGAACGACGCGAAGCTGCATTTTCGCGGCGGCGTCCTGCGCCGGCATGACGGCACGGTGGCGCCGCAGAATCACCTGTGCTTCAGTCTCGGCCTTGCGGCATCTGCCGCACACTGACGGCTCTGCCGCCACGCCGGCCGGCCGGCAGCTATTCAGCCGGCGGCCGCAGGTACTCCTGCAGTTCCGCTACGGTCCGCAGGCGCAATGTGCGGCACCAGTCGACAACGTACAGATCGTGCATCTCACAGTACGTTGCGAGACTCGCGGCGACGGCCGGAGCCGACACGGCGAGATCAAGGTCCAGGCAAATGCACCCCAACGCTTTGGCCTCATCGCGTTCCCCCCAGACAACGATCCCGGGAGCGGCGCGAAACGCGAAGGTATTGGCGAAGTAGTTTGTTGCCGCGTCCAGACTGACCGCAATCAGACGCTGTTCCACACCCAATGCGGTCTGCAGTTCTTCGAGCTGCAGGCCGAGACCGCTCAATGGTTTCGGAATTCGCTGGCGAACATAATGATCGGCATACCCCGTGCCGGCCATGGAGTAGCTGGCGAGACGTCGAATGGCATCCAGTTCAGCCGCCAGTTCCGCGTCAAAGCGGGAGGCGATCAATTCCACCTGCCGCCAGTCATCTTCGGCGATCACATGCATGTCGCCCGCCGGCATATCCAGCCGCAGCATTTTGCCGGCGCGCTCATTGATGGTCGGCAGACTGTGCAGCTCGTCGGGTCGCACTTCCTCCACCAGCAGCGCCAGTTCGCCGGACTTCGCGAAGGCCTCCTTGTCCACCGGGGCGGCTTCGACCACGCGCCATTTGCGGTCCTCGACGTCAACCAGCGTAGCCGTGCTGAAGGAGTCCGGCAGGTTCGCCGTGGGAATGGTGGCGCGGGCGAAGACGGCGCCGTCCGCAGCGTGTGCGAAGGAGACCCTCACCTCTGCTTTTCGGCGAAATCCGAACATCGACACGGACTGCTCCCTGACGTGGCACAATGCCGGTTGACAATGCACCCCACCACCATATGTAATATAGTCGACGCCGGCCGGTTCGGCAACCTGAAGCGGCGCCGGGGGCGCATGTCGGTTCTGCAGGCGCTTGCCGCCGGCAATCGGTTCAACCACACGACCCCGGGTGGTCTAGCCGTCTGGTGAAGACGTTCATTGGAGGGTATTGGAAAAAGTCGTAGCCGCTGTCCATGCCTCTTCCCCCCTTATCTCAACCTTTGTCTCAATCTTTGTCCCTCCTTCCGGAGCAGGATTTGACGAAGGTTGAGACGAAGACCGAATCAAAAAATCGGCTGCAGTATTTGTGAAAATGCTGTAGTGGCTGCAAGCCCTCACTCCTCACTCAGGCGGGATCGTGGGGGGGCAGCTCCTTCCCTGATGAACGTATTCACCGGGCCGGCAAGCGACCCGGGCTCTTGAGAATAGAAAACAACAGGCGCCGACAAATCCACCGATGGCTGGACCGGCAACGTATCTCGCGCTATTGTGCGACTCCTGCCGCGGTGCGAGAGGATGATCAACAGGACTCATATGCACCCCGGCGGCTTGCAGCAATGCGTCAGTGGCGCGATGCAGCCAAAGCCGATGTTCCACGACCGACAGGCTCGTTCCATCGGAGAAACAGTCATGAACCGAAGGCGGGCCTGCACGCGGGTTCACTCACGCTGAAGGCGTGCCAGTCTTCAGCCTGGGGTTGACCGTCAAGGCCTACCCCAGGTATCGGTTGCGTCGACGACCAACTCTGAAGGAGTTGCCGTCGGCCCTCTTCGCGGGGCGGCGGACCTCGATCCCGCACCCGTTTCACGGACCGGCAGTCAAAGGTACTCCAGAATGCGGCGAAAGTCGTCATCCGGCAAGTCGAGATCGAAGGCGTCCCTGACCGGCTCACAATCGGAGCCGAATGCAATTGTCAGGCCGACTTTGCCGGCAAGCGAGAGATCGTTAATTCCGTCACCCACGAAAACTGCTTGAGCGGCCGTGATTTCGTGCTCGGCACACAGCTCTTCGACACAACGGAGTTTGCCTTCGAAGTCATAGGGAGTCGGCAGAATGCCGCAGATCAAACCGTCCTCGTCAAACTGCGCTGTATTCACGAAAGCCTGGTCAAAGAACTCCCCATGCCAGGGCAGCGCCGTGTGCAGGATCCGATCCAGTGCACCGGAAACGATGGCCAGGCGGACACCGCGTTGTTTCAGGGCCTCAAGCGTCTCGCGCAATCCCGGAGCCGGCCGGAACCCCCGGCAGATCTCCGTGAAATGATCGCGCCGCAACCCGTGCGCCCGGAAGGTCCGGGCGTCATGCGCGCACCAGTCCGGATAGCTGAAGACGCCGGACATATACTGCTGCCAGCCGTGCCGGCGCAATTCGTCGTCGATACCGAGGAAATCCCAGATCATCTGCCAGGAGGACTGGCAGGATCCTTTCAGCAAGGTGTTGTCGAGGTCGCAGACAAAGAGGCGGTAATCCATGACCGGTCAATAGGGGTTTCATAGGGGACTTGTCAAGGCCCCGGCCGTCAGCCCGACCGTCGATTCGGTCCGATCCCGGCCGGGATCGCCATGGCATTGCAATGTTCGCGGAGCAGGGCAGTGTAGCGGCTTGCCCGACCGACAGGACACCACGAGATCATGCAGCATGAGACGACATTCGAGTTCTTTGCCATGGCGATTCCCAAGACCAGCCGCGTCCTGGCCGACGAATTGCGCGAACTGCAGTTCAGCAGTATTCGGCCGAACCCCAGCGGCGTTTTGTTTCGCGGCCCGTGGGAAGAGGGCTGGCGCGCCTGCCTGGAAAGCCGCGTGGCCCAACGGATCCAACTGGTCCTGCACCGGTTCCCGGCGCCGACCCAGGAGGCGTTGTACGACGGCGTCCAGCGCATCGACTGGAGGCCGTTCATTTCGCCGGCCCAGACGATCTCGGTCTCGGCCGTGTGCGCCGGCAGCCGGATCAACCACAGCGGCTTTGTCGCGCTGAAGGCGAAGGACGCCATTGTCGACCAGATCCGGGCGCAGGACGCGAAGCAGCGCCGACCGTCCGTATCCAAAGAAGATCCCGACGTCCGCGTTTTCGTCTACCTCGCGAATGACAAGGCTACCGTCTACCTCGACATGTCCGGCGACGGCCTGCATCGACGCGGCTACCGCCGGCAGGCCGGCGAGGCACCACTGCGCGAGACGCTGGCGGCAGCCATGCTGCGAATGTCCGGGTGGGATCGCAAGACCCCCTTTCTCGATCCGATGTGCGGCTCCGGTACGATCGCAATCGAGGCCGCCATGTGGGCAACCAATCGGGCGCCGGGACTCAACCGCGAACGCTTTGGTTTTGAGCGCTGGGCCAACTTCGACGACGAAAAGGCCGAAGGCATGCGCCAACTGCGCGGGCAGTTGCGTGGCGCGGTGTCGGGACAGTCGCCTAAGGTGCAGGCTGCCGACATCGACGCGGCTGTGCTGGAGGTCGCGAAACGCAATTCCAGAGCCGCCGGCGTGCGACCGGCATTCCGGCAGGCTTCCATCCTTGACGTCCAGAGCAATACCCGGCAACGCCGAATGATCGTGACCAATCCGCCATACGACGAGCGCCTCGAAGCCGGGGAAGATCTGCGCCGCGGCATCGCCGCCGCGATCTGCCGGATGCACGGCTGCCGCGTCGCCCTGCTCTCGGGCCACGATGATTACGAGCGCTGCATCACCGCTCATCCCGAGCGTGACATCGGCATCATGAACGGCGCGCTGGAATGCCGCTTCCTCGTCTACGAAATCGACTGAGTCTGCGATCCCCCGCATCTCGCAAACTCAACCTGCAGACGCTTTCCAGCGAGCGGCCTGAAGGCTCTACCGGGACGGCTGCCGGCGACGCGCCAACTACTTCGTGAAGCCCGACAGATCGACCTCGTTGAGGATCACGCCGTTGTCAGTGCCGGCATTGAGCAAGGTGTAGGCGTATTCCTTGCCGTCAATCTCGCACCGGTACAGGATATACGGGTGGACCCAGCCGTTGGGCGGCGCCAGCGCGTGCGCCGCCGGGTTGACGTCCCAGTCAATGTCCTTGCCCTTGCCGATCTTACGTTTGATCCGTGACGGTTCGTAGAGCGCATTGTAGGCATTGGCATCGTTGACGAATCCCAGCGGGCCGTTGGCTTTGACCCCCATCAGGATATGGCCGTTGGCCCGGGCCGTGGCGCCCTGGCGCACACCGCGCAGCAGCAGGGCCTTGCCGCCCGCCGCCAGCTTGACGTCGATCTCGACGTCTTCGTAGTGCTGCGCACCGCCGACAAGGCCGTGTTTGACCTTCTTGTCCCTGGTGATGATTCGGCAGCGGGTGAAGGACGTCAGCTCGCCGTTGCCGTAGTCCACGGCCGGCCGCACGGCATTGCCGCATTCGATAAACTCGCACTGATCGACCATCGTGACGTACGGCCGGAAGGCGAGCTGCGGATTGCCGCCCATGAAGTCGATGCCGGGGCCGTCGATGTCCTTGAACGTCGCGCCGAACACGCCGCCGTGAATCAGGTTGTTGAAGTTGATCGAGATCCCGGCTTTCTTCTGGCCGACAAACTCGCCGCCGGTGCAGAGCCACTTGTCGGTCATGTTGTTGTTCATGTAGATGCCGTAGTCGCCGGTGTGGTAGAAGTTCAAATTGATGAAACTGTTCTGGTCGAACTCGGCCCCGCCGACAACGGCGGGATCGCTGTGGCCGACATGAATGCCGGCGAAACTCTGGTTGCGGAAGGTGATGTTGTAGTAGATCTGACCGGCGATGTAGGATTTGGTAAACGCTCCGCCCCGGCCGTGATGGTCGGCGCCGGTAATCGCCAGGCCGGTGGTGCCGCCGTCGACTGTAAGATTCCCGATGAACCCGCGTTGCCACTGCTTGAGGCCGACGATGTCGCCCTTGAACTTCAGCGTGGTTTTGCCCGGGCCGGCGCCGACAAGCCGGTTGTTGCCGGCTTCCAGGTGCAATGTTCTGGTCAGCAGGAAAGTACCGGCCGGCACGTCAAGGCCGGGACGCCCAAGGCGTTTCCGTTTCTTCTTGTCCTTCGGATCCGGCGGCGGCAGCAGTTTTGCCAGGGCGTCCTTGTCGCCGCTTTGGGCAGCGCGGACCGCGGCTTCGACGGCGGCAGCGGACATGCCGTACATCACCTTCGCGAAGGCATCGTCGGACGGCGTCTTGCCGGTGGGATCAGCGCCGGCGTCCAGCAGCCGTTTGCCGAAGTCCTTTTCCCAGGTGTAGTACAACGGCCGGAAATCGGTCGGCGCGTTGGTGGCGGGAATGGACGGCGGCGGCGGCAGCGGGCGGTTCGGCCTTTCGCCTTTGGTCAAGTCGGCGCCGCCGTAGGTGAAGGTCACCTCGTGTCTGGCGTTGATCGGCCACCAGAAATCACGGCCCTGCCTGATCCGGTCTTTGAGCCTGGCGATATTTTCGGGTGTGACCGGCTGCCTGCTCTTCCGGTTGCGGGCTTTGATCCATTCCTCGGCCTTCTGCGCAGCCCGGCCGGCGGCTTCTTCCTTGTTCTTGCCTTCGGGCATGTTGTTCAGCGGCGTAAAGGCGAATTTCAGGATGCCCTCACTGTCCAGACCCTTGACCTCATAGTCGAAGCTGGCCCCCCAGAGCTGGAGCGCCGGATCACTGTTGACGATGGATTCTTCGTAGCTGTTGGCGAAGTCGGAGAAAATATGAAGGATGTTGTTCCTGCCGCCTTCAATGGTGACGGCATGCGTCGGCATCGCTGCACTGCCTGCGCCGCGCGTGCCCGGAAAGATGCGGCGGACGCCGAGCTGGACATCCTCGCAGTTCTTCAGGTAGTAGACGCCGGGGCCCTGTGACGAGCCGCGCTCGGTAGCGCCGTGATAGAGCGCCAGCCCCTTGCAGTTCTCCAGCCAGACGCCGACGCCGGGGTTGCCGTAGTTGGTCTCGACCATCAGGTAGATCCGGGTGCCCCGGCCGCCGCCTTTGAGATCGAACTTCACCTGGCAGTTCTTCTTGTACCAGTCCGGGTCGGGCTTGGCCAGGTGCGCGTTGTAATCGGCAAACGTCCAGTTCGTGGAGAAACGGAGAAACAACGAGTTGTTGATCGGTGCGTCGGCGACGAACCCGTACCGGGCCCAGGCGTTGACCGCGACGATAAAGTTCGAATTGTTCACCGGCGCGTTGATCCGACCGATATTCGAACCAAGCACCAGGAGGTCCTCGATCGGCTCTTTTCCCTTTACCCCCGGTTGAATGCTGACGTTCTTGACGAACATGGCGTCAATCCCCTTCTGACCGGTACCCAGCGTGATGCCGCCCTTGCCGCCGGTGATCAGGATGCCGTCCTGAATCCGCCGGAAATCCAGACCGCCCCCGAAACGTCCGAGATGGATCGCACCGCCCTTGGGCAGGCGTTCGGCCAATGTGACGATCGCCCCCGGGATCGCCTTGTTGGGCCGGCGCCGCCGTTTGCCCGTAACCATGGCCGCCGCACCGAAGATCTCCGGAATGGCCTTATCGCAGTTGACGTATACCGTGCCGTCCGGCCAGGTGTGAAGCTTGTAGCTCTTCACTTTGGCCACGATGTCGGCCGGCACGTTCCGAGCCTGCGTCTGCGCCCGGGCCGACGGGCTCGCGGCCAGACACCAGAGACACAAAAGGCGGATCCACTGTTTCATCTGCTTTCCCTCTCGCATTGAAGTTCCTGTCGGTCGTGAAATCTACCGTGAACCGTTTCGCCGGTCCAACTGCCGACAGGTGACAGGCGGTGCCGATCTGCCGCAGACCGCTCATGCAGGTGGCCCGGCAGGCCGCCTCTTTGGCTTGATTCAGCACGGGCAGAATCGTCGCGGCAAGAATGGCAATGATCGCCGTGACAACCAGCAACTCAATCAGGGTGAACGGCGTCGAGCCCGGCCTGGTTCGCCGGGCCGCGACCCGACACGCCGGCAGTTCGCGCGCCGCGAACGCCGGTTGCAGCTGGTGCTCCGAGCGCGCCCGTGTCTTGCCTGGATCAGATTTCATATCGATACAATCCAATTGACTCTGCCTATACTAAGGCGTCCATTTCTGCCGGCGTCAAGAGGTAGGGCGCATGTCAGTTCTGCAGGTCATCCCTTCGTGTTGCGGCAAGAGCCGCACCATAGCGCCGGAACGTTCGCCGGTCCAGCCACCGGCGGGCCCGTGGGCGTATGCGATGTCTTTTGCCGGTTCGCGACCCGCTGGCCCCCGGGTCGCTCGTCGGCCCGGCGAATGCGGTCATCAGGGAAGGAGACGGCCCCACGATCCTGCTTTGCGGGCGCCGGGAAGCCTGCTTCCCGGCGCCCGCAAAGCAGGGTGAGGGGTGAGGGCTTGCAGCCACGAATGAACGTATTCACCAGGCGGGTATACCTCCTGGGGTCGCAGGATCGAGCCAATTGTCGGCAGGAAACACCTGCGGAAGTGACATGCGCCCAAGAGGTCTCTCTCAATCTGTCAGCATTGTATCTATTCAGTTGTATCGCTCCTATCCGGACATGCGGCACTGGTCTGCGCGGGTGCGGGAGTCGGGCCGGCGCCCTTGAAGTGACGGCGATGCCTTCGGCTGCCGGGCCGGCGGCAACAAAGCGGCAACGGCCGCCTGGCGGCGGAACTCCGGCAGCTGCGTTCGCCGCGTCGCCCCGAGCTTTACTTTTCCGTCCGTTTCTTTGGCAGGGGCTTCGTCTTGAACTCCTGGATGCGGTCCTGAAAGAACTTGCGACCGGGTTGCAGCGCGGCGGCCTGCTGTTCGAAGGCAACGGCCTTGTCTCGATCACCCAGCTGGAAATGGACTTCCGCCAGGGTATCGAGGTAGGCTGCCGTCTTGGGTTCCAGCTTAACGGCCGCCCGGGCGTGCTTGAGCGCCTGCTCCAGATTACGACGGCAGCGTGAATACAGCCAGGCGAAGTTGTTGTGGGCCATGGCGCTGTCCGGAAAGGTTTTGAGTATCTGCAGCCAGCCTTTGCCGACCTCGGCAATCAACTGGTCGGCGTCCTGCCGGCTGCCGGCCGCATCGAGGTCCCGGATGATGTCGATATAGAAATCGGCGTTGTGAATGGAATAGAACGCCGCCTTTCGGGCCTGGGCCAGCGCGCCCTTGGCATCGTTCTTCTGCATCCGGTGGCGCGCCTGGATCTGATGCAGGCCCGCCGGGACGTGGAGATAGCTGGCGGCATTCATGTAGGCGGAACTCGTCTGCAGACACGGCAGATGGCAACGCAACAGATACTGATATGCCCCGGCATAGTCCTTCTTTTCTTTCTCGGCGTGGCGGCCCATCCGCCGCAAAGCAGCATTGTAGGACCAACCGGAGCGGCCGACCCGGAGCAGGAGCTCGTAGTGCGCCAGTGCCGCCTCGCGGTATCCCCGCTGTTCCAGGGCCTCGGCGAGCTGGTGTCGTTGGGCGGAACTGCCCAGCGGCAGGAGGGCGGCCTGGTCCATGGCCGTCTGCCCGGCCTGCCGCTTGCCGGCGTGTTGCAACGCCAGACCGTGCAGGTAGAGCGCGTCGGCTCTGGTCGGGTCCGCATCCCAGGCTTTGCGGTAGGCTTCGGCGGCGGCGGCCCACCGACCGGCCGCCGCCTGTAGATCGGCCCGCGCCAGCCATATCCGCCGGGTGTATTCCGAACGCTGCTTGCGATCGACCTGGGCCGCGTACTTCGCCGCCAGATCCAGCTCCTCGGATTCCAGACAGATCTCGGTCAATCGCCGCAGACTGCGCTGCTGCCGGTCGGCCGGGAGTTTCGCGATGCCGGCGGCCGCGGCGATAATCAGGCGCCGGAGTTTCGCCGGCGCGGGGAGCCGTTCTACGGCTTTCTCCAGACGCGTCAATTGCGCCGCCATCCCCCTTCCCGGATCGGCGAAGACGAGCAGTTCCCAAACCGTTCGCCGGGACCGCGGCAGCCAGCCGGCAGCGTCCTCGGGCGGCAGTCCTTTCGTCCCCGCCTGCTTCATTGCGCCCAGGGCTTCAGCCGCAAATCCCAGATCAAACATGGCGTTGACAACGGACCTGGTGTGGGTCGGCAATTCGTCGGCGTCGAACGCCGTTTTCAGCAGCTCCTGCAGGATGGCGCCGGCGTCGCGGCGTTTGCCGTTGCCGCCCAGCAGGCGCGCCTGCTCGACCTTGAGGAACGGCAACGAGTCAGCACCTGCCGCTTCTGCCTGCCGCACCACGGCCATGGCTTCGTCAACCCGGAACTGTGCCACGAGCAGTTTGAACGCCGACTGATAGCGGTCGCCCTCTTGGAGGACCTTCAGCGCCGTTTCGACATCGCCGCAGATCAGCAGGGCTTCAGCGGCAAACCAGGTGTTCTCCCGGCGCTCGCGGCTGTAGGCGAGGATCTCCTTGACGGCCTCGGCATAGGCCTCCTCATTGCCGGCCAGCCGGTGGTACGCGGCTTTGTAGCCGAGGTTTTCAATGCCTTTCCCGAACATCCGCCACGAGACTTTGGTCAGTTCCTTGTACTTCCCCTGCTCCTGCAGCAGAAGCTCGAGCAGATGCCGGTCATTCGCATCGCGCACCACGGTGGAGGCCTTGTCCGGCTTGCCGGCGGCCCGGTAGAGCCCCGCCAGCAGGCGTGCGGTCTGATCCGACGGTCTGGCCGCCAGCGATTTTTCCAGCGCGCGGATCTCGGCTTCAACGTTTTCGTTCAAGACGAGGAAGGCGATGTAGTCCTCCTGATCCTGGCCGGCAGCCGCCCGGAGGCCGAGCATCGCCTTCAGCTCGGCCATCGAGGTCTCGCCGCGCACCAGGCCCGCCGCCAGTTTCCGGTTCGCAGGGACAACCCGCAGCGCGTCGCGCCGGACCTGCGCATTCGTCTCCTGCGTTAACAGCCGAAGCAGTGTCGGACGGCCCTTGTCGCCCATGGCAATCAGCTCCCCGGCGACCTGCACCCTGACCGTCGCGTCGCCCTCGCGATAGCGGCGGATCAACGCGGCGACGGTCGGCGGCGTATTCGGGAAGATCCCCAACCGCACCTTTTCAAGGATGCGGTTCGCCCGCAGTTTCACTTCGGGATCGTCGGACTTAGCTGCCTGTTCAAGCGCCGCTCCGGCCTGGTCGCCGTGCGTCCAGAGGAAGGTCTCCGCCTGTCGGCGGTCGCGAAAACTGTCGGCGCCCAATTGCTTAACCGCGGCGGCGATCTGCTCGGGTGTCACCGGCTCGTCCGCGCGAACCACAACACCCAGCAGCAGAATCGTAATCAGAATCTGTTTCATCGGGGTCACCCCTGCCGCTTGTCCCGGCTACACTAGCATCAACGCGGGAGAACGGCAATCCTTATGGTCGCACGCGGGCGCATGTCACTTCCGTAGGCGTTTCCTGCCAACAATTGGCTCGACCATACGACCCCAGCCGGTTTATCCGCCTGGTGAAGAAGTTCATTAGTGGCTGCACGCCCTCACCCCCACCGGCAGGCTGGACAGGCAACGCATCTCACGGTAGTGTGCGCGTTCCGCTGCAGCGCCGGGGAGAGACCGACAGTGTTTGCGGCAACCACGACCGCAGCGGCCTTGATGACCCGCAGGGCTGGTATGAACCGGCAGAGCGGGTGCTGAAGTTATCACGGCCGTTTGCCGACGAAAGCCAGGGCAAATGAAAAAATCCTGTCGCGCCATTCGGGACTAATCCGCAAAGGTCGCACCGATTTGGGCGATGAGCTGTTCGATCTCCTGCTCGACCTCGGTGAACGGCGCCAGTTTGCGGCTGATTTTCGCGTCGGCCGACTCCCCGAGTTTCGCCAGGATCTCCTTCTTCACCGCGCCGATATCATCCATCAAGGCCCGCAGGTCGTCAATCAGTTCCCGGCCGTGCTGCCGCAGTTCGGCCAGTCGGTCCTGGGCCAGTTTGCGGTCGCGTTCGGACAGCTTGCCGGCGGCCTGCAGGGCGCGTTCATACAGCTCCCGGCGTTCCCGGTATCGCCGCCGCAGGTTCAGCATGCGACCGCGTAACTGTTCGATGCGCCGCAGGCTGAGAGTAATCTTCAAAGCCAATCCGACACAGCCCAGGGTGATCACGTACGGAATCAGCTTCGCCAGCAGAATCCCCAGCAGGATACAAGCGCCGGTCCCGGCCATGGCCACTGCGACCAGATCAGACGTCGCCGCTTCTTTGGGCTTGTTCATGAGTCACTGTCCCTCGTTCTGCTGCGAGTCTAGCCGCTGAACCCGAGGGTGTCAAGGCGATCATTCCGGCTGTCGGTGGTCTTGTAATTCCACGTTGCATCACAATCGTATTAGCTCACCGGCCCACACCCGAAAGACCTGAACATGCCGATTCTAACTCGCAAGACAATCTACTCCCGCGGCAAACGTCACAATCGCGAATGCTATCACGCCGTGCTTGACCCGAACAGCCGGGCGCTCGCCTTCCTGCAGGTCGACGGCAACCGGGAGCGCCTCATGTACCAACCGGAACCGTCAGCCGAACCAATCGCCCTGACCGCCCCCGGTTACATCCTGGCGCCGCACTTCGCCAGGGACCTCCTGTGTTGGGTCGAACGCGTTGAGGCGAAATGGCTGCTGCGCGGCGCGCCGCGGGAACGCCCGCAGCCGGAAGACGCCGTGGACCTCCTGGAACTCGACGGCCGGCCGCTGGCGGTTACGTCCTGTCAGGATCTGCTGCTCTGGGAAGAACGCCGGGGCAAACAGACCTGCATCCGCTTGTCCCGCATGACGAACGGCAAAGCCGGAACACCGATGACCATTGTCGGCGGCAACGGCAACGTCTATGATCCCGCTTGCTGTGTTGACGAACAGGGGCTGCTTCATGTCGGCTACTGTGCCTTCAGCGACGGTCAGTACCGGATCCTGCTGCAGACCTTCAACGCCGACGGTTCGCCGTTGGGCGCGCCCGTTCGGGTGTCGGATCAGGCCAACGCCTGCGTCTATCCATCGGTCTGTCCGGCACCCGACGGCGGCGTCTGGTTTTCCTACACCTGCTTCAACGAGGGCCACACCGGCGAATCCAGTTTCGTCAAGCACCAGCGCTTTCTGGCGCAGCGCAAGTTCTGCACCACGCAGGGCACGGCATATGTCGGATTGCTGCGGGACGGCAGGACTTTCGGCGTCTTCGCCCCGGTCGGCGGCAAAGCGCAACAGGGCTATGCCGCCGCCGGCATGGTCCACGGTTCGCGCGGCGCCGGCCATACACAGTTGCTGACGGATGCGGCCGGCCGCGTCCACCTGCTGCTGCGGCGGCACCGGGAAGCCGCCGACCCCGTCTACGCCGACAGCGATCCGCCCCTGGCCCGCGCCGGAAGGCGCGGCAATGAAAACCGCTGCAACAAGCATCCCGACATCTCGCTTCTGTCGTTGCTCGACAGCGAATGGTCCGAGCCCGCCTGTCTCGTGCGCCACCCGCATGTGGAGGCGCCGCTGACCTGCAGCCGGGATGACCGCTCGATCCGCGTTGCCTTTACCGAAGACGCGCGCCATACCGGCTGGAATTCGAGCGGCGAGTATTTCGATCATGACGGCGAACTCGGAGTTGGAGTGGTTGAACTGGAGCTTGATCCCGCGGCGCCGCCCGACTATGAACTGCGCCCGTTCGTCGTGCCCCCGCAACCGGGGTCGTCGATCGAGAACCCGGACATCGATCATCGCGACGCGGACGGCTACATTCACGCCGTCGGCCAGACGCACACGCACACCAATCTCTCGATCTGTATTCGCGAACGCGATCGCTGCCCGCACCTGAACTATCGCTTTATGCAGGATGTGCAGCACAGTGATTTCGGCGGCACTACGGACCACGTGTACAACATGTGGCACACCGAGATGCTGATCACCCGCAAGCTGGCGGAATATTACTATTTCCCGGGCGAGTTCGTGGCGATCCCCGCCTACGAATGGACGGGCAGCGCCGCCGCCCATTGCACCCGCGACGGCGGTCCCTGGGGCCATGTCAACCCGCTCTACCTCGAAGAAGACGGGGATCTCGACTTCTATACACCGATCGATGCGGCCGGCCCGGGCGGTACGCTGGCGCGGCTCTGGGAGACGTTTGCCGGCCAGAAGATTATCGCTCCGCCCCATCACGTCGCCGACAACGCCCACCCCTTCAACTGGGACTTCTTCAATGCAGAGTTCATTCCGGTGATCGAGATTTTTCAGGATCTCCGCGGCTCCGGCGAAAAACCGTGGGCGCCCGGTGTGACGAACTATCTGCACCGCGAAGAAGGCTACTGGGCCGTACCCGAGTTGAGGAACGGCAAGCGTTTCGGTTTCATCGCCAGCGCCGACCACTCCGGCCACGCGCGCGCCGGCATCCTCACCACAGAACTTACGCGATCCGGGCTCTACGAAGGGCTGACGGCCCGGCGCTGCTTTGCCACGACGAATATCGGACTGCGCTTGTCCTTTACCGCGAACGGCCGGCCCGCCGGCAGTGACCTGCCATGCAGTGAGGCCGCGTTCTCCCTGCAGGTTACGGCGGCGGAAGAGATTGCCGAAGTCCAGATCGTGCGGAACGGCGAAGAATGGTCGCAGCAACCCGTCGCCGCCCCGACCTGCGCCCTCGACTGGACGGCGACGCGTGAAACCGCCGGCGAGTTCTGGTATTGCCGCGTGTTGTTCACCAACGGCGAGATCGCCTGGAGCTCGCCGATCTGGCTGGATCCCATGGAATCATGAGTCAGCCGCCGCCCATCCCGCCGGACGGTCCGCCGCCGATTCCCGATCCCGCCATTGCCCGCCCGCCCCTGCCGGATGTGGACGCCGAAGTCCCGTGGCAGGAACCGACCTTCCTGCCGTTGGCGCCGCCGACAGTTGCCTACGGCTGCGTCGACAGCCGGGATTGGACCCCCTGCTCCCGCGAAGAACTGAGCGATCGGATCAGCAACGACACGCAGGGCCGGATCATCGCGGTCTGGACGCCGGACCACCCGACCGTCCTGCCGCCGGAGGAAGTCCCGTTTCTGCGGGAAGCCGCCAGAACGCGACACCGCAAGATGATTCAGGCCCGACTGAAGCGGTCGTTGATCAACGCAGTCATCTGGACGTTGCTCTTCGGGCGCTTCCTGCTGGCCGACGGCCCGGAACGGTCCTTCGGCATCCTGCTGGTCACGGTCCTGGTGGTGATCCCCATTGCGCTCGGGCTGTTGCGGCTGGCCCGCGTCGGCGGCATGACGGCCGACCAGGTGGCGAACCTCGGCACTTTACGGCGATTCGGGATGTGGATTGGATCGCAGAAACCCAGAGCAACCCGGACCATCGCGGGGGGGATTGTCCTTGTTGGGATCAGTCAACTCGCCTTTGTCTTCAGTCATGCAGCCGACAACGCCAGTTCCCTGCAGGGCATTGCCCTGCTGGAAGAGGAGATTCGCAACGGCGAATGGTGGCGGATACTGACGGCGATTTTCGGCCACGGCGGCATCATCCATTTCGGCTTCAACATGTTTGCCCTGCTGGCTCTCGGCCGACAGGTCGAGGCATTGGCGCACTGGGTCTATATCCCAATCGTGTTCCTGCTTTCCGGCGTCACCGGTTGCTTCACCAGTCTGGCACTCATCGACAACGCCCGCTCAGTCGGCGCTTCCGGCGGCATCATCGGGTTTATCGGTTTTCTGGTGGTCCTCGAATTCTACCATCGGCGCCGGTTGCCGCGGGGCATCTTCGGCGAGATGCTCGGGAACATCGGTTTGCTCGCGGTAATCGGCCTGGTCGGCATCGGCATTATCGACAACGCGGGCCATTTCGGCGGTCTGGTCACGGGTCTGCTCCTCGGCCTTCTGCTGCTTCGTCGCGACACGGCAAAGCTGCCGTTGAAGCCGCCGGGATTCCTCACACCGGTGGCGGCAGTCTGTACGACAGTCATCGCCCTGTCTGCCGGTCTCGCCACCGTCATGATCTGGCGCTGACGACGCGCAAGCCGCCGTGAGGACAGTATTGTTTCACCGTCCGCAAGGAGGTCCCCCCGGCAATGCCGGGGGAGGGTCGGCCTCGTTCCGTTTCGTCTTCGCCGCGACTTTCCCGTCCTCTGTCCCCGGTGAACTGAAGGGGGAGGTAGATACACCCGACGCGAAAAAGTAAGCGGCGCGGTTCGACCTCAAGCTTGCCGGGGATTGCAAAGCGCGGTTCCGGGAAAGACCCCCGGCACGAGGCCGTGGTGGCCTCCGAACGGGGTTTCGCGGACCGTGTAGATACTCCCGAAACTGAGCCTGGGGTCTCTTGTCGGAAAACGGCAACCTGATCTCGCACCTTTTTCGCGGCGGGTGTAGTTTCTCCGTAACAGCAACTCGGACAGGTCCCGCTTTGTCAACCACAGAACAAGAGCCGTCGCCCCCGACCCGGCCGGCAGCAAAAGAACTCCTGGCCGCCGGTGCGGCGCTCTGCCGCCGACACGCCGTCTTTATCGGCCTGCTGGCGGTGTATCTCGCGGCAACCATCGCCACTCTGCAGCAGTATGGTCTCGGCACGGACGAACCGAAGGAACTGTTCCTCGGCGACCGCTATCTGTATCTGGCCTGCACCTGGGATCGCCGGCACCTGGACTTCAATCAGCGCACGATCCCGTTCTACCGCGAGGCCGACCATCCCGATTTCTTCGCCTTCGCCGGATATGCAAAAGCCCACCCCATGGAGTACTGGCCGGTCGGCACAACCTGCGCCAGTGCCGCGAAACAGGTCTTCTGGCGGTGGCTGAGACTGCTGGATCCGATTGATGCCGGCAGGATATCGACCGTGCTCTTCGGCGCCGGAATTCTGACCATTGTGTATGCCTTCGGCTGCCTTGGTTACTCGCGGACCGTCGGCCTGGCGGCAATGTTGTGCCTGGCACTGGCGCCCCGGTTCTGGGGGCACTGCCATCACAACGTCAAAGACATCCCGTCATGCTTCATGATGAGCCTGGCGATCCTGCTGTTCTACCTGGTTGTCCGCCGTCGGGATTGGCGTCTGATCCCGGCTGCGGCGGTCGCAACCGGTGTCGGTTTGGCGACAAAGGCCAACGCTGTCACCCTGCCGTTGATCTTCGGCCCCTGGTTTCTCTACGTCCTGTGGCAACGACAACGCCGCCGGGAACCGCTTGGACTGGACCGGCGAACGGTCGCAGCATTGCTGGCGGCCCCCGTCGTGGCGGTGCTGGCCATGTTTATTCTCTGGCCGATTCTGTGGGACGCCAGCGGCGATCAACTCCGCACCTACGTCAGCTATCTGCTGTCCCGCGGCGGTTCCGGGACGCCGCAGTGGAATCATGTGCCGCTGCTGCTCACCGTAATCACCACCCCCATCCTGATTGTCCTTCTGACATTACTCGGTATCGCCAACGAAACGCTCGAAGTCGTCCGCCGACGGAAACCGAAAGCCGAAGCGGTCCTGCTGTCTCTCTGGGCCGGGATTCCGCTTCTGCGGCTGTCGGTCCCCAGGGCCGTGCTCTACGACGGCGTCCGGTTGTACCTCGAAGCGTTTCCCGCCCTGGCGCTGTTCGCCGGCATCGGCTTCGACCGGCTGCTGCACATCGCAACCAGCCGCTGGCCCCGGCTTGCCGAACGCCTCGGTGACGGCCTGAAGAAGGACCTCCTGCCGGTGGTCGTGATTCCCCTGCTCCTGTCCCCGGTGATTCTCTGGCAGGTGCGCCACCACCCGCTTCAGGCAACGTATTTCAACGCGGCGGTCGGCGGCCTCGCCGGCGCCAATGAACTCGATCTGCCGGATCCGACCGATTAGTGGAATCACTCCTACCGCGTCGGCCTGAACTGGCTCAATGAAAACGCTGAAGACGGCGCCATCCTCCTCGTCGGCAACTACCAGGAATGCGTCACCACCATGGCCGGCCAATGGTTACGCGACGACCTGCGCGTCATGTACCTCTACCTCTATGTCGGCACCAAAACGGTCAGCCGCCAAAACCGCAATGCAATTCGTCATTTGAAGACGCCGGTCTACCTGATGTACGTCATTCACGAATTCCCGGGGAAGGACATCATGATCGAGGCCGAGCGCGATCTCGACCCGGTGTACGAAATCAGGGTAGACAACTACCCGGTATTGCGCATCTACCGCATCCACGATCCGTAGCCGGCGCGCCATAGGCCTGCGCCTCGGCTCCGAATCCGCGCAGGTACTGCGCGACCTTCATTCCATGAGTCGGCTTTCCTGTTCGTTCTTCCACTCGATCGTACCCCAGAGATGCGGCACCAGCATGGCTTCAGACGGGACGTCGGCGGTGATGCCGGTGGCCTTGTTGCTCCAGTAGGTGCGCGCTGTGGTCTCGCTGCCGTTGCCGCGGAGAATGCCGATGTCACCCAGCATGCGCATGCCGGCGCGCGGCTTCAATCCGAGTACACGGAGTGGTATGGAGATTTCGAAGTTCCCGGACTTATTGCCGGCAAGCTTGACCTTGTCGCTGACGTCCAGAACCTGGTCGAACGCGATCGTGCGCCACGGCGAACTGAACGGGATCTTCTTGTCGGCCGGTGTCCCCGGAACTACCGGGCGGTAGAGCAATGCCTTTGTCTTGCCCTTAACCATGGTCACCAGAAGTCGCAGGTCGCCGGCAACCGGGGTCCGGCGCTTTGCATCCGCTGAGACGTCGGCAGCGAGCATCAGGTCCAGCGCACCGCCGGTCTTAAACAGGGCGTTCGACATCTCGCCGGAGTTGATCAGCAGTTTCTTCTCGTTGGTCTTCCAGGCGGCATACAGCCGGTCGCCGTGAACCGCGATGGTGCCGCGGATGTTGTACGGCTGCGCATTTGAGTTGAAGTTGGCGCCGGCGCCGCGACGATCAATCTCGACCCAGGACGCGCCGTTCCAGTCGTTGAGCTTCCCGTCAACCGTCAGCGCTGTCCGCCGGATCGTGCCGGTGAGAACGCCGCTGCCGAACGTCTTTTGCCGGAGCGCTTCGCGTTCCATGACGTACTGCTGCGACGCCTCGAGATTCTCCGGGGTTACCTTTACCTCCATCGGTGCAAGGCGTTTCAGTGTGTCCAGGCCGTCGAGGCGCACCAGACTGCAGTGGGAACCGTCCACGGCATAGATGGTGCCGTCAGGCGTCTGGCTGATGGACGGCCAGAAGTTCTCGTCATGCAGCGTCACGCCTTTGAGACTCATACCGCGTTTTGCGACGGACATGCGCCAGGGCCTGCCCTGCCGTGAGTCCTTGAACACGGTGGCCACAAACAAGCCGTCGCGCGTCATCAGGAAGAAGTTGCCCATATTCCCATTGACCGCCCAGATCGGGCCGACCTCGGAGTTGCGCGGCTTGATGAAACTGCCGAGCAGGCGCGTGACGCCGATCAACTGTCCCGGGCGATCCGGCTTGGCCGCATGGTGTGACGCATGCAGACCGGGCCAGGGATTGGGATAGCTCCACATGGCTTTGCCGTTCTTGACGCCGCACACCGAGTACGGACTGAACGGTTCGACACCAAGGGTCAGTACGGATTCGTCGCTGTCGTCAACCAGCATCTGGCAGCCGCCGCTGGATTTCGGGCCATGCACACCTTCGGCGATCACTTCGCCTTTGGCGTACTCGTACAGCGGCACACCGGCATTGGTAAAACCGGTTGGTCGGAAGCGCATGGCCTTGCCGTTGGTCTGCGCGACGCAGAATGAGAGGTCGTCCATCACGGTGATACCCCGGACGGGAACATGCTGCAGTTGGACTTCATCCGGCTGCACTTTGCCGTCGCCGCTGGCGTCGCCCCAGATGAAGAGGGCCTGGTTGATCCGGTCATTCCGCCAAAGGCTCCCGTACGGGTCGGCGCCCTTCGGCCAGAGCTTGAGAAAAGGCTTGGTCTTCAGCAGACCCCACTGGTTGGCCAGCCCGATCGCCGCCGCCGGGCAGGCAACGTGATCGCGCTCAATGTAGATGAATGCGGTTGCATGACCAGATGTCGGATTGGTGTTGAAGCAGTTCGTGAAGTAGCGCTTCCCGTTGCGGTACAGCGCCATTTCCGGTGCTGCCGCCCGGAACGGCATTGGCAGGGATTTGGCCGTTCGACGGTACAACACCGCCACGAGGTCTGCTTTGCCCTTCTCCCAGTCGAGCTTGAACTCCAGCGTGCCCTTGGCTTCGTCGGCATAGTAGAACCGTTCCTTGTGGTGCTTGTCCAGCATGCCGCCCCCGCCGTACTTGCCAGGGCCGTAGAAGGCGCGCACAAACTTGCCGTCCGTGGTCCAGACACTGACGCGCTTGGGCAGGGGGTCATGTTCGGCTACCCAGAGCTGGTTCCTGGCATCGATGGCGATGCCGGCCGGGTTGTTCATGTGCAATTTGTCGTAGAGTCCGACCCCGGGCTTGCCCGCACGCCCGATCTTGCGGATCAGTTTGCCGGCAGGGGTGAAAACCTTCACCTGATGACTGCTGCCGTGGTCGCTGACGTAGATATTGCCGGCGGCATCCAGGGCAACACCAAAGGGGTCTTCCAACCCCTCACTGATGACCGTGACGATTGTCAACCTGGACGTCGGCTTGGCTGTCGCATTGGCACGCAGCAGCTTTGTTCCGGACAACACAAACAACCGTCCGCTCGCGTCGTAGACCATGCCGCGCGGGTCCTGCACGGTCGCGGCCTGCACGATCTTTCTTGCCGCGACGTTGATGAAGAGAATACGGTTTGTCTTTTGCATGGCGCAGGCGACAAGGCCGTTGTAGGCGGCCAGGCCGCCGATGCTGTCCGGCGCCGGCTTCTTGGCCTTCTTTCCCTTCTTCTTGCCGTTCGCGTCCGCTTTGCGGGCATCTTTCGGATTGAGCACCAGTTTGAAGACCTCTTTGGCTTTGAGGCTGTTCGGTCCCACACGGTTGAGCGCGTTCAGGCGCAACTCGAAAGTGTCCGCGCCTTTGGCCGTGCGCCATGTGGAGGCGACATAGGCGCTGACGTTAGTGGAAGCTTTGGGTGCGGTATCCCGGGCCAGGAACGGCGCCGCCGTCCAGATGCCGCCGATGCGTTTGATGCCGCCGCGTTTCCGGCCGTTGAGATCGACCCAGGCAAAGCCGTCGGGGCCCTCGGTGACATAGCAGCCGAGGAACACCGAAGGTTCTCCAGTCGGTGAATGTGTTGCCGGTACGAACAGCGCTGCTTGCGGCGGCGAGTGATTTGCCAGCCAGGCGCCGGTGTGATCCGGCGTGCTCCAGGGCGGATTGCCGTTGGCGTACACCGGAAACTCGTAGATCGGTTCGATCTCCTTGCGCCACAACCCGCGGGCCCGATAGGTCCCGGGCTGAACAAACCTGGCGGGGATGTTGTAGAGCCCGTGGTTGGCTGCGTCGATGTCCCGACCCAAGTCATCTGTGCCGTCCCACCAGGCCGTGTTCTTGCCCGCCGGAAATGGGGTTTCGGAGACGAGATTGCGGATGCGTTTGCCGGTCTGGTCTTCGATCACGAGCGTAACGTAGCCGGCCTCGGGCAACGTAAATGTAATGGGGATCGGCGGATGTGGGCCCGCGACCTTCGGGCGCTCCAGATCGGGCGCTTTCATTGCCGCGGCGCCGATGTTCCGGCAGGCGAGGATGTCGCCGAGCCAGACGCGGCGGCCGCCCATCGGCTTCTTCTTTACGTGGGGATGTCGGGCGGCCGTCTTATCGGTAATACGAATCCGAATGGCCCGGGTTGTGACCGGCCGAGGAAATGGGAAGGAATTCGGCCAGAGCACCGTGGGATAGCCGATCTGGAAGCCGGATGCTGAATAGATCTGTTTCCACTGTTTGTCATCAGCGTCCCGTGGATGGAGGTCCTTCGGCCCGGTGTAGGCGAGCACGTCCATGGCGCCGAAACCCGTCTCCACGCCGATCAGTCCGTTCAGCGTTACGGGCTTCGCCCAAACCAGCAGGAGCCACTCCGGGTTCTTGCGGGAAACGATTGGGCCCGATGCCGAACCGTTTCGCTGGAAGCCCCTGTTGTCCCAGGCATGCCAGCCTTCTGCACGGCTGTTGTTGATCCGGGCCGCGTGCCGGTTGTTGGATTTGCTCGAGGCAAGCGCGTACGGCGCCAGGTTGATCAGTCGCTGTTTGAGGACCAGAGCCCCGCCGAGCCAACCGTTGTAACTGGAATCGGTTGCCTTTGCAACGTGCGTTACACGCAGGGCCCGTGTGGTCGTTCCGGCTGGAAAGACCCACAATGCCAGGCCCCCATGGGACGCCTGTGACGTCGTTACCTTGCCGCGCTCCAGGCGCTGTCCCGCCAGCCATTGCGCGTCTTCTCCCAGTTGTCCGGGGTACGCTGCAGTGGTCCTCAAGACGCTGACGGAGACATTGCCCCGGGTCAACACCGTGCCCACGGGAACGGCCGCCTTGAAGCCGAAACGCACATGGCGCGGACCCGGTTTCTTGGTGCTGCAGAAGGTCAGGCCGCCGTGGCCGGTGGTCGTGCTTTGGGTCCACAAGATCCAGGCCGGCCCGCGGTCAGAACCGCGTTCCGAGGGCTTCTTCTCGGTGCCGTCAAGCCAGACCTTGAAAGCGGCAGCATCAAGATTGTCCTTCATCACCGGGGTCTTGAACTGCTTGCCGGGTTTCGGAAAATTGCCGGCAGCAAAGGACGCAAATGCAGTCAATGCCAGCAGCATGCTGCATTTCCAAAAGAACAGCGACGGTCGTACCATGGTCATCTCCATGTTCGCTTTGCCGGTCGGCCCCCTTCCCCAAGACGGCCGGTTGGCTATTCGGTTGTGACGCGGCGTACCAACCTCGCGGCCAACGTCCTTTGTGATTCTCCTCCAGTCAGTTGATGCTCCAGGGAAGACGCTTCTGCAACGCCTTCAGCGTTGTTGTCGTTGCTGTCTGCCACCTGGGGTAGGCCTGCGGCCAACCCCAGGCTACATTCTGTCACGCTTTCAGCGTGAGGATGGCAGCGATGGCAACCAGCCCCATTCTCACTTGCCGAATATCAGCTCACCCCAGTTGCTGGGTTGGAGCTTCAGTTCAAATACTTCGTCGTCGACGAGACCGGTCTGTTGGTTGCTCCAGTAGGAGCGCCGGACCGTGTCGTTGCCGGCGGCATCGCCGTGCGTCGCGCCGAAGTCGCCGCGCAGAATCAAGCCGCCTTTGGGCGTCAGACCCAAAGCGCTCAGCGGGATGGCCGCCTCGACCGTGTAGCGGTTGTTGCGGCCGTCGACGTTCACCTTGATGTCGGCATTATCGAGAACGACGACGCTGGCTACTTCAAAACGTGCCACCACGCCGGAAGAGAAGACTTTCGGATTCTTCTTCTCTTTTGCCACACGGCGATAAATCACGGCAGTCGGCTTGCCTTTGAGATTGCCGATGGACAAACGCAGGTCGCCGAGGCCGGAGGCCCTACGTTTCTCGTTTGCCTGAGGATCCGTGCCGATCTGGAAGTCCACCGTGTCGCCCCGCGCGTACATCATCTCCGGCAGCCCGGCGCCGTTGACCCACGGTGTCTTGTCGTTTACCTGCCAGGCCAGGTAAAGCTTGCGATCGTCATACGTCGCGGCGACCCGCAGCTTGGCGTCGGTCGTCTTGCCGAAATCCAGAAGCCGTAGACCTTTGAAGTCGCGACCGATATTGCCGGTGAACTTCGGAGTCTTCTTCACAATCTCATACTGGAGATTGCCGATGGCTTTCTGCAGGAGCTGCTCCCGCAGTTTGGCCGCGGTCGCCACATCCTTGGCGGACATGCTGACCTGGCCGCCGTTCAGTCTCCTGATGCGGTCGAGACCGACCACCTTGACGTTCCAGTCGGCTGTCTTGCCGGCCTGAACATGGACCTGGCCGGATGTGGTCTGCGTCATCGAACCGCCGAAGTCTTCGCCGCCCAGGCCCGGGGGGACCTTGTCCATGACAGCACCGGGCCGCGCTTCCTTCGGCCACTCGATCTTGATGCGGTCGCCTTCGAACAGGCGGGTCAAGAAGAAACCGTCCTCCGTCAGCAAATACCATTCACCGACGTTGCTGTTGACGGCCCAGACGTTGCCGACGGTCGGGACGTTGGCGCAGCCGACCAGACCGAAGGCGCCGCGGATCAAGCCCGGCTCCGACGGCGGCGCACGATGTGAACCGTGAACGCCGAACCAGCCGTTCGGATAACACCACAGCAGTTTGCCGGTAGCCGTTTCGTAGCAGCGATACTCGCCGTAGTGGTCGCGACCACCGGGATCTGTCGTGAGAACCTTCTTGCCGTCGAGCGACACCAGACTGTGTTGCAGCCCCTTCAACTGCGGCAGTATTTTGGCTTCATACAACGGCGCGCCGCATTTGGTGAAGTCCTGCACGCGGAGCTGGAGCGCCGGGCCGGCGACCACCTTGACCCGTGGTGGGCCTCGCCGCCGCGCCTCTTTCTTCATGTGCGTGGAGCCGTCAATCAGGGAAAGGTCAACATTGATGCTGGACGACCAGCCGTTGTAGCCAATCAGCCGGGGGCTGACGGGAAGTTTGGCGACTTCGTTGGGTTGCTGTTGCTGGTCATCATTGGCGTCGGACCAGACGCGCGGATTGCCTTCGTTGGAGCCGCCGTAGATGATCGCACGGAGTTCGAACGAACCGTCTTCGAGGCGCTCGTGAATCTCGATTTCGGCCTTGCGTTCGTATTTGTGGCGGACCGCAAACGTGGCGTATTCCCGGCCATTGCTGCCGATGCAGTAACGGGAGAATGTGTTGAAATCGCCGCGAATCGTATAAAGGCACTTGCCCATTCCGGTCTCCGGATCGAGTTGCCACTCGCAACCTTCGCCCAGCATCCGCAGGGGGTCCTTGGGATTGACCGCGCCGCCGCTGGCGCCGTAGTGTGCAGCCCCGAAGAACTCACGGACTAAGGCCCCGTCCTTTGTATTCCAGACGCTGATGCGATTCGGGGTCTTGTCTCTTTCCATGACCCACAGTTGGCCTTTCTGATCGACACAGACACCGGCAATCGAATGCATACCCTCTGGATCGAAACGTCCGATCTGTGGGCGGCCGCCCCGTTTGCCGATCCGCTTCTGCAGTTTGCCGTCCGGAGTGTAGACCAACACCTGATTCTCCGGCGCGCCGGTACCGACGTAGATCTTGCCGGCCGCATCGGCAGACACCGACTTCGCGGCGGTGATGCTCTTCACCAATGTCTTTACGGACTTGGTCTTCGGGTTGAACGCCAGGAGGTCCTTGCCGCCGGAGACGACGTAGACCAGTTCGTCACTGACGGCTTCCAGCGCGATTGGTGCCGGTACGTCCCAGGTTGCCTGGAGCTTGCCGGTGCCGGCGTCGATTGCCGCGACAAAGTTATTGCGGCGTGTGACAAACAGTCCGGGGTACCCCGCGAGGATCGTTTTGTAGTTGGCGCTGGCCAATTCGGAGGCGCTCAGTGTCTTGCCGTTCGGCTGCAGTGATGGGTCGTTAAGCAGACCGTTGAGCGGGTTCAGGATGGCGTTCAGGCGAACATGCTTCTGTTCAAGTTTGCCTTTGAGGAAGCCGTTAATACCGCGATGGAACTTGTTGGGAATCTGTTTCCAGATCTTGGCGGCCGGGCCTTTGCCGCTTTTGATCTGCGTGATGAATGCCTTCCAGTCCTTGATGTCGGCCTGGGCGAATCTGACGCCGGCGAAGCCGAGGTAGATCTTGCCGTTCGCCGCATCCATGGAAGCCGCTTTGACCGGCATTCCTTCCGGCTTGTTCCAGATGTTGTGGATGTAGAGCTCGGTTGCGTCGGAGCCCTCCCAGAACGTGTGGAAACCGCCTTTGAGATCGAGGCGGAAAATGAAGTCGCCGCCATAGAGGACGTAGACGGTCTTGTCGTCGATGGTCAGGTCGCGGGTCGCGCCGTAGCGGTAACGCTGGCGCCATTTCGGCCGGCCGTTCAGGTCGGTCGCGACAATTGCCTTACCGGCTTCGGCGCCGCTCCAGCCGAGGACCACGATCTTGTCTTGGGCCTCGCAGGAAATCGGATTGCCGTGGTCCCCGCCCCAGTTGGCGTTGGGCGTACTGTCCCACGGCGCAAAGCCGGCGCCGCTGGCCCAGCCGACCAGCCGCAGGCCGATGCCCGGATGGCGAATGCCTTCCCAGGTGTAGTTGCCGGCTGCAACCGGTTGGCCCGGCGTGCGATGTTTCCAGGTGGTCAATCCGTCCCACTTCACCGTGTGTTTGCCTTTGGCGCGAAAGTCCTGGGCCAGCAGTTGCCGCACAACCGTGCCGTCAGCGTCCTTGATGTTGAGTGAGACATAGCCGTCTTCCGGCATCTCGAAAAAGAGCTCTTTGAATCCCGGGAGGTCCTTGCTGGCGATCAACCCCGTCCAGTCAACCGTTGGGATGCCCTTCTGCATGGTGACCTTGAATTCACGGCCGTCGGCGAGACGCACCGGTTGCGGTTCGATATTGCCCTTGGCCATGAACGTGCCCGGGCCAAACTGCTTGTACGCGCGGAACGCGAAGATGCGGTCCGGCTTAACGCCCGGGAAGAAACAGCACTTGGGGTTGACGCCCCAGTCCAGACGGCATTCGAACGTGATGCGGATGCGGCTGCCGGCTTTCAGCGTTTCGCCTTCCGGGCAGATGAGTTTCAGTGGCACGGAGAACTCCTGGACATAGCCTTTGCCGTCGTCGTCCTTGCGCAGCCTCTGCTTGCCGCCGACGGTGACTGCATTCTTGATACTGCCGCTCTTAAAGCCGCGGCCGTAGGTGATCTCGATGGCTGTCTTCTCGTCGCGGCCCTGCCAGCAGGTGAAGTGTGTGACTCTCTCGTTCGGTTTGCCGTAGTTTACAATCGTACGCGCCTGCAGACAGTCGTTGCGCCAGGCGTGATCGGCGCCGACGACGCCGTCATTGGCCATCGGGTTGGGATCACGGAAGCGGGCGAGGAAGTAGATGTTGTCGGCATCGTACATGACATGGTACCAGATGCTCATGTCATTGCGCAGTTGCTCAACCTGCTTACAGGAGAAGATGCCGCCGGACAGATCCCAGTCGTCGAACTTGCCGTCGATGGTGACTTTGCCGGGCGTCGGCACAATCCGGATGCCGAGGTTTTCGGTTTCGGTCGCGCAGACGACCAGTGGGAACAGGAGTACGAGGATGATTCTTCGCAGCATCATGGTTTGTCCATTTCTTGTTGTGTTGTTATCCTCTCGCGTCCATGTTCCCCAGAAAGGGCGCCAGAACAGTTTTACTCTTGGGTTTGCCGCCTTGACGGGCGATGTCGATGTTATGCAGGCATGTCTCCAGAACTTCAGTGATGGAAAAACCAACGCGGCTAGCCGGCAAGTGTGACTTGGCCGGCCAGGGAAAATTGCAGTGGGCCATGATCAGAACGTCATCGGGCGCCCGCAAACCCATGTCTTTCAGAGCGCGGGTTGCCGGCTCCAGCAGGTTGTCGTCGGCAACCAGAAAGGCGTCCGGCCGGTTCTTGCCGTTGAACAACAGACTGGTCACCTGCCACGCCCACTCCGGATGTTCAATGCTGACGCCGACGATGTGCGTCGGATCCGGCGCCAGTCCGCGTGCTGCCAGAACGTCACGGAGTTCATCGATACGGGCCTCAGCCAGGCGCGCGTTCAGCAGCACGGCGACGCGCGTACGCTTTGCCTTGACGATCTCCTCCGCGACCAGTTCGAGAAACCCGATGTGATCCATATTCACCGCCGAAACATGCGGCTGGGGATTGGTCATAATCGCTGTCCGCGGCACGCCGTCATCGGCCATTAGCGGTGTGCCTTCCGCAGCAAACGGCGCGGTGGCGAAAATCAATCCGGCGACCCGATTCTGGCGCACGTCCTCCATTAACGCATCGTACTCGAGAAACCCGGCGCGGCCGGAAAAGCCGTCGCAGATGCGGATGCGGCGAGCCCCGGAAATCTTCTGCGCCTCGCGATACATGGCGTTGAGGAAACGGTTTGTCGGCTCCCCGGGCAGAAAGCGATCGGGAAAGAGCAACGCATAGTTGGTCAGATGCGGGGGATGTTCCGCCACGAAGGTGCCGCGGCGGCCTGCAGAGACGACAAAGCCTTCCTCCATCAGCCAGTTCAACGCCCGCTGCAGGGTATCGCTGGTGACGTGATAGACGCGCTTCAGCTCGGTCCGGGTCGGCAGCCGTTCGCCCTCGGCATAGGCCCCGCCGACGATCTTCGTACGCAGATCGTCAGCGATACACTCAGCCTTTTTCTGATACGGAAAACCCACGTTTGGCCGCCTTCTTTTTGATCCAAGTTAAACTGGATTAAAAAAATGTCAAATGGGATTTGCGCTTTCCTGGAGAGGATCCATCGCCCGCGGCACGCGGCCGTGGGGATCGGGAAACTCTTTGCACGCCGGCTGACGCGACGGGATTTCTTAGGTCGCCAGCCCGCCTGCCGTCGACTGGCCGAACCCGACACCCGGGTCCAGGAGGTGGCGCACGAATTGGGCTTTCATTCGCTCTCGTACTTCTCCACCTGGTTTCGCCGGCGCCAAGGCTGTTCTCCCCGCGACTACGCCAAAGCACCCGCGAGCCGGTAGCTTTGCAAGCATGTTTGTGAAGCTGTCGGGGATGTGAGGCACGGTGGGGTGGCGTTGCCTGATTAAGCAACTTGTTCACCCGTCAGACGAGCTGACGGGCGTCTTTTCCGGACCGGGACATCGCCCCACAACGAACGTCTGAGGCGGGATATCGTCGTTAACCCTGTTCGCAGCCCCTGAAGCCGGCGGGCTGGCCGGGGGCCGCGCTTCACTTCGCCGGGGCCACGGTGACGCGACAGAGCCGGCGGGCCGGAAGCTGGAGTTCGATCTTTGTCCTGGCGCCGGCAACGGCAATCTGCCGGCGCTGCAGGACCTCCTTGTCGGCGGTCAATGTCAGCCCGTATTTGCCTTTGGCCAGCAGATAGAGTTCGGCTGGAACCCGGCGCGGCTGGTGCCGGTAATTGTAGAGCTCGGCGGTGAAACCGGCTCTACCGGACCGCGTCACCAGCGCGGCGAAAGCGCGCGGCTCGATCAGCCAGCGGACGGCGTTCATCGGGAAATAGCGCGGGTTGCCGGGATCACCGGCAGCGGCGGCATAGAGGACGGCGGTCTTCGGCGTGGGCCATTTCCAGTTGTTGCCTTCGTTGCCCCAGCGATCGTTGAACGTCAACACGCGATCGGTCCAACGCACTTCCGACGTGTAGCCTAGGCGATTGATGCGAAAGGCCTTGGCATTGCGTTCGAGGTCCGCGATCAATGCGTCCCGCCCCATTCCCAAACGCATCTTCATATAGCCGTCGGCGTCGTGCTTGAGTAATTCGTCGAATTGCCGGTCGCCGGAGAGGAGTCGATACTTGGCCAGAGTATCGGGCAGAAACCGCAGCATCCCCTTGCGGGCGCACCAGGCGGCGGTACCGGGCGCCGGGGTTTTGCGGGGCGGGTTCTTCAGGTGGTCCAGCCGGATGCGCGCCATGGACCGGATGGGCTCGACATACTTCTCTTTGCCGGTCATGTGGTAGGTCAGCAGCATGGTCCGGGTCATCAGCGACATGGCGCTGGGCCAGGCATAGAGGTCGCTGCCGTAGTTCTGCGGTTTCCACCAGGGCTTGACGCCGCCGCCGACTCCGCCGTCGGGCCAGTGAATGGCGGACGGCGTGATGCCGGCGGGCTTGCCGTTCTCCGCCCGGGCCGTTGCATCGACCCAGGTGTCCATCCAGGGGATGATCAGCTTGCCGACGCGTTCATCGCCGGAGCGCAGCCAGTGGATCAATGCCGGGTGAAAAACGCGCGGGTGATACACCGTGTCGCAGGCGCGCCTGGGAGTAAGGTCCACCTTGTCGACGCTGAACCAGGTGCTCTTGAACTGCAGGAAGCCGCGTTTGTTCTCGGCCATCCATTTCTTCCCGGCAAGTTCCACGATGCGAACCGCGCGCTCGCGCCATTCCTTCGTTTCCGGTTCGAGAAAGAGCATCGGCGTGATCGAATCGCCGGTATCCTCGGCGGTGTGCTCGACGTCGCTGAAGTGCGACGTGTAGCCTTTCTTCATGTGCGGCTGACTGAGGATCGACGTGGATAGTTTCGTCTGGGCCGCAATGATCTTGGGATCCTTGAAGGCAACCAGAAGCGGCGTCCACCAGCGCCACATTTCGACGTCGTCGCCCCAGCCGCCGCCGAACTGGCCGTCGTCGATCTGGCGCTCGTCGATCCACCAGTGGATAACGTCGGCGAGTTTCTCCAGTCCTTCGCGCTGCAGATTGGCCCATTGCGGCGCTTTCGGATCGGGCTTGACGTCATTCGGCCACGGCATTGTCCTGCCGTTGTACATGGAGATCACGCGGTTTTGCGGGAAGGCCTCGCCGGCGATCTTCAGATACGCCCTGGCTTTGCTGTAGTAGGCTTCGCGCTTTTTCTCGACCCGTCGGATGCCGCCGATCTGGATCGGGATCCAGATCAGGCAGCGCGCCTTGTAGAAGGCCCAGATCGGGTACAGCGGCGACTCCCGGCGGATTGCCGGCGGGAATCTTTCGCCTTTACGAAACATCGCCTCCGGGTAGAAGAAGCCGCACAGATAGCCGTTCTCCGCCGCGCGCCCGCCTTTGCCGGACACCGCTTTCTCCCGGCCGTTGGCCCACCAGTCGACCACCGGCAGGAGGTCCTTGAGATCCTTCTGCAGCCGGGCCGGGAGGTCCTTGCTCTGCTGCAGCTCCGCCAGAATCCGATAGCGCTCCTTTTCGCTCTCGGCGTTGCCGGCTTCGGCAATGGTTGCGGCGATCTCGTCGGGGGGAGCAGCAATCATCAGGATCGGGTGCAGCAGGATCAGGGCGAGAGCGGCTTGCCGGAGGTATCTCATAACTGTCGGCGTGTGTGTCCTTCACGTGTGTTCTGGCGGATCTGCCCGGCGCCTGGTGTCGGCCGACAGCCGGCGGACTCGATGGCGCGGAACAGATCAGCGCAGTTGTTTGAGTTGGTCGACGAAATAGACGAAATGCTGCCACGGCACGTCGTGCGGCAGGCCGTGATCGAACCAGGGGATGAAGCCGCCGGTGGCGATCGTGCGGCGGACCATGTCGATCTCGCGATCGATTGCCTCCGGGCCCTTGGCCAATGCCTTTTTGTCGATGCCGCCGCACATCAGCAGTGTGGGATACTTCTCGCGATAGACGTCCGGGTGCATGCCGCACTGCCGCTCCATCGGCACCAGGCCGTCGATGCCGGCATCGAGCCAGAGCGGTATGAGCTGATCGCAGAAGCCGTCGCTGTCGAGAAAGATATAGGGGACGCCCTTCTCCTTGAGTTTGGCGGTCATCTGTTTGTACCGCGGCACCATGAGGTCGCGGACCAGCGCCGGGCTGACCAGCGGCGCCGTTTTGTAAGCCATGTCCTCCCACATGCAGACGGCGTCCGGCACATAGTCGTCGAACAGCGCGTCGACACATTGCAGACAGAGCGCGGTGACGGTGTCCATCATATCGTTGATCATCTCAGGATCGTCGTAGAACAGCAGACTCAGTTCGGCCGTCCCGACCATATCGCGCAGGGAGCCGTAGAGGCTGGCGACGCGGTCGAGAAAGAGGATCACCGGCGCGGTGCTCTGTCGCAGTTGCGCTTTGTGTTCCTCCCAGCGGTCGCCGATGCGGTCCGGCTGCCATTGGAGCCGTTCTTTGTAGGCGTCCCAATCGGCTCGGGACTGCACCGGGAATGCCTCGAAATGCGGCATGGACTTGTAGGCGTCCTGCTTGAACTCGGTGCAGGTGATGCCGAGGTGATTGACGTAGGTTACGGTGTCGTCGGTTTCCGCCTGCACTTCCCGGGGGAACGGCGGGTTGACATAGATCCGGGCCTGCGGGCCGCACCAGATGTGCGGGTCGAGATCGAAATGCTCCCAGAGCTGCGGGACGGACGCGATGCCGGCGGGCATGCCTTCAGCGGCCCAGCGTTCAAAGCAACTCGGCCAGATGCCGCCGAGCGTGGCCAGCGTCCGCCCGGGACATTCGAAGCGCATGATCTGATGAAAGCGCTCGCGGGGGGTCGAACTGGAATGGTTCACAAATCGTCCTTTTCTACGGTTAGCTGTTACTAGGCGGACCACGCCGCCGACGGCTTATGTTGACCCCGCAAGGCGCGAAATCAATGTCTGCGGTTTATTCCGGCTGCCGCGGTGCAGCGGCGGTCCGCTGTTCAAGCGCTCGCCGGGCATTACGCCGCCGGCGCTCGAGACCGTCTTTGGGGATGTACCAGAACAACGGATGCAAGACAGTCTCATAGGTTTCCTGATCCATCTCGGTCATATCTCGAATTGCCTCTGCCTGGCTGCCGAACCGGGCTGCCGCTCGGAGCGAGTGGTTTCTCTATTTGTTCCGTTTCAAGACGGCCGCGCCGGCGGCTTCGTTCTGCCGCAGTGTCCAGACGCGGAATTTGCGGTAGCGGAAGTCCGTCCACTTCATCTGGCGGAACCCGATGAAACCGTCGCCGTGGGGTTTGCCGCCCTTCTTGCCCTGGTCCGTCCAGTCCATCACTTTCTTGTCGTCGACCCAGAGGCGGATGTGCGGGCCGTGCTTGGCCAGGGTGACGGTGTGGACCTTCTCCGACTTGGTGGGGATGCCCTCCGGGCCTTCGGCAACAAGATGAAAACCGGGGTTCTTGCGCAGGTTGGTCTGCTGGCGATCGGGGTTGTGGGCGGCGTTGGCGTAGTAGGAGGCGTGATAGCAGCGAATGGCGCCCTTGGTGTACTGGCTGAAGGTGCCATCGCGTGCGGGAAGCTTTTTATCAAAAATCGGCTCGCCATTATTGCCCGCCGCGGCGAAGAAAACGATGCACAACCCGGCGTCGGTCTTCAGGTTCTGAGCTTCCCACTGCGCAACGAAGCTCTCGGGGAAGCGTTTCGGACACCAGAACACATGGTGCATCTTCTCGCCCGGCGACTGCATGTGCATCCAGCCGTCCTTGAAGGAGGTCCTACCGGGGCCTTCCATCACCCAGCCTTTGACGTCTGCAGCATCGGCCAGGGGAGTCTGGTACAGGAGTCCGCCGACCGACAGATCCTCGGGCAGATTCTCCTGCGCATCCACAGGCATCACGATGTAAAGCGCTATCGATACCACGACCGTAATGCGCGAAACTGTGCTGATCATGCCAGATCTCCCTTCCTCTTATTTCCTTGGCATCAATTCAAGATATTGTAAACGCAGATCGTTCGCTTCATTCCTGCGGGGAAAGACCAGCCGATAGGCCGCATATGCGTCGCCTTTCTCCTCGGGAATCAAGACGGCAAAGGACTGCGCTTCCCGGCCGAACGCCGGCACTCTCACCTCGCCGGTCAGATCGGTCCAGTGGCCTGGCCAGCCGAGCAGGGCTTCGATGCGGACTGTTTCCGGATCATGCGCGCTGCCATAGGCATTGGGATCGGGCTTGGCGATGCGGATGCCCGCCAGCGTCTGCGGCAACGGAAATGCCAGTACCAACGCCGCGCCGTCCTCGCTGGTCGCGCCCTCGGGGCCTTTCGCCTCCTTGCCTGTACTGCCGGCCGACCAGTAGGCGTTGTCCTTGGTCAGCACATGACGGCAGCCGTGGTCGCTGTCGGTGGACCCGGCCAGAAGCACAAGCCCGTCGACGCTGCTGAAGATGGTCTCACCCTCTTTGCGATTGGCCCAGCCCTCGGTCGATATCGATCCGGTAAAGAGATGGGAGAGAACGTGGTCAGACCGATCGAGCGGATTGCGGTTGTGCTTCAGTTTCTGCCAGTCCACCGGTTTGCGGTCGAGGCGGAGGCCGAACATGTACGCCTCGATATTGGTATAGCCGTCTCCGGCCGGATCGGCGAGCGGGTCGATGCGAGCGTCGGCGGGCAGCCCCTGCATTCGCTTCCACCACCTCGGAAACGGATCGTCATCGTCGACCGGGCGTTGTACCGTCGGCAAAGACGGAAGGGGCGGCGCGCTGTTGGTCTCCATGTCGACGAAGGGATGCTCGCCGGTGCCTTCGTGGATGTCGCGGATCGTGCGCGCATCGATGCTGTCGCGGCAGGGGATCGAGGCGCCGACGGTCCGGTTGGCCAACGCCTCCAGCGTCGGTGTCGGGTCGGTGGACACCGGCGGCGTTGGGAGCGGCTTGTCGAGGTAGCGGTCGAGCCCCTTGGGCGCTTTGCCCTGGTCGAGGACCAGTTTCTTCTGTGGCGTAATCTGCTCCTTTCGCGCGTACTCATCATGTACATTGCCTTGGAGATAGATGCGGTTGTGGCCCATCACCTTGATAGCGGCGAAGCGCGCCCTGCGCGGTGTGTTCTTGCCCGGCTTGACGTAGTTGCCGATGAAGTTGACGTGGTACTTCGATCGGCCCAGGGAACCGGTCTCGATGCCTGCGGCATTGGATTTCCAGTTGTACATGAGGTTGTTGCGCAGGTCGATGTAGCTGATCATGTTCTGCGGATCATCCCGGCCCGCCGAAAGGCCCGGCATGCGGCGGTCGTGATGGGCGTAGATGTTGTGGTGGGCGCAGGCGGCCGCGTGCCGATCGTGCTTGCCCAGGTACGCCAGAAGACCGCCGAGGTTGTGCGTCAAGGTGTGCTGATACTTGGGGCCTTTCTTGAAATAGTAGTCATGGAAGACGCTGCGCAGGGAATAGGCGCTGATGCTGTGCTGCAGCGTCACGCGGTCGACATTGGGCGAGAAGGAGATGGTTTCGTCCACCGAGTGGCTGCCGCTGACGTGATCGAAGACGACGTATTCGCAGTCGCGGCCGCCGACGCAGTCCCAGCCGGAGTCCTTCTTCTGGGCGAAGCGTTCCCGCATCAGTTCGATATTCATGCGAAAGCGAAGATAGCGCAGCACCACGTGATTTGCGCGGACCTTGGTGTCGTAGTTGGTGACGGTGACGCCCGGAAACGGTGCGGTGTTGCCGGCGATGGTAAGGTAGGGTTGCCGGATGAACAGTCGCCGCTTCAGCTTCAGCATGCCGCCGACGGCAAAGACGACGCAGCGCGGCCCCTCCTGCTCGATGGCGTGTCGGAGCGTGCCGGGGATCGGCTCTTCGTCCTCGCCGTAATCATCCAGCCGGGTGACCACGTAGACCGTGCCGCCTCGCCCGCCGGGCGTGGTCGTTCCGCAGCCCTGCGCGCCGGGGAAGGCGGGGAGACCCGTGACCTCGGCAGCTATTAAGACAGGTGATGCAATAGATAACAGAAGGAAAAGAGCAAAGGTGCGCCGCTGGTATCTCATATCTCAGGTCCTACCGGGGCCTTCCATCACCCAGCCGTCCAGGTCGGCGGCTTTGGCCATATCGGAAGCGTAGAGCAATTTGCCGGCCTGCAGATCGCCGGGCAGTTCCGGCGCCCCGGCGGCGACGCGGAAAGAGGCGAGCAGGATGAATGCGGAGAGAGAATGCGAAACGTAAAACATAGGCTTATTGTGTCTCAGGGTTTGCGTAAAAACGGCAGCCGCTATTCCGGCAAAGTCGACGGCAACGCCTTCAGCGTTGATGCCTGTTGCCATATATCCTGGGGCAGGCTTCGCCAACCCGGGCTCAAGACCGTCACGCCTTCAGCGTGAGGAATGGCGTCTATGAAAAAAACTCAAAATGCTGTAGTGATCTTCCGTTTCCGGGGATCTCCATCGTTGACGCTTCCCGGCTGCGTCCGGCAGCCCCAGGCCGCGCTGCGCGGCTTGTATTTTGACGTGGAAAACCGCTGTCGAAGAGCCGGGGATCAGTTCTCCAGCAGGTCCAGAGCGTCCTGGAAAGCACTCCAGCTTTGGTCGCCGCCCGTACGCCAGCGGCTGCCGATGTCCATCAATTCGCCGCGCGGCGGGTGGATGAAGGCGGTACTGCCGTCGGCCCGCGTCAGATTCCAGCCGAACAACGGCCAATGGGCGTTGTACAGCGGAATGGACTCCGCGCGCGAAAGATCAATCCAGATAACATCCAGTAACAGCGCGTCGTCCGGCGGCATCCGCGAAAAGAACTTGTATGTCGCCGTGCCTGTGCCGCTGTCGCCGCCGCTGACGGCGACGTGCGGATTGTAGTAGTAGCTGCTGCGGATGCGCCCCTTGGTAAGATTGGGGTTCGGCCAGGGCTCATAGGTATCCCGGCGAAGAACAGCGGAGTCCATGGACGGGCAATAATAGACATCGGGGGCAATGAGCGCGCCGCTGTCGTACAGCAGGCCGAGCTGCATATAGCCTAAATCCCACTGACTCGCCGAATACCCGTACGGCGAGCCCCATGAGTAGAGATAATAGAAGCAAGTTGGACTGGCACTGTCGTAGTAACCTCTGGACGCGTCTGGATTCACATGCATCGGCGGCAGGCGGCCGTCGAACTCCTCGGCATACAACACCGTGGCCGTGTACAACTGCCGCAGGTTCGACGTGCACACCGCTACCTGCGCCATTTCTTTGGCGCGCCCCAGCACGGGGAGCAGCAGCGCGGCCAGGATCGCGATAACCGCGACGGCCACCAATAGCTCGATCAAAGTAAACCTTCGACCTTCTTCTCCATTCATCATCGAAGCTCCTTCAGTTGGCGCGCAGGATATCGTATACCGCGTTGAAGTCCGGCCAGTCGAAGTACGGCCGGTAAATACGGAGGTCATCCACCGGCGGCTGACTCGTCTCCACGTGAGCATCGGCATAGAGCAGGTTCCAGACGCGTTCGTGGGCGTTGCGCGGCGGATCGAAGCGGATGAGATCCATCCCCAATACATCGTCCGGATCGAAGTCCATCAGGCGGTAGTTGTTGTCGTCTTTGTCGCCGGTATTGTCGGCATTGGGGTTGAAGAAATAGCTGTACCGCAAGCTCCGGTCATTGAACGGCAGATCATCGGGCCAGCCGGCGGCATCGTATTCCCGCCACAGATATTCGTGCGCGGCGTACGCATAAGCCTTCTGACTGGGACAATAGAATACCCGTTCGTCGCTGACGTAGTCCTGCACGTAGAGGAATCCCAGTTGATACCACTGCCGACTCCAGGAGTTGCTGATGCCGGAGTCCCGGTAGTTGACATACATCGTGTGAAAGGGTGAACGAATCTGGTCCGGCGGCAACACATGACACCATTCCGGCGGGACGTGCCCGGAGTTCTCTTCGGCGTACATGCTGGCGCCGATCCCGATCTGCCGCTGGTTCGACATGCAGACCGCGCGGTTCGCGATTTCGCGCGCCCGGCTCAAAACAGGGAGCAGTAGTGCCGCCAGAACGGCAATAATCGCAATGGCCACCAACAGTTCGATTAAAGTAAAGGGGGGCCGGGTGGAGCGCCCGTTTGCCTTCAACTCACCGTGTTTGATGCCGCCGACAAAAGGCGGGAAGGCGCGGTCGAGACGACCGCGGCCACGCTTGGAAGCAGACCGTCCGGGACGATCCGCAGGACTTCTGTCGGTCGCAGCATGTTTGTCTTTCATAATGACCTCTTGGCGCGGCCGCTGGCTGCAGCCAGAACTGATCCTCATCTTGATCGTTGTCTCCTATCGCTTTCTGCCGGATTCGGAGTATCGCTTCGCTCCGATTTGGGACAACGATCAAGACAACAATGGAGATTTCTGGAACTTGTAGATCGTTGAACCAAAGCCCGTAACGAGGCAAACCTCGTACAAAAAACAGGAACCTGCAGGATAGTAGTACAGAGTGCCGGATGTTGTTTGAGTTTTGTGAGGATCGGTGCCGTTCAGGAATTCCTCAAGATTCGTGTAGCCGTCCTTGTCCGGGTCGTCGTTGTGGTCGGGCCGCTTCGGATCGAGGCGCTGTTTCATCTCCCAGGTGTCGGGCATGCCGTCTCTGTCGCTGTCGGCAGGGGCTGCAGCGGCCTTCAGTTCCGGCCAGCCGCCGACGTCGCTGTGGCTGTTGATCAGCTTGCCGCCGCCGGCGCTGATCAGCTTGACGATGCGTCGGTCAACGGCATCGCGCCCCGGATGCGTGGCGCCGCCGTTTTCAAGGATGCGCTCCCAGAGCTTGTCGGCGGCATCGGTCTTCACCGGCGCAAACGCAACCGGTTTCTTCAGGATCTCGGCTTTGCCCTTCAGGTAGGGCACCCAGATCCTGCCCTTGTCGCTGTGGTTGCCGTCGACGTACATCGCGGTGTTCCCGGCGGCGTGGAAGGGTTGGGTCCGGCGCGTGACGTTGCCGACGTAGTTCATGCGGACCGCTTCGCCGACGGTGTAGCCTTTGCCGCCCATGTAGACCGCGTTGCTGCGGAAGTCGAGGAATAGCGGACCCTTGCTGCCGTCCTTCGGATAGGTCCCCGGACGGGGGGAACGCGACTTGTGGAAGGCGTAGAGATTGTGGTGCACGGAGACCCGGCCGTTGGTGCAGAGCAGGCTGCCGTAGCCGTGTTCGCCCTTGTGATGCGTGCTGCGATTCAGGCTTTCCGTGATGAAACACCATTGCACCGTCACTTTGTCGATGCCTTCCCCGGAGATCGAAAGGACTTCGTCGTTGGCCCAACTCGTGCTGCAATGGTCGATGATGATGTTGTGCACCGGCCCGTGGCGCGGCTTGCGGCCGTTGACGCAGATGGCGTCGGTCTCGAACGGTTTCTTCGTTTCGCGGCCGACGGCATCGCCGGGACGAACGCGCAGATAGCGGACAATGACCTGGCCGGTGTTGACGATAAGGCTGTAGCGCGTCAAACAGACGCCCTCGCCCGGTGCGCTCTGTCCCGCGATCGTGACGAACGGATGGCGGATCCGCAGGTGGTCCTTGAGGATGATGTTGCCGGCGATATGAAACACGATCGTGCGCGGCCCCCTGGCGTCGATCGCCGCCCGCAGGCTGCCGGGAATCGGCTTCTCTTTCTGCGGCAGGTAGTCCTTGAGAGTCGTCACCGGGAGGACCTTGCCGCCGCGGCCGCCTTTGGTGTTCGCCCCCCAGCCTTCAGCGCCGGGAAATGCCCTCGGTTCGGCGCCGCCAAGAAGGCCGTGAAATGCAACAAGGACGAAAAGGATTTTGGATATGTGTTGGTTCATGCTCTGGTTTCTATGGCATTCTTGAGTAGATGAATCGAGTAGTCCAGCTTGTACTGTTCTGACCGACCTTCACCAGTTGCGAGGCCCGTTCCCATTCGCCGTGGCCGTCGGCAAAGAGCAGATTGCCGCCGTAGATCTCGTCCAGGTTGTAGGGAATCCGCACGCCGAACGACGGGTTGTCAATCAAGGGGTTCTTCGCCGGAGGCGTTCCATGGTTGGCCCGCCACGTCCCGCCGCTGAACCCGTCGCCGACGCCGTCCTGCGTTGTGACAACCGCTGCCGGGTCACTGATGCGTACGAGTCGATCCGGCACGCCGCCAATGCCGAAGTTCGGTTCAGCGCGGCCGGGGAAATAGTAGTAGACGCCGTAGCAGGAGAAACGGGTATTGCGCGGGTCGTTGATCGGCGGCCCCGGTACGCTGGGACAAACATAGTAGTCCCATGTCGGCAGATAATCACCCGCCAGCGCGACCAGATCATAATTGTCGCTGTCGCTTTTGAAATTGCGCGGATCGACACCGGGTTCCGACGGCAGGTCGGTGCTCGCCGGCGGCAGCCGGTCATCACGTTCATCGGCGTAGAGCAGCAGAGCCATGCCCCACTGGTGCAGGTTGGAGAGGCACACCACTTGCCGGGCCTTCTCACGAGCCCGCCCCAATACCGGCAGCAGCATCGCCGCCAGAATCGCGATAATCGCAACAACCACCAGAAGCTCAATCAAGGTGAACCTTATTGAGCGCCCCGCAGGACGCGGGTTTAACTTCGCCCCCCGGTGCACGCGGTATCCAAGCACATTACGCGGGGTAAACTTCGCCCCGACCCCCTGCGAAGTCGGGACTACGCCTTGGCACGCGGGGAATTTGATGAGAGTGAAACATCTCTGACTCATTCTGCCGTCTCCTTCACCGGGCCGATGGAGCCGCCGTCATGAATCGCCGGATACAAACAAAGCGTCTGGGCCAGGCGCGATGGATTGTCCAGACGCGTCTGCAGCAGGTGCACCGCCTGCGCACCCATCTCTTGCCACGGCGTAATCACCGAGGTCAACTCCTCGTTGTTGCCGTCGTAGCCGATGACCGAGACATCCTCGGGAATACGGCGGCCGGCCCCTTTCAGCGCTTCGAGAACCTGCACACCCAGACTGTCGCTGGCACACGCCCAGGCCGTAACCCCGGCTTGCGTCTGCCGGATAACGTGTTCTCTGAAATCAACGCCGACAGTCTCAGGGACCAGGCTGCTGACGTCCGTCGGGTCGTACGACAATCCCAACCGCGTCAGCGATTCGAAATACGCCGCGAAACGCTGATGGACATAGTGTAGATGCGTCCGATCGCCGTCGGCCGCGAAGCCGATTCGCCGGTGGCCGAGGTTGCGTAAACGCTCGATCAGTTCACCAATGCCCGCGTCCGCATCCGACAACACCGTGTCCGCCAGCGGCGCCCGGGCGTGATGCGTCAGACAGACGCACGGCAACTGCTCACTCAGGCCGCGGACGACGTCCGGCGGAAAGCGGTTCAGGAAGATCAGTCCGGCCAGCGCCTGCTGCCGCAACACCGGCGGCTGCCGCTCACTCGCAAGGAGGTCCCTGGCGCGGTCTTCATCGAGATAGTGGACGACCGGTGCGAAGTTCATGCCTTCCGCCGCCGCGCTGATGCCGCTGAGAAAACGAGCATGGCCGGGATTGATCGACGCGCCGGCGCCGGTCGGGGTGATGACGAAGACGCCGATGGACCGCAGCTTCGTTTTTGCCTTGCGGCCGTTGCGCGGCGACCGCCGATAACCCAGCCGCGCCGCGGTTTCGAGTACCCGGCCCTTGGTCTCCGGGTTGATCGCCGGGTGGTTCTGCAGCGACCGCGAGACGGTCGCTACCGACAGCCCCAGCTCATTGGCAATGGTCTGTTGATTAACGCCCATACCATATGATACACCCGGCGGCCGTATTTGCAATAAGTTTATGCAAATTTATGCAAAAACGCCGGCGCCGGGAGGCGTGCGGTCAGAACTCGGTCTGCATGCGCCAGTCCGGGTGTTCGTTGCGCCAGGGCGCGGGGAGTTCACCGAGGGCTCTGTGGAGTTCCGCTTCGATGTCGGCATGGGTCGGGTCGCCGGCGAGGTTGACGGTTTCCTCGGGATCCTTGCCGAGATCGAAAAGCTGGCGTGAGCCGTCCTGGTAATAGACATATTTCATGTCGCCGCGCATCGCCATGAAAGACTCGCCGCCGTCGAAGAGTTCGGAAAAGACGATGCGGTCGTCGTCGACATCGTCATTGAGCAGCAGCAGCATGCTGCGGCCGCGGATCTTGGGGGGCGCCGGCAGCCCGGCCAGCTCCGTCAACGTCGGGAAGACATCGATCAGACTGCAGTTCCCGGTCACGGTCCGGCCGGCGGGCAGACCGGGTCCGGCGAGGAGCATGGGCACGCGGGCGGACTCATCGTAGAACGTCTTCTTCCCCCACATTCCGCGTTCCCCGGCGATCTCGCCGTGATCGGTGCAGTACATGATGACGAAGTCGTCGTACATCCCCATGTCGTCGAGCACATCGAGGACGAGGCCGATCTGCCGGTCCATCCATTCGACCAGGCCGTAGTACGTGGCGCGGGCGTTGCGCACCTGCTCGTCGGTGCAGTCGGCGGAGTCGCGGCGGGCCTTTGCCTGCAAGGCCGGCGGCAGGTCCTCGGTGACCGGCAGTTTCGGCGGCGGTAGGATCTCGCGGTAATAGTCGTACAGCTCCTGCGGGCAGATGAACGGCCAGTGCGGCGTCTTGAACGAGACCTCGAACAGCAACGGCCGGCCGCCGGCGTATTGCGTGTGGATCAGGTACTGGAAATAGTCGCGCAAGTGAACCCGGGCGCTCTCCGTCACCAAACGGTCGAACTGCATGAACCCGTGTTCGCCGGGGCCGGCGGTCTTGATCATGAACGGCAATCCGCCGCCGTAAGCAGCGTAGTCGTGGGTGCGCCCGCTGCCGAGTTCGCCGGTGACGTCGTTGCCGACGTCGTACCCCGGGATACGCGCGTGGTTGTAGACCTCCATGTCGCCGTAGGGCCGCAGCATCCAGCCGTACATCTGTTCCGGCCCGTGGAAATGCATCTTGCCGACGCATGTGGTCATGTAGCCGTGCTGCGCGAAGTATCGCATATACGTTTGACTCTCCAGCGGCAGGAGGTCCTGAAACATAGGCGTGCCGGTTTCGCGCGGCAGCAGACCGGTCAACATGGAGTAGCGTCCGGGCACGCAGATCGGGTTATTGGCGTAGCAGCGCTCGAAGCTGACACCGTCCGCCGCAAGCCGATCGAGATTCGGCGTCCGCACCCAGGGATCCCCGGCGTAGCCGGCGATGGCGGCGGTATGTTCGTCCGAACAGAATTTCAGAATATGCGGATGCTTCTGCTTATCGTATGTCATGGTATTTGGCTTTCATTATTCGGCGCCGGCTTCGAGCACCGGCGCCCAGTCCGTTATTCGCGTCAGGTTCTCTACAAAGCGCCGACCGGTTTCCTGAAAGCTATCCAGTCCTTGACCGGCCGTGGTGATCTCGACACGAAATGTGATCGCGTTGTGCACGGCCAGCAGGTAATCCCGCGCCAGGCCGGGGTGCCAGATCGTGTCGGGGAATTGTACATCGCCTTGCGGCACGCCGTCGATCATCCGCTCCATGGTCTTCGCGGCCCAATCCCGGCGGTCGTCCGACAAGGTGTTGTCACCAGCCGAACGGATGGTGGCCAGGCCGGTATTCGGGTAGCTCGCCTGCCAGGAATGAATCGTCATCATAAACCCCAGGCGCCCCTGTTCGATTGTGTGTTCAACCAGTTTCCGCAACGCCAGGTACTCCGGCGGCGGGTCGTCGTCGGCCCACGTGGCAGCCCCGTAGATGCCCTTGCCGTCCATTGTGCAATAGGACGGTTTGTCGGTCGTGGCGCTATAGGGCGAGACCAGCGGCACAATGAAGACCATCGACTCCAGCAAAAGCTCACGCACCGGTTTTGTATTTCGCGCCAGTTCGCGAATCATGGCGTCGGCCACCCAGGAGCCGGCCGTCTCCCAGGCGTCTTCGCCGGCGATGAAACAGTGGATCGGACCGCTGCCATTGTCCTTGCCAAACTGGACTATCGGTAGTCCGCGACTGCCCGCCGGCAGAATACTCCAGCAGCAATGCGACTCGCCCGCAGTTTCACAGATCAGCTGTTCCAATGCGTCCCGACCGTACGGATATCGCGTCGCCACCCGCACTTCGCCGTTCGTCGTCTCGACCGTCGCGCGCAGAAGCCCGTCCTCAACCCTGATTAATGCTGCGGCGTTGTACTCCCGACGGGTCCCGCCGAAGATCAGTCCCTGATCCAAAACGAAGCGTTCGCCGTTGTCATCCACCAGTAGTTCCACGTTCAACGACTGCGGCGCATCCTGCACCAGTGCATTCAGGACCTTCTGCCTCGGCCGCAAATCAAAACGCACTGTGTTTCCGTCAATCTCAAACGGCGGCAACACGCCGCTGTCGAACTCCTTGGATAGTCGCATTGTGTCTTCCTGCTTCTTACAATCTTTTGAGAAAATCCACAGCCGTTACCCAACAGAACTTACTGCAATGCGTTCAGCGTTGATCCGTAGCGTCACACGGTCCTGGGGCAGGCTGCGCCAACCCCAGGCTTGAAACAGTCACGCCCCGCACGAGCGCGGTATCGCAACGGCACCTTCAGCTTGAGGACTGGCGGCATCGCCCAGCTACCGCAAGCGCGCGCCGGGCAGGCGGAACACCACGGGGTTCGGCCAGAGGCCCCTGTTGTAGAGCCGCACCGCGCGCATGGCCTTCAGGTGCAGGCCGTCGTCATCCTGCGTCCAGCTTGCCTGCGGCAGGAAGTCGACCTTGTACTCGACCATCTCGCCGGACTGCCCAAGCAATTCGACTTGGGCGTCGTCCGGCAGAAGCACCTGCTTGAGGGTCCGCGTACGCCACTCCTCGCGCGGCCATGGTTCGCCGCAGTCGATGGCGTAGATTGTGTCTCCAGCCTTCTCTTTGACGAACCAGACGTCGCCCTCGCGGGTCAACTCCCACGGCTCGACGTCGTACACCGCCAGATGATTAACAAAGCGCCAGAGGGCGAACTCGCGCAGTGGATTGGCCTGTTCCACCGGGATCTCGCCGTCGGCATCCGGACCGACGTTCAACAGCAGGTTGCCGCCTTTGGCCCGGGTTTCGACAAACATCTCAACCAGTTGCCGGCCGGTCTTGTATTCCTCGTTCGTCGGCCGATGCTGCCAGGACCGGCCGATCGTGTAACACGCCTCCCAAGGCCGCGGCAGCGGCTCATCCGGCAGGTGCTGTTCCGGCGTTTCCATGGCGCCGCGTGTCACCACGACGTCCGGCTGCAGCTCCCACGCCAGTTCGTTCAGGTCCGTCGGCAACTCGCGTTTGATGTCGTAGAACAGGCAGTCGATCGGGCCGTAGACGGTCAGCAGCTCGCGCAACTGCTTCTGGTTGTGCGCCATCATCTGCGGGTTCGCCGACGGCGCCGATTCCGGCCGCAGGCGGCTGGGTGTGATGCCGTGCGTATGCAGGAACCACCAGTCGTCCGGCGAGAAGTAGAAGCCGACGGCGAGTCCTTCGGCGCGGCAGGCGTCGACGACTTCGCGTACCACATCACGGCCCAACGGCGTGTTCATCACGTTGAAATCGGTCGTCGCCGTATCCCACATACAGAAGCCGTTGTGATGCTTCGCGGTGAAAACGACGTAGCGCATGCCGGCGGTCCGCGCCAGCCGCGCCCAGGCGCGGCAATCCAGTTTCATCGGTCCGAAGCACTGCGGCAGTTCACGGATGTAGCGGTCCAGGTATTCCTTCGACGCCCCGGCCATTGAGTGGCTGACAATTACTCCCAACGGGCAATCCACACTCCAGTG
>CAYLNH010000022.1:0-45438 GCA_964384625.1 uncultured Lentisphaerales bacterium
AGAGGGTGCGGGATCTCTATGCGGACCGCGAAGGGCAGTAAACGAGGGCTTACCCTGGGCGTGGTTTGATCTTTGCGGGGGAGTTGGTATTCGTATAGCTCCCCGCGTTCCGGGTCTGGCCCGGGATTGGTTCCGACATTGAGTTCACCCCCCAGGAGATAATTGGTTTCTATGGAAGATCTACGACCTCTTTCGTCGTTCAAAGGCCGGCGCGGCCCGGTTGTTTTGTGCATCATGGATGGTGTCGGCTACGGTCCGCTGCTGGAAGCGGATGCTGTGGCGCAGGCCAATACGCGCCATCTGGACTGGCTGCACGCCAACTGCCCGCACACCCGGCTGCAGGCCCACGGCACAGCCGTCGGCCTGCCGTCCGACGACGATATGGGCAACAGCGAAGTCGGCCACAATGCCATCGGCTGCGGCCGGGTGTTTGCCCAGGGCGCCAAACTGGTCAACAAGGCCATCAAAACGGAAGCCATGTTCAACGGCCGGGTCTGGCAGGAACAGGTGCAGAATGTCAGGGACAACGATTGTTCGCTGCATTTCATCGGCCTGTTTTCCGACGGCAATGTTCACAGCCACATGGACCAGCTGAAAGCAATGATCGACCGCGCCAAAGAGGACGGCGTGCAGAAGGTGCGGGTGCACATTCTGCTGGACGGTCGTGACGTCGGCGAGACCTCGGCCCTGGAATATGTGGATCCGTTCGAGGAGTACCTGGCCGCCCACAATGCCGCCGGCGTCGACTACCGCATCGCCTCCGGCGGCGGCCGCATGTACATCACGATGGACCGCTACGGCGCCGACTGGAGCATGGTCCGGCGCGGCTGGGAAACACACGTACACGGCAAGGGCCGGCAATTCGGCAGCGCCCGGGCAGCCATTGAAACCTACCGCGAAGAGACCGGCTGCATCGACCAGGACATGCATGAGTTTGTCATCGTCAAAGACGGCAAACCGGTAGGCCCGATTGTCGACGGCGACTCGGTGATCTTTTTCAATTTCCGCGGCGACCGCGCCCTGGAGATCACCGCGGCGTTCGAGCAGGACGACTTCGACAAGTTCGATCGCGGCCGGCGCCCCCGGGTGCAGTACGCCGGCATGATGGAATACGACGGCGACCTGCATGTGCCGCAGCGGTATCTGGTCGAACCCCCGGCGATCGATCGGACCATGGGCGAATTCCTGGCTCGCGCCGGCGTCAAGTCGCTGGCCGTCAGTGAGACGCAGAAGTACGGCCACGTGACCTATTTCTTCAACGGCAACCGCACCGGCAAATTCAGCGACGAGCTGGAGGACTACATCGAGATCACCTCAGACATTGTGCCGTTTGAACAGCGGCCGTGGATGAAAGGCGCTGAGATCACCGATTGCGTGCTCGCCGCCGTCGAGTCCGGCGAATATCGCTTCATTCGGCTGAACTACCCGAACGGCGATATGGTCGGGCACACGGGGGTGTTCCAGGCGGCGGTGATCGGCGTGGAAACCGTGGACCTCGGCATCGGCCGGATTATGAAGGCGGTCAAGAAAGCCGGCGGCATCCTGATCGTGTCCGCCGACCACGGCAACTCCGACGAGATGTACGAGCTCGACAAGAAGACCGGTCAGATCAAGATGGAAGACGGCAGGCCGAAGGCCAAGACCAGCCACACCTTGAATCCGGTGCCCTGCATCATCTACGACCCGGAGAGCGAAGGCGATTATAAGCTGACGGGCAAGACGAATCTCGGCATCAGCAGTCTGGCCGCCACCGTGCTCAACCTGCTCGGCTACAAAGCCCCGGACGATTACGATCCGGCGGTCGTCGAGTTCTCGTAAGCGCGGCACGAACTGCGGTGCGCCACGGCGCGAAAGGCCCAACCCGGCAAAGAACGTCGACCACCCCCGTTTACCCGTTTCGCCGCGGGTGCGGCTAACGCCGGGCGATGGTGAGGACGTGGACGGCTTTGACCCTGGTTTTCAGGAGCTGCTTGGTGCACTCGTGCAGGGTGGCGCCGGTGGTCATCACGTCGTCAACCAGAAGGACCTCCTTGGCAGCGACGGCATCCGGGTCGATGACAGTGAAGGCGCGCCGCAGATTCCGTTGCCGATGACTGCGATTGAGGGTTGCCTGCGGCGAGGTCCAGCGTTGGCGTTTGATGACGGGCAGGATCGGCAGACCGCTGAGCTGCTGCAGTTCCTCACAGATGAGGGCGGCCTGATTGTAGCCGCGGGTGAAGCGCCGGAACCAATGCAGCGGCACCGGCACCAGGCAGTCGACAGCGGCATCCGGGTGCCGTTTCGTCCAGGTTTGCCAGCCGCAACGAGCCAGCAAAGGGGCGAGGACGGTGTCGCCATGGTATTTGAAGCGGTGGATACAGCTCCGGGCCAATCCTTCAAAGACAAACGCCGACGCCGCCCGCTGCCAGCGTCGCGGATTGTCGCGGCATTCCCGGCACTCGGCGTGTTCGGTATTGAGCAGGCCGCCGCAGCGGCTGCAGGCAGTTCCGGGGACGAACTCCAGGGCGCGGCGGCAAGTGCGGCAGTAGCCGGTTTCGGCTTCCGGCCGGCGCTGGGTGCAGATGGGGCAGACGTTCGGATACAACAGACTCAGAGGCGCCGGCAAGGGGGCCGCCGCCGGGGTCGGGCGCTGGGCCGCCGGCCGGTTCACCGGCCGGCCCCGGGCATCGGGGGCGGGGGTGTTGTCGGGGTCAGCCCCACCCATTCTCCAGCCATCGACGGATCGTAAAACTGGATCCAGGATCGTGCCGGCAGGCCGCCGTTAACGCCGACGCGGCGGACGACTTCGATGGTGTTCGCCACATCGACCGCGGCCAGATCAACATAGCTGTACCGCAGTCCGGTGCCGCCGCCGATGACACAGCCGCAGGCATCGGCATGCAGCGCGGCGTTCAGGGTGTCCTCGATTTCCGAGCGGTCGCCGAAGCTCGAGCCTTCGAGCCCTTCGCTGCCGTCGATCTTCAGGAAGAGGAACTGCTCGTCGAACTTCGAGAAGCAGTCGGCATACATGGGGCGGCCGCCGAAGAGCGCCTCATGGAAATCAGGGAAGGCGGAAAGGCAGGTGAGCAGGTCCTGTTTGCCGGGGTAGTCCGCGGCTTCCTGGGGACGCAGTTCGTAGGCGGTCCACGGGACGTTGTCGATCATCTCCCACCACGGCTGAGCGGGCAGCTTGGCCTGGACGTCGGCCAGATGGCGTTCGACAACAGCGGGCAGGTCGGCCAGCCGCAGGCCGGGGCCGGCGGCTTTCTGGTTGCTGGCGAAACCGAAGATATGATCCTGCCTGGTGGCCGGCGGCAGGACGTCGATGATCCCGACCCACTTGTCCAGGACCTCCTCGCCGAGGAGGGTTTCGGTCGCGACAAAGGCGGCGTTGCGGAACTGCTCGCTGTCCTGATCGGGCGAGGTCAGGTGGTAATAAACGTTGATCTGACGGGGTTTGGTCAGCTCCGTGGTAACGGTGAGGACGCTGATGTCGGCGCCGGTCCGGGCCTCCGCCAGGGCCTGCGCGTCGGCCACGGTCCCCGGCGGCCGGTACTCATAGAATTCCCAACCTTCGAGAGCCGGTGCGGCGGCGATGACGGCGCTCGCCAACGGTCGCAGTTCGTGATGGATTTCCGGCGTGATGACCAGTCGATGCCCGCCGTTGCGGACGCCGGGGCCGAACTCCCACATCAGCCGGGAATCCACCGTCTGGAGGTTCTCGGCCATCCAGCCCGGCAGGTCCCAGTCGCCGTCGCCGCGGAAGACTGCATCGAGGTCGTCCCGACGTTCCGTGAACGCCGACCACCAGCTTTCGATGCGCTCCATGACGGCGCATTTCTCGGCTGCTTCCGGGGAATTGGGTTCGCAGTAGAACCAACGCACGGTTGCCAGTGACCTCCTTGTTCTGAAAGGGGTCCATTATAGCCGTCTGGACCGGCCACGCAAGCGTTTCTGCGATCTTGACAACTTTTTGGCTCAATAGTACTGTATGACCTGGCAGGACAACGCGACATGTGGCCAACGTCATGCCTGGGGTTTTCAAGATCCAATCAGCCAAAGGATCGAACATGACGACAGCGTACGAGGCGGAGGACGGGGTTGAGGCCTACCGTGAAGAGAAGAACCGGATCCTCAATCAGACCTATCAGCTGATCCAGGGCGCCGGCAGTTTTACCGAGATTGTCTATGAATTCGAGCAGTTGATTCTGCAATTGGTCGAAGCCGAACGGATGACCCTCTATCGCCGGATCGGTCAGGAACTGGTGTCCTGGTACCACACCGGCACCGAACTGGAAGAAGAGATCCGCGTGCCGATCGGGCCGTCGTCGATCGCCGGTTATGTGGCCATGGCACATGCGCCCCTGCGGGTTGACGACGCCTATAACACCGATGAACTCGCCTCGATCCACCCGAGTCTCGCGTTCGAATACAGCTACGACGAAGCCAGCGGTTATCTGTCGCAATCGATGGTGGTCGTGCCGTTGGAGCACAACGGCCGGCTGCTCGGCGTCCTGCAGCTGTTGAACCGCGCCGGCGGCGGGGTGTTCTCCGATCAGGACGTGATCCACGCGATCGCGATTTCGCAGATCCTCTGCCAGCAGTTCCGCCAGGATCTGCGTCCGGGTCTGGGCCCTTACGAACAGCTGGTCAACGAGGGACTGCTTACGCTCGATCAGTTTGAGGAGCTGGAGAACAGCGCTCTGGCCCAGAACCTGCCGGTGACGATCCTGCTCAAGCACGAGGCCAATATCCCGCTCGAAGCGATCGGCAAATCCCTGATGGAATACTATCAGGTGCCGTTCCTGCCGTACACCGAGGAGTTCCAGCCGGATCAGGCCCTGCTCGACAACCTGAACCCGAGCTATCTCGCGAGCAACAACTGGGTCCCCTTCCGCGGAGATCAGGGACAGACCGTGGTCCTGCTGGATGAGCCGAACAACACCGACCGCGTGATGGAGATCAAGCAGCTCCTGAACGAGACGAACATCGAACTGCGCGTCGGTACCCGGGAAGACATCGTCCGGTATCTGGGTTTTGCCTATCCGGAAGACGAGGAACCCAAGGACGTCAACCTCGAAGACATCGTCGGCCGCCTGGATACCGGGCTGCAGACGCAGGCAAGCGAAGAGACCGGCGAGGAGGGGGACCTGTTCGATGAGAACGCGTCGGCGATCATCCAACTGGTCAACCGCATCATCATCGAAGCGGTGAACCTCAACGCCTCCGACATCCACGTGGAACCGGCGAAAGGCAAGAACGACGCCATCGTCCGGATGCGGGTGGACGGCGAATGCTACGAGAAACTCCGGATCCCGCACACGCACATCCGGGCGGTGATCTCGCGCATCAAGGTATTGTCGAAACTGGATATCACGGAGAAACGCATGCCGCAGGACGGCAAGCTGGCGGTGAAGATGGAAGGCAAGCCGCTGGAGCTCCGAATCGCCACGGTACCAACGGTCCACGGCGAGAGCGTGGTCATGCGCGTGCTGGCCAGCGGCGAGGGGTCTTTGCCGCTGGACAAGATCAACCTGCTGCCGCGCAATCACGATCCGTTGATGGAGATGGTCGAGCGCCCGCACGGCATCGTCCTGGTCGTCGGCCCGACCGGGTCCGGGAAGACCACCACGCTGCACGCGCTGCTGGGCCACATCAACAAGCCGCGCCGCAAGATCCTCACTGCCGAGGATCCCGTCGAGATTACCCAGCCGGGACTGCAGCAGCTCCAGGTCATGCCGAAGATCGGCTTGACCTTCGCCCGGGCGCTGCGCTCATTTCTCCGGGCCGACCCGGATGTCATCCTGATCGGTGAGATGCGCGACCTCGAGACGGCGTCCATCGGGATCGAAGCGTCGCTGACCGGCCACCTGGTGTTCTCGACGCTGCATACGAACTCAGCCCCGGAGACGGTGATCCGTCTGCTCGAGATGGGGCTGGATCCGTTGAATTTCGCCGATGCCCTGATCTGCGTTCTGGCGCAGCGCCTGGTCCGCACGCTTTGTCAACGCTGCAAAGAGGAGTACCAGGCGTCCAAGGAAGAGATCGACCGGTTGGTCCATCTCTACGGCGAAGAGATCTTCGGCGAGCTCGGCGCGGAGCTCGGCAGTCTATCGCTCTGCCGCCCGAAGGGGTGTGATCTGTGCATGGGCACCGGCTACAAGGGGCGGACCGGCATTCACGAACTGCTGGTCGGCAGCAAAGAGATGAAGAAAATGATCGCCCGCAGCGCCACTGCCGAGGAAATCCGGCAACTGGCGTTTCAGGACGGCATGCGAACGTTGCTGCAGGACGGCATCGCCAAGATCCTCAACGGCGATACGGACCTGGATCAGCTGCGACGCGTAACAGTGGAAGACTAAATGGCAACGGATGCCACAGCCGAAGCAGCACAACTGCTGAAGCAGATCTATACGCTGATCAGCGAGGCCACCTATTTCGAGGAGGTCTACTTCGAGCTTGAACAGAAGCTGCTCGAACTGCTCCAGGCCGAACGCCTGACGGTGTATCGCCGGGACAGCAACGACCTGGTCTCCTGGCAGCAGACCGGCGCTGAAGTCGATGACGTCATCAGCGTCCCCATCGGGACCTCATCGATCACCGGTTATGTGGCGTTGACCAATCAACCCCTGCGCATCGACGACGTCTACGACGCCACAGAACTGGCCGCCATCCACCCGGAGCTGAAGTTCGAACAGAACTACGACCAGCGCAGCGGCTACATGACCGAGTCCATGATCGTCGTGCCGCTGAGCGCCAAGGACAAAGTCCTCGGCGCCGTCCAGGTGATCAACCGCCTGGGCGGCGGCAAGTTCTCCGACCAGGACCTGATTCATTGTGCCGCCATCGCCAAGCTCATCGTCGATCACTTCAAGGCGCAGCTCAAACTCGACGCCGGCCCGTTTCGCCATCTGATCCAGGAGGGCCTGCTGTCGGTTGAACGCTTTGAGGAACTCAGCGACAAAGCCCAGCAGCAGGCGATACCGGTCACGATTCTGCTCAAGAAAGAAGAGAAGCTGCTGCCGGCGGACATCGGGACGTCGCTGTCGGTGTTCTATGAAACGCCCTATCTGGGGTACGACGAATCCCTGGTGCCGGACCCGCAATTGCTCGAGAACCTGAATCCCGGGTATCTCGCGGTCAACAACTGGGTCCCGTTCCGGCTGACTGCCGATCACCTGATGGTCTTGATTGACGACCCCTCGAACGCCGCGCGCATCATGGAAATCCAACAGTTGCTCGGCGTCTCCGACATCGACCTGCGGGTCGGTACGCGGGAGGACATCCATCGCTACCTCGGCGTGCCGTATCCGGAAGACGAGGAAGAAGAGGATGAAAATCTGGATAACCTCGTCGGCAAACTGGACGCCAACCTGACGATCGACGGCGACGAGTTCTCCGAGGAAGAGCTGTATGACGAGAACGCCTCGATCATCATCCAGCTGGTCAACCACATCATCATCGAGTCGGTCAACCTGCGGGCTTCGGATATCCATATCGAGCCCGGCAAGGGCAAGAATGACGCCATTGTCCGGATGCGGATTGACGGCGCCTGCACCGAGGTCCTGCACATCCCGCACACCCACATCAAAGCGGTAATCGCCCGTATCAAAGTGCTGTCCGGTCTGGACATTACGGAGAAGCGCAAACCGCAGGACGGCAAGATGGGCGTGACCATGGAAGGCGCACCGCTGGAACTGCGCATTGCCATTACGCCGACGGTGAACGGCGAGAGCGCCGTCATGCGTGTGCTGGCCAGCGGTACCGACCTGATGACAGTGGACATGCTCGGACTGCACGAACGCAACCACGAAGGCATCCTGGAATGCCTGTCGCACCCGCACGGCATTTTCCTCTGCGTCGGTCCCACCGGTTCGGGTAAGACCACCACGCTGCACGCGCTCCTGGGACACATCAACACGATCGAACGCAAGATCGTCACCGCCGAGGACCCGGTTGAGATCACGCAGCCCGGTCTGCAGCAGGTGCAGATGATGCCGCAGATCGGCCTGACCTTCGCCGCGGCGCTGCGCACCTTCCTGCGGGCCTCGCCCGACGTCATCCTCATCGGTGAGATGCGTGACTACGAGACCGCCCATATCGGTACGGAGGCCTCGCTGACCGGTCACCTCGTATTTTCGACCCTGCACACAAACTCGGCCTCGGAGACCGTTGTGCGTCTGTTTGATCTGGGGCTGGATCCGATGAACTTCGCCGACGCGCTGCTGGGCATCCTGGCCCAACGCCTCGTACGTACCCTCTGTAAGCGCTGCAAGGAACCGTATCAAGCTTCGCCCAAGGAAGTGCAACGCCTGGCCAACCTCTACGGCGACGACATGTTTGACGAACTCGGCTATGACCGCCATGATGTCACGCTGTATCGGCCCGTCGGCTGCGATGACTGCCGCGGCACCGGCTACCGCGGCCGCATGGGCATTCACGAACTGCTGCTGGCGACACCGGAGATGAAGAAACTCGTTGCCGCCCAGGGCACGGTCCCGCAAATCAAGGATCTCGCCACGAAAGAAGGCATGCGGACCCTGCTGCAGGACGGCATCTACAAAATCATGCTGGGCAAAGCCGATCTCGCCCAACTCCGCCGGGTAACCGTCGCCGGGTGACAACAGGAACGACACGATGAGTGATGTACCGAGCTGGGGCCGGACCGATCAAGTTGATCAGGCCCAGGACAACGGCCAGCAAACGGTGTACCTGAATCGGCTCTTCCGGCTGATCCAGGAAGCCGATAAGCTCGAGCAGATCCTGCCCGATATCGAGCGCAATCTCCTCGAACTGCTGCAGGCCGAACGCATGACCCTCTATCGCGTCGACGGCGAGGAGATCGTCTCCTGGTTCCTCACCGGCCAGGACCTGGACGACGCCATCCGCGTTCCCATCGGCCCCTCCTCCCTCGCCGGCTATGTCGCCATGAGCGGCGACCCGATCCGGATTCACGACGTCTACAACACCGATGAACTCGCCGCCATCCACCCGAAACTGAGCTTCGACTACAGCTTCGACCAGATCAGCGGGTTCATTACCGAGTCGATGATCGTCGTGCCGATCAAACACAACGAACGGCTGTTGGGCGTGATGCAGATCATCAACCGGCGAGCGGGCGGGGCGTTCTCCGATCAGGACGTGATCCACGCCATCGCCGTGTCCCAACTCATTTCCGACAAGTTCCGCCGCGACCTCAAAGGCGGGGTCGGCCCCTTCGAGTACCTGATCAAGAATGAATTCATCACGCTGGAACGTTACGAAGAAGTCGAAGCCGACGCCTTCCAGCGCGGCATCCCGGTGACCATCCTGCTGCGCCGGCAGGAGCGGATTCCGATCGAGGAGATCGGCATCGCCCTGCGGGACTTCTACCGGGTCCCCTTTATGGGGTACGACGAACGCATCTCCCCGGACCATGAGATGCTCGACGCCCTCAACCGCAGCTATCTGGCCAATCAGAACTGGGTGCCCTTCCGCGGCGAGAACGGCCAGGTCATTGTCTTGATCGACGACCCCTCCAACACCGACCGGGTGATGGAAGCCAAGCAACTGGTCAACGATCCGAATCCCGAACTGCGCGTCGGCACCAAGGAGGACATCCTCCGTTACCTCGGGTATGCCTACCCTGAAGACGAAGACCGCGTTGACCAGGATCTCGAGTCGATTGTCGGCCAGCTGGATCAATCGGTCGAAGCCGATGCCGCAGTCCCCGACGAAGAGGAACTGCTCGACGAGAACGCATCGGCCATTATCCAGCTCGTCAACCATATCATCATTGAGTCGGTGACACGCGGCGCGTCCGATATTCACATCGAGCCGATGAAAGGCAAGAATGACGCCCGCGTGCGGATCCGGATCGACGGTGAATGTATCGAGCTGCTCAAGGTGCCCTATACCCATATCCGCGCGGTGATCTCCCGCGTCAAAGTCCTGGCGCACATGGATATCACCGAACGCCGGCGGCCGCAGGACGGCAAGATCTCCGTTCGCATGGGCGGCGAACGCCAGGAGTTGCGTATCTGTACCATGCCTACGGTCAACGGCGAGACCGCGGTGATGCGTGTCCTGGCCAGCGGCGGCAAAGCGATGTCGGTGGAAGCCCTGGGGCTGTCCCGGAGGAACTTCGAACGCGTCGAGGAAAGTCTCGAACACCCGCACGGCATCTTCCTCTGCGTCGGCCCGACCGGATCCGGTAAGACCACCACCCTCCATGCGATGGTCGGCAAAATCAACACCGTCGACCGCAAGATCCTGACCGCCGAGGACCCGGTGGAAATCACGCAGCCGCGGCTCCAGCAACTGCAGGTCAACGCCCGCATCGGACTGACCTTCGCCGCCGCCATGAAGTCCTTCCTGCGGGCCGACCCCGATGTCATTCTCATCGGTGAGATGCGTGATCACGAAACCGCCGCCATCGGCGTCGAAGCGTCGCTCACCGGTCACCTGGTCTTCTCCACCCTGCATACCAACTCCGCCTCGGAGACCGTCGTCCGCCTGCTCGATATGGGGCTGGATCCGATGAACTTCGCCGATGCGCTGATCGCGGTCCTGGCCCAACGCCTCATGCGGACGCTCTGCAAACGCTGCAAAGAAGAATACCAACCGACGGCGGACGAGCTCAACCATCTGATTCATCTCTACGGCGAGGACCACTTCGCCGAACTCAATCTCGAGCCCGGCAAGATCCGACTGTGCCGGCCGAAGGGCTGTGAGAACTGCCTGCGTACCGGCTATCGCGGCCGGATGGGTATTCACGAACTGCTGATGGCCACGCCCGAGATGAAAGAGATCATCGCCCGCAAAGGCAGCACCGTGCCGGAAATCCGCGGCAAAGCCGCCGAAGACGGCATGCGCACGCTGATGCAGGACGGCATCCACAAGGTCATCCAGGGGATGAGTACGCTGGAGCAGTTGCGGAAGGTTACCGTCGCCTGATGACACGGGAGGATTTGGTTAAGGAGGTCCTTGCCGGGCGGCCCGCCAACGCCGCGGCGACGGCAGCGGCACAGGCTCCCGCCAACATCGCCCTGATCAAATACTGGGGCAAACGCGATCCCGAGCTGAACCTGCCCGTGACCGACAGCCTGTCCGTCTCCCTCGGCGAATTCGGCACGCATACGTCCCTGACGCTCACGGCCGGCCCCGGGGATCAGGTCACGCTCAACGGCGAACGGCTGGCGGCGGACTCGCAGTTTGTTTCCCGCGTGTCGCGGTTTCTCGATCTGTTCCGCCCGGCCGGCGCCGGTTTCCGGGTGGCGACGCACAACACCATACCAACGGCAGCCGGCCTGGCCTCGTCCGCCTCCGGCTATGCCGCGCTGGTCAAAGCGCTGGATCGGCTGTTCGCCTGGAACCTGCCCCCGCGCGACCTGTCGATCCTGGCCCGGCTCGGCAGCGGCAGTGCCTGCCGGTCCGTCGTTGAGGGTTTCGTCCACTGGCATGCCGGCGAGCGCGCGGACGGCCTGGACAGTTTCGCCGAGCGTCTGCCCGTCACCTGGCCGGATCTGCGGGTCGGGCTGGTCCTGGTCGCCACGGAACCCAAACCCGTCAGCTCGCGCGACGGGATGAATCGAACGACTGCCGCATCCGACTTCTACCCTGCCTGGCCGGCCCGGGCGGCGGCCGACCTGGCCGCGATCCAGCCGGCCATTGCCGCCAACGACCTGCCGCAGACCGGCCGCATCGCCGAAGCGAACGCCCTGGCCATGCACGCAACCATGCTGGCAGCCCGCCCGCCGCTGCTGTACTGGCGGCCGCAGACCGTGGCGGTCTTCGAACAGGTCCGGCACCTGCGACGCGACGGCGTCCAGGTCTACTTCACCATTGATGCCGGGCCCAACGTCAAACTGCTGTTTACGGCGGCCGCCGAGGACCGCCTGCGGACCGTTTTCCCGACGCTTGAAACAGCAGCCCCGTTCCGGCTCGCCGCCGGCAATCATACTTGACGCCGAAGCAATCGCTGGTTAGGATATTCCCAGGAGGAACGGAGGCATGTATTTGCGTTTATGTTATGTCCTGCCCGCGTGTGTGCTTGCCGCGCTGATCTGCGGCTGCGGCGACTACCGCGCCGTCAACGAAGGCAACCCGGAGTTTCAGAAGGCGGAGACCTGTCGGCGCGACGGCCGCGTCGATCTGGCAATCCGGCACTACGAAGAATGTCTGCGCCTGTCGCCGGACTCGCATCGGGCGCACCTGCAGCTCGCCATGATCTACGAAGATCACAAGCAGGACCTGCCGCGGGCGATCGTCCACTACGAAGCCTACCTGGACACCGCCGACGCCGAAAGCCTGCTGGAGGTCCGGCAGCTGTTGGAGCGGGCGCAGCAGAAATATCTCAAGCAGCTCCAGGCCCGGTTCCCGCAGTCCGACGACCCGCCGGCGAACCCGCCGGCAGAACCGGCGACACCGCCGCCCGCGGTCGCGGCACTGCCCGTGCCCGTCTCTCAGGTGCCCCCCGAATCGCCGCCGGCGACCGAGCCGCCGCCGCGAACGCATACCGTCCGGCCCGGCGACAATCTGTCCCGGATTTCCGCCGCCGCCTATGGGACAACGCGCCACGCCGACCGGATTTACGCCGCCAACCGTGATCAACTGGATTCGCCGGATCGCCTGCGCGTCGGACAGATTCTGAAGCTGCCCGTGATCGAAAACGTTGCCGGCGCCGCTGAATAGGTGAAGACGCAGAGCCGTCATAACCTGTAAACGATGGAATGTGCCATGAATCAGTTCCGTTCGAAAACCTTTGCCGAAATGCTGTTTCTCGTCGGCGTCGGCCTGCTCGCCGCCGCCGCCGTCGCCGGGCAGAGCAAAACGACGAAACCGGAAACCGGCAAACGAAAACCGCTCGACGGCAATACGATGACCGCGAAACAGTTTCTCTCCGTGGTGCGCTACCCGCAGTTCATCAATAGCTGGGCCAGGCTGGAAGGGCAGATCCACCATGTGTCGAAAGGCAAACGGCTGAAACGGAAGATCGAAATCCGCGCCCGCCTGAGACCCAAAGAATGGCGCATGCAGGTGATCCTCGAAGGCGGCGAACGCCACCTGGTACGCCAGATTCCCGCCGACGGCCTGGTAGGCACCACCAGCATCAAACAGCAGGACGCCGGACCGGGGGCGGCGACGCTCCAGGACTTCCTGATCCGCCCGTCCGATCTTACCCTGTCGTTCCTCTACTGGAACTTCGACAAGGAGTTGGAAGGGGACCGCCTGAAGACGCAGAAATGCCGGGTCCTGCAGCTCAAACACCCGGGCGGCGAACAGGTCCGCATCTGGGTTACGGTCAAGTACTTCTTCCCCTTGCGCGTCCAATGGTTCAGGGAGGACAACGCCAAACCCTTCCGTCAACTCGACTTCAAAGCCGGCAAAGCGATCAAGAGCAGCGTCAATAAAGACACGGAATTCTACCTGATCCAGGAAGCCGTGATCACCGGTCCGGACAACGGTTGGAAAACGCGGGTGAAATTCAAGGACACCACAGGGGATGAGGTCACCGATCAGGCGCCGGCGCCCAAGGACCTGTTTGTCCACGGCGTCAGCGCGAAATAGCCCCACGACCATCTTGCTTCGGCGTCAATGCCGCCGGTCGGCTGCCTGGACCCGCTCTTCGAGTTGCCCGGTTTCGGGCTCACGGGGCAATCCACGGAAAAACGAAGACATCGTCAAGCTTAGCTTCAGAAGCGGTGTCCTGAGGCCCAAAGGGCCGATATTGATATAGCCCGGGCTGCAGGTCCGGGTATTGATTGATCCTGAAACACAGGCCTGAAGGGCCGCATTACAGCTTAACGGTTTCGAAACGAATTGCCCCAGGCCATTCAGTCGCGCCGCAGCCAATCCAGCCAGGCTTCCAGGCCGCCGGCTGTTTTCGCCGACAGTTGCAGAAAGGGAGCGGCCGAGTTGATCTGGGCCAGGTCGCTGTTTACCCGGTCGAGGTCGAAGTCGAGGACGCCCAGCAAGTCGATCTTGTTCAGCAGGACGATGTCGGCCGATTGAAAGAGAGTGGGATACTTGGCCACTTTGTCATCGCCTTCGGGCACACTGAGGAGGACGACGCGCCGATGCTCACCCAGGTCGAAGCCCGCCGGACAGACCATGTTGCCGATGTTCTCGATAAAGACATAGTCGAGCTCCGCCAGATCCAGGGCGTTGAGGCCCTCGGCCACCTGTTCGGCCGACAGGTGACAGCCGCGACCGGTGTTGATCTGAATGGCCTGCACGGCCATCTCCGCAACCCGCTCGGCATCACGTGAGGTCTGCAGGTCGCCGACGAGGACGGCACAGTTCTTGCCCGCCAGGGCCGGGATCGTTGCTTCCAGCAGGGTGGTCTTGCCGCTGCCCGGTGCACTGACGATGTTCAGCGACTGCACCCCCGCGGCGTCCATTCGGGCGCGATTCTCGTTGGCAATGGTATCGTTCGCCCGCAGCACGTTGCTGACAATTTTGACTTCAGCCATTCTCAAGCTCCTCATTTGTCACACATTCCAATGAAGTCAGCAGAATGTCGCGCCCTTGGATGATTTCGGCGTTGGCTTGCAGACATTCCGGACACATATAGTTCCCGATCTCCGGGGCAAACCCGTGACCGCACTCGCGGCACCGGGCTTTGGCCTCGACCTCGTTGATCAGTAATTCAGCGCCTTCGGCGACAGTGCCCTGCACCGAAGCTGCGAACGCCGTTTGCATGGCCTCGGGGACAACAAGCTGCATGGCGCCGACATCCAGCCGGACAACCGTCACCCTGGCAGCATCGTTTTCTGCGGCAGCGGCGAGCACCTGCTCGACCAACTGCACCGCTATCGATAGTTCATGCATCAGCAGATACGGGGAAGTTCCTCGCCGTAGGGCCGCTGGACAATTCGGCGGCCGCCGGCGCGGCTGATGAGTTCGACCAGTGGCGGCGTCGCGTCCGTGAGACGCCCGATCACGGCGGCCCTGCAGCCCAGGGGGTGCTCTCGCAGCGCCGCCAGCGCCGGCTCGGCATCGGCTGCCGGAACGACGCAGATCACCTTGCCTTCGTTGGCGACCGTCAGCGGGTCGAGCCCCAGCATTTCGGCGGTGTGGCGGGCCGTTGTGGTCAAGGGGATGGCGGCTTCATCAAGCTCAATGGTCAGGCCGGTGTCGTCGCAGAGATCGGCCATCACGCCGGCAACGCCGGCACGCGTCGGGTCGCGCATGAATTTCAGGTCGACGTCCGTCGCCATCAAGGCGGCAATCAAGCCGTTCAGCGGCGCCGCGTCGCTCTGCAGGTCCGTTTCAAAAGCCAATCCCTCTCGGGCCGACATTACCGCCAGTCCGTGTTCGGCAATACCGCCGTTGATCAGGATCACATCGCCCGCCGCCAGGCGTTCGGGGGCAACGGTGAAATCATCCGGCAACACGCCGATGCCGGCGGTGTTGATCAGCAACCCGTCGCCCTGCCGGCGTTCGATGACCTTCGTGTCGCCGGTCACGATGTTGACGCCGGCTTCCCGGGCGACCGCGGCAATGGAATCAAGGACCTCCTGCAGCAGGGCCATGGACAGGCCCTCCTCGATGATCAACCCCAACGACAACGCCAACGGCGTTGCTCCCATGACCGCGATGTCGTTCACCGTGCCGCAGACGGCCAGGCGTCCGATATCGCCGCCGGGGAAGACCAGCGGCTGCACCACGAACGAATCGGTGGTCATACACAACCGGCCGCCCGGCCGCGGCAGGATGGCGCTGTCCAGCAGCGGCTGCAGCGCCGCATTGCCGAGCCGCGAGAGAATCTGCTGCTCGATCAGCTCTTTGGTCAGGCTGCCGCCGCCGCCATGCGCCAGCAGAATCTGTTCATCTGTGTCCACGTTTACTCCTGATAATCAGTTGCGAGGGAACAACCTTAGTTACGCCCTACCCGGTTTCAAGACAACAGCAGCCGGTTCGCCGGCTTCGTGCCTCAGCCGCCGCGGGGAATCCGCCCGCCTTGCGCTGCCGCACAGCCGGTGTAAGATCTGTGCTGCGTCTGTGAGTCGCGAGTGCCGAGAACCCGACAAAGGAACCGCCCATGCCCCACCTGCTCCCCGCCGAATGGAACGCCAGGGCCGCTGCCAACCAGGTGATGGCCGGCTTGGTCAACATCTGTGAACCGCACGTTAAAGGTGCGCATGACGCCGATTTCATTATCGTCGACGGCAAGGCGTATATCGTCTACATGGCAAACGATGTCCAACCCGGTGAAGCAGCCGCTTGGTCGTTCGTCTATAACGCCTTGTCTGTTGTCGACGTCGAGACCCTGGCGGTGGCACAAACCACGGTTTTCGCCGCGACAGAGAAAGAGTACGAGAATGAAACGCTCCCGGTCGGTGCCTGCTTTGTACCGCGCATTATCCGGAAAGACGACACGACGCTGCGCTGTTTCTTCTCCAGTGAGGAGCCCGGGAAACGCCAGTCGCAGACCTGGCACATCGACTACGACCTGTCGACCCGGACGTTTGACTGGAATATCTATCCGGTCGAGATCGAAACCGATCAGGGCGTCTTCCCCATGCAGCCGCAGTACCTGCATCAGGACGCGGCCGCCAAAGGCTTCGCCGCGGATCCCGTCGACTTCGGCCTGTATATGATCGACGGGTTCAAGTACTTCGACGGCAAGGTCTATGCCGTGCTCAACAACTTCCCCGGCGGCCAGAACGCCTGGGCCGGGCTCAACGAGGCCATGGATCGCGTCACCGTGCTGGGGCACTACTTCAAACCGAACGAAGCAAAACTGACCGAGGCCGCCGTCAACCGGCTGCCGAACGGCACCTGGATGAGCATCTCGCGCCAGGGGAACCGCGATCGGCGGTACATGTTTTCGCAAAGCGCTGACGGGAGGACCTGGACGACCAACGAGTACATTGACGCCGTGCCGACCGGCGGCGACTCCAAGCCGAACTTCGAATGCTTCAACGGCGTGTACTATCTCGCCTGGCAGGACGGCGAAAAGATCAACGATATTCATCGGTCGATATTCAACATCGACGTTTCTCCCGACGGCAAGACCTGGGAGCGCAAGTATCGCTTCGAGACAGAGAAGTCCTTCCAGTACGCCACGTTCCATGACTATGACGGCACGATCTACCTGACGGTGACCCAGGGCGACCACTCAAAAAGCCGTAAGGAGCGCATCATGTTCGGCAGACTTGACGATGTCGCGGACGCAAGCCGCTGATGAGCGACAATTGATCAGCGGCCTGCCCCGACGGCCGCCTCAGGACCGGCGATACCGCTGGGGGGAGGTGCCATGCTGCTGCCGGAAGCGGCGGCAGAAATAGGAGGACTCGGCAAAACCGACGCGAACGGCGATCTCCTTCACCGGCAGTTCCGTTTCCCGCAGCAGTTGCGCGGCGGCGGCCATCCGCAACGCTTGAAAACGCTGCATAACCGAGACTCCCGTTGTCGCGCGATACTGACGGGTCAAGGTCGGAACGCTGACGCCGGCAATGATTGCCACGTCCGCCAGAGTCAATGCCTGATCCAGGTTGTCCCGGAGGAATTGGTCGACGGTGTCGTCCAGAGTCCAGCTTGCCACCGGGTCCTCGGCAGTCTCCACCGTGGACCAGTCCAGCAGCGCCAGAAACCGGGAAAGCCAGAGCAACAGCCGCGCCTGCAGCTCCTCCTTGGCGCCCGGCGCCCACTGTCCGGCCTGCTCAAGCATCTCCTGCAGGACCGTGATCGCATCGGTCTGCACCGGCCACGGCCGGTCCGCCGGCAGCTCAACCGGCGGCGCCAGAGAAAAGCTGACGGCAAACCGGCACAGACCCGCAGCCGGCGTGCGCCACCCATGGCGCGTGCCGGGCGCATGCAGTTGCAGCGTCCCCGGGAGCAGCCGCTGGCGCCGGCCGACGGTCTCCACGGCTTCTCCGTCGACAATCAGCAGGGCCTCATAGTAGGAGTGCTGGTGCGGGGTAATGCAGTAGCCGGGCGCGGAGGTCGCCAGATTGACCCGGTGCACATGGAGCCGGCGGCCGGCATAGAACAGCTCTCTGCCGGCGGCTTCAAGCCGACGGCAACGCCGGCCCAGGTCGGTTGGCGGCTTCAGGGAACTCTGCATTGCTGATCAGATCTTATCACAGATTCATCGCCGTCTGCTCTGGCATGACCAGGCTTCGGCCCTATCTTGACAGTAGTCAATTCAAATGTCCTTCTCGATGGAGCGGCACCTTGTATACCATAGGCCCCCAATTCCTGCCGACCAGGGGATTTCGCCGAAACCGGCGCTGCAGTCGATGTGCGCGTGATTGGAATCTATCATTGCTGAGGTTCACGCTCATTGAGTTGCTGACGGCGATCGGCATCATCGCTATTCTGGCAGCGCTGTTGCTCCCGGTGTTGGGGCGGGCGAAACGGCGAGCCAGGCAGATTGTCTGTCTGAACAACCTGCGGCAGGTCGGCATGGCCTTCTCCATGTATGCCGGTGATCACACCCGCTATCCGGCACACGTCTACGAGGTCCAGCGGGAAACCACCGGCGCCACGTGGTGGCCCAATATGATCAGTTGCATGGACGCGACCGTCAACTACGACGGCAGGCCGGTCCTGGCGCCGTATGTCGATGCCAATTTCCTGCAGTGTCCGCTCTGTCCGGAGATCGATCTGAACAACGAACCGGCCGGCGCCTGGCGGATCTACGGCACCTACTTCCTGGCGCCCGGCGCCTGGGGCTCCGGGACCGGCACACCCGGCGGCAGCTACAGCTTCACCAAGTACTGGACCCGGCCCGAGCGCACCTACACCTTTAACGGCAGAGAACTCTCCGTACTGGCCGGCGACATGCTCTACTACTCCTATGCCGCCGCCGGCGGGAATTACCTGCAGCGCGCCAACCACGCCGCGTCCGTGCCGTTCTACGTCAGTAAGCCCGCGCCAGGAGCGCAATGGTGGGCGACCGGACGCATCGCGACCGGGATCCCCACGGACCTGCGCGGCGACCACCAGGCCAACTACGTCTTCGCCGACGGCAGCGCCGAAGGCCACCAGGGCGACAGCAACGCGTTGATTGAATACAACGCCCAGCACAGCGGCTGGCCGGACGGCGGCACCTGGCTCATCCCCGGCCGCTGAGCTTCGTCGGTTTTTTTCGTGATCCTGCTTGACCCCCGACAAAAGCGCCTCCAGTGTATGTTATAACAGTTATAGCAGGAGAGGCGGGATGCCCGCAACGCAGGAAGATATCGTGTTTGCCGCGATGAGAGACGGCATCCTCAACGGCGAAGTGCCGGTCGGTGCGTTCCTCTCGCAGCGAAAGCTGGCCGACCAGTTCGACACCTCGCTCATCACCTTGCGCGCGGCGCTGCGGCGCCTCGAAAACAACGGGCTTATCGAAAATGTCCCGCGCTGGGGCGTGCGGATTCCGGAAGATACACCGGAACAGACACGTGACCGCTACTTTGTCCGGGAGGTTTTGGAACTGGCCGCGCTGGCCCGGATGCGCCGGAACATGACCGAGGCGACCGCTGCCCGGCTCAAGGAACTGGCAGAAGGCTGTGATCAACTGGGCGGCACCGGCGATGCGGCCGTGCGGAAGTTCGCCGAAGTGCATCACGCCCTCCACCGGTTCATCGTTGTTCGCGCCGACAGCCCGCTCCTGCTGGAGCAGTTCGATCGATTGATGGCGCGCAGCCTGATGTTGTCCAATGCCCGCCGCGGCTGGGCCCGCGGCGATCGCGATCCCGATCACCACCAGCAACTCGTGAAGGACCTCCTTACTCTCACCCCGGCAAGAGCTGCGAATGCATTGCGGGCCCATATCCGCCGTGGCCTTGACAACGAACTGGCCGCCATATCTATCTGAAGTCGAAGAGTAGAGGTCTATTCCCAAGGATCTTCCCCCGTTTCCCCCCTACGGAACACACCAGGAGAATAAACATGCAACGGCCGAAAGCGCCATATCGCCTGCTCTACAACAACGACACAACCTGTACCGTGACTTGCGTCAGCCCTTGGCGCGAAGAGCACGAAGGCTTCCGCGAGGACATGCTGATCGCGTCAATCGACGAGGTGGCGAACACCGGGGTCGACGCCTACATGCTCAGTCCGGGCATGGGCTGGGTGCCGTGGTGGCAGAGCGGAGTAGATCCGGACTTCTACGACTGGTGGAAGCAGCGTACGGGACTCGAGATCGAAGGAGCAGGACTGGTCCCCAACGGATATGACAGCTACGTCTACGAAGGCGGCGACATGGTCCAAGTTCTGGTGAATACCTGTACGAAGCACGGCATGGCCCCCTTTGTGAGCCTGCGGCTGAATGACGTTCATCACCAGGAGAACTACGCCCGGAAGAATCAGCGGTCACTCGTCTCCTGCCGGTTCTACTGCGAGCATCCGGAGTGGCATATCGATCCGGACCATCCGCAGCGGGAAGGCTACTACAAGTGTCGGGGCATGGACTGGTCTATCCCGGAGGTGCGCGATTACAAACTGGCCTTGCTGACGGAGTTGGCCGAAAACTACGACCTCGCCGGCCTGGAACTGGACTTCCTCCGGGACGACACGCTGTTCCGTCAGAACGGACCGGACGAAGCGGAACGCATTGAGATCATTGCGGACTTCGTTGGTCAAGTGCGCCAGGCCCTCGACATCAAGCCGGGACGCCATCTCTGCGTGCGCATTCCGCTGCAGTTGTCCGCCCATCCCGGGATTGGGCTGGATCTCGCCCGGCTGCACGAAGCCGGTGTCGACATGTTTAATCTGTCGGGCTGGTATCACACGACCCAACCCACCGACATCGCCGAAGCCCGGACGCGGGTTCCGGATGCTGCCATCTATCTGGAAATGACCCACTCTACCGGCAACCACCGCTACTTCCTGCCGCATGGAAAGTACGGCACGAACGGCGACCCGCGGACGAGTGATCACCAGTTCTACACGACGGCTAACCTGGCTTGCGAACGCGGTGCCGACGGTCTGAGTCTGTTCAACTACGTGTATTACCGGATGGGGCACAAGGAAGACATCCCGATCATGGAGCCGCCGTTCCATGTGTTGCCCAAACTGGTTGATCGCGGTTTTCTGCGACGGCAGTCGCAGTACTGCATGCTGGCGCGCACGAGCTACAAAGGTCAATTGCCGAGAGAGCTGAATACCGACACATCAGAAAGCTTCACCTTCGATCTCGCACCCCGACGGAACCGTCCGGACCAAGCGATCCGGCTGCGGGTCCATACCGTACAGGTCCTGGCAGGCCGACAGCTGACAGCGAACATCAACGGCACTGCACTTAACGAAACGGACAACTGTAGCCGCTTTTTCGGCAACCCGTTTGACGGCATGATCAGCCCGGCCGGCCATCGCTGCGCTTGGGAAGTCCCGGAGGACCTCCTTGCGGCTGGTAACAACGAACTTTCCCTAACGCTTGCGTCCGGCGACGCCGTCAACGTCGTCTACATCGACCTGGCAATTCCTTGACCCCTGGAGGCCTGAAATGAGCCCCACCAAATACATGATTCGTTGCGACATCGAAGGCGTCAGCGGGGTCGTCAGCTACGACCAGGCCGAACCCGGCAAGCCCGAGTATGATTTCGGCTTACGGATGTTCAAGTCCGACCTCTGCGCCTGCATCGAAGGCCTCTTGGCGGGCGGCGCCGACGAGGTCGTGATCTACGACGAGCACTACTACGGCCGCAACATCGACCCGGCCTGGCTGCCGGAGAGAGTCAGCTTCATCGCCGGTAAGCCGCCGTATCGCGCCGACTGGGCCGGCGGCTTGGACGATGGCTTCGCGGGCCTTGTCCTGGTCGGCTTCCACTCGAAGTACGGCACGCCCGGCGGCCTGCTGCATCACAGCTATGAACTGGACATCCGGGATCTGCGGCTCAATGGCGTGTCCGTTGGCGAGATCGGCATGGAGACGGCCATCGCCGGCGACTTCGGTTTCCCCCTCGTCCTAATGACTGGAGATAGCGCCGGATGCGCCGAAGCGGAGGCATTGGTGCCGGGAACAAAAACTGTTGCAGTCAAAGAATCGCTTGGCGAGAGCGGCGGCCGTTGTTTGCCGTTGGACGTCACGGCAGCGTCGATTCGCAAAGCGGCCATGGGGGCTGCGACAAAACCGCAAGATGCCAAACCATGGGCCCTGGGGAATGAGGTAACGCTGGAAGTTGTGCTCAATCCCGGCCCCTATGCGGATGCCGTGCGTAAGTTGTTTGCCGACGACGTCAATGACAACGGTGCGTTGATGATCAAAAGCAACAGTGCCACCGCCGTCTGGGCGGATTATTGGCAGAAGAAGCTCGAGGCCCAGGCCAATGCGTGAGCCCATCACCAACTATGCCCGACTCGGGCTGGTTCATCACATGCTCTATCCCGATTGCGGCGGGCATCCGGACAAACATGTTCCCACGCTGAAGGCGCTGGCACAGCGGGACGACATTGAGACATTTGACTGCTGCCTGCCGTACGAGCCGGCGGCTCGTGAAGAGCTCATTTCGATCCTCCACGATTGCGGCAAGACGGACGTCACCTTCGCCACGCACTTCTTCCCGTTGCGCAAGATCTCCTTCTGCTCGACGAGCATTCCCGAACAGGCGCAGACTCGCATGATCGTCAAGGACATGGTCGAGTGCGCCGCGGCAACCGGCGCGACCGGCTTCATCTTCGCGTCAGGAGGTCCTTCACCGGATCAGGCGAAGCCGGCGCACCATGCAGCGTTCGCCGACTTCTGTCGCTGGCTCTGTAACGAACTCAAGCCGCACGGCATCACGGCATTGCTGGAGCCGTTCGATATGACCATCGACAAGAAATTCCTCTACGGCCCGACCGCCGAGTGCGTCGACCTGATTGAGTCACTGCAGCCGGACGTCGACAACCTGGCTATCGAACTGGACATGGCTCATCTGCCGCTGATGGGTGAGATCTTCGCCGATGCAATCCGGGCGGTAGCGCTGTACCTGCAGCGCGTACATCTGGGCAACTGCGTATTGCAGCAGAGCGATCCACGCTACGGCGACACGCATCCGCCGATTGGCTGTCCGGGCGGAGAAATCGACGTACCGCAATTGAAGGAGATCCTGCAAACATTGCTGGACGTTGGCTTCCTGAATCGCGAGCAACGCGGCAATCTGGTGATCGAAATGACGCCGTGGCCCGGCCAAAGCGTTGAGGAAACCATTGCCGACAGTTTTGAACGCCTGAACAAGGCCTGGAAAAACTTGAACGCTCCTATCCGGTAATTGTGGGGCGGCCATTATTGGTCGCCTTCTGAAATGGGAAGCCACTCCAATGATTGAAGCAACCATTCATGAAGACACTGACGTCCTGATCGCCGGCGGCGGCACGGCCGGCGCGATCGCGGCGATACAGGCCGCACGCGCCGGAGCCAGAACTACGCTGGCGGAGATGAGCGGCCAACTCGGCGGTACGATGACCAACGGCGGGGTGAACTTCCCCGGTTACTTCCATGCCTGGGGTGAACTGCAGGTGGGCGGCATCGGCTGGGAGATGGTCAGCGAGACCAAAGAACTCAGTGGCGAGGCCATGCCGCCAATCCGTAACCGTGAGGAGCGGCGGCCCGGCAACTACATCCCGATCAACATGGGGATCTACGCCGCGCTCGCCGAAGAAAAGGCCGTGCAGGCCGGTGTGACGCTGCACTACCACGAACTGGTCACCGGCATCGAACGGATCGACGACTTGTGGGCAGTTCACTGCGTTGGCAAGAACACGGAGCGCACGATCCGGGCAAAGGAGATCATCGACTGCACCGGGGACGCGGATCTCGTGGGCATGCTCGGCTTCGAACGCGAGTTCACGGCGACCCGCCAGCCCGGCACACTGGAGTTCATTCTCAGCGGCTACGACGTGAACGACTTCGACCCGGAACAGGTGGACGCCGATTTCGCACAAGCCGTTCAAGAGAGTCGACTGCTGCCCGGTGATTACGCCGGCATGGACTCCAAATCCTTCATGCTCTTCCTGAAAGCTTACGGACGGAACCAATCGCATGTTATCGGCGTGGACGGCACAACGTCAACAACACAATCGGAAGCGAACATCCGCGGGCGCCAGGCACTGCTGCGTCTGTTGCGCTTTATCAAGACATTGCCCGGTGGCGAAGGCGTTACGCTCGAACGCATGAGCCCGATGACCGCAATCCGCGAGACCTGCCGCATCGTCGGCGAGGCACGAGTGACCTGCGACGATTACATCAGTGGCCGGTGTTTCCCGGACGCCATCGGCTACACCGCGTTTTTCGTGGATGTCCATACGAATGACGGCGGGACCAAGGAGTTCCTTGAGCCCGGCACGTTGCCGACGATCCCCTTCGGCGCCTTGATCCCCAAGGGCAGCTGCCACATTCTCGTCGCCGGCCGGACCGTATCCAGCGACCGCGCCGCGCATGCCGGCATGCGCGAACAGCCGTTCTGCATGGCCATGGGCCAGGCCGCCGGCGCCGCAGCGGCGCTGGCAGCGCAGCAGCACATTCCTTCGCGGGACGTTGATTATCACGAATTGCGCGCCTTGCTTCGCCGGCACGGTGCGATTGTTCCGGACGACTCGCGATCACCCGTCGAAGATCGCGTCAACAACGACAATGGGAGATGAAGCCATGACGGAATCGGCAAAGCTCTATCCCGCGCCGGCGGGAGTCAAGGCGTCGGATCGTTATACCGTTTCGGTTGACGGCGATTCGTCGTTCACCTATATAACCACGTCGCCGGCAGAGGCGGCGTTCACGGCCGGTCATACGGTGTCGTGGACCGGGTTCGATCTGTACGGACCGTGTGACGTGCGCCTCCAACGTTGTGGCAGAGCCGTCAGCGATGTCGTTGTCCGACCGCGCGCCGTCGGCGTCAGCGTCGATATTGACGCCGGCGAGGTGGTCCTGCGCCTGGACCGTCCGGCAAAACTGTCGGTCGAGTGCGACGGCGACCTGTCGGACGTCCTGTTCCTCTTTGCGAACGCGCCCGAGACCGACGTCCCGGCGCCGGACGATCCGGCCGTGGTCTGGTTCGGCCCCGGTGTGCACGAGATCGGCAAGTTCTATGCATTGCAGCCGGCAACCACCTATTACCTGGCTCCCGGGGCGTTCCTCAAGGGCTCGTTCGCCGGCGGCGGCGACGGCACCCGCGTGATCGGCCGCGGGGTTTTGTCCGGGGCCGAGTACCGATGGCCAGGGCATCTGCAGGAGAAGAACGCCGATCGTGTGGACCTGGTTAAGCTGGCGGGAAACAACCTCGAGCTGGCCGGCGTCACACTGGTCGACTCGCCGTACTATGTGGTTATTGCCGGGGGGCGCGACAATCGTTTCCGTGACCTCAAGATCCTGGCCTGGTATAACAATACCGACGGCATCTCAGCCGGCCCCGGCGCGCGCATCGACGACTGCTTCCTGCGCGTTGCCGATGACGTGTTTAAGCCGTTCGTCAACGACACGCGCATTACGCGCTGCGTCCTCTGGGTCGATAAGGCCGCCGCCTTCCAATTGACCTGGAACGCGCGGCACGACAGCGGCGGTTCCGAAGTGCGCGACTGCGACGTGATCCACCACGTCCCCTTCTGCACGGAAGCCAACGAATGGACCGGCGCGGTCTTCTGGAGCTGGCACGGCGGCACTGCGCACATCCACGACCTGACGTTCGATGACATTCGGATCGAGGGCGTCAGTCCGTGTCTGCTGAATGTGTTTATGAAGCGCAATCCATGGTCGCCGCAGGACGGCGACTGGGGACGCTTCAGCCGGTTGCGATTCCGCAATATCACCGCAGAACAGCCGTTTCGCTTTGCCAGCCGTCTGCTGGGTCACGATGCAGACCACACGATTGAAGACGTTTCCATTGAAAATCTGCGTATTGCGGGCCGCTTGATTGCGTCGCCCGCAGAGCTGAATCTGCAGACCAACGAATTCGTCCACGCGCTCCGCCTCCAGGGAACGCCGGTCAAAGCCGAAGGATAGATCAGAGAGGTCAGAGGATGAGTATGATCAGCGAAGACGCCCGGGAAACCCAGGTTCGAGATGAGTATGATGTGATCGTCTGCGGCGGCGGCCTCGGCGGAACGGCGGCGGCAATTGCGGCCGCACGCACGGGTGCCAGGACACTGCTGATTGAACGCAACAGCTTTCTGGGCGGCGTTGCAACGGCCGGGATGTGCTGCAGCATCTTCAACTGCTACTACACCGGCGGCAACGAACGCCGCCTCGGATCGACCGGGATCTGCGTGGAGGTGGCCGACGCCATGGCCGACGCCATGGGCTACGGCAAGAAGTGGCACGACCACAAGGGCCACATCATCTACGACATTGAGATCGGCAAGCTGGTCTTGCAGAAACTCGCCGAGGAAGCCGGTGTCGAACTGCTGCTGCAGGTGTGGACTGCGGGCGCCATCGTCGAAGATGGCGTAGTGGGAGGCGTTGTCATTGAGAGCAAGTCGGGACGTCAGGCAATCCGTGGCGGCGTTGTGATCGACGCCACCGGCGATGCGGACATCGCTGCTGCTGCCGGGGTGCCGTTGCACACGCGCGAGAAGGGGATTCACAGTCTCTGCTTCCGTCTCGGCAATGTGGACGTCGACGCATTCGTTGGCTTCTTCCGCCAGAACCCGGATCAGTTCCCGGAGTACATGGATGTGGACTGGGACCTGAACGAAGCGCTGGCGCAGTATGATGACTGCGGCACGTTCCTCTTCCCTCACGGCGGCGGCATGCAGATGGATGCGTTCAAGCAAGCCAAAGCTAATGGGGAGTTACCCGAGACCATCGGCATTCAGGATACGACGGACGCCTGTCAGATGCACGCGATGCGCCAGACTGGTGCAGCACATGTCATCACGGGGTTCACGCACTTCGACGGGCTGGACGCCGACAAGATCAGCCGCAGCGTTGTTGACGGCAGGCACATGGCGTTCACCGTGACGGACGTCTACCGCAAGTACATTCCCGGTTTCGCCAACGCCTACGTTGCCGGCACCGCCGCCAACCTTGGTGTCCGCAGTTCGCGCTATCTCGACAGTGACTTCGTCTTCACTGCGGACATGCTCTCGGCGGGCGTCCGCCATCCCGATGCCGTGGGCACGTTGGTCGGTTGGGAGAGTCAGATCAAACACCCCGGCGCCAACGCCTGGGCCGCGGCCGTGTGTCACAGCGATTCGTCGGACCTGCCGTACCGCTGCCTACTGCCACGCGGGGTTGATGGGCTTCTGATCGGCGCCGGTCGCAGCATCAGCACGGACAACCCCTTCCTGCTTCGCGTCATGGTTCACACGATGGTGGTCGGACAGGCTGCGGGGACGGCGGGTGCAGTTGCCGTGCAGTCTGGCTGTGCGCCGCGAGCGGTAGATGTCGCGACAGTGCAGGAGGAGCTGCGGAAGCAGGGGGTGGAGGTCTTTAGCATTTCCCAAAAGCTATAGCCGCTAACACGGCAGGGCCTACTACAACGCCTTCAGCGTTGAACCGTATCTCCCCCCATCCTGGGGTAGGCTTCGCCAACCCCAGGCTCAAGACTATCACGCCTTCAGCGTGAGGAGTGGCGGCTACAGAATAGCTTAAAACGCTGTAGGCTTAGGGCGGTGGGCTACTGCACCCCTCCGGGGTACCTACGTGGGGTGACTCGAATACCCGGGATTGAAACCCCGGGTCTACACGACATCGACCCTCCGGGTCTTGGAGGCGTTCCGATCCGGTCCCAGGCCATCCTCCCATCCGGGGTCTATGTCAGTTCCCGGAAGCGCTGCATGAGGGCCAGCATCTCCTCGCGGACAGCAAAGAGCTCCTGGACATACTCGTCGACCTCGCCCGGCTGCAGGAGGTCCTTGGCACGGACCTTTTCGGCGGCAGCAAGACCATCGTTGATGAATTTCAGAGCACGTTTCAGACATGCCACCACAAAGCCGCCGTCAATGACCTCGCGGTACGCAACGCCGTTGAGCGCGCCCGCCAGCTTGGCGCCAAGAGTCTGAGCGTTGAAGAGCATGTCGTGCAGGTCCAGATCCCCGTTCTCCCCCAGCAGCCCGCGCTCCTTGTAGCGACGCCAGAGCTTCACGGAGAAGTTGCGCACCCGCAGTTGCAGCGGATGATTTATGTGGCCGTACTCGTCGCGGACCCAATCGACTCCTTCCGTCTCGGGATTGGGTTCCGGATCCGGCGTCTCAGCCATCTCCTCCTCCAGCCGTTTGCGGTCCTCATCAAACAGCCCGCGGGCATCCGCATCCAGCGCGTCATCAAGCCAGTCCCAACCCATTTCCCGGGCAACAATCCGATCGCGGTCCGGGTGGTCGGCGTACTGATCCAGCAGTTTGCCGTATTTCTCCGTGCGCACATCGAACTCACGCAGGAACTCCTCCCATTCGTGCTCATCCGAAGTCTTCAGGTCCTCCTCGGCAAACTGCTGACGGTCGACCGCTTCTTGTGCCTGCTCGAGAAAACGGCCGAACGCAGTGAGATTCGCTTCGGCCTGATCCCGCTCCTCTGCTTCCGTCATGGTCCAGACCGGGCCAGCAGTAATGCTGACATCGAAAGTGACAGTTTCGATCACAACGCGACCATTCTGGCGGCTGTACCATTCGAGGTAGAGGCAGTTCGCGATCGGCGTGGGTTCACCCGGCTTGCGTTCTACGCGCGGAAAATCCCCCAGGTCGAGCGGCATGCCCTTGTAGGTTTCCGGCACATCCAGACGCACCCGGCGCGAAGCTGTCATGTCACCCGTCCAGCCCTGTTGTTGGTGTTGCAGGCCATCCATGTTGCGCTCTTCACCGGGGTTCGGGTTGGTGAATTCAACGCGGCAGCCGGCGATGTCCCGCAGGCAGTTCCCGTCCAACTCAAGTACCACCGGATGTTCCTGGTCGAACACCCAAAGCTCACCGCGCACCATGCCCTCGCCGCGGTTATCGATCCAGCCGCGCTCAATGCATTTACTCAACCGTAAAGCCATGTTGTCCTCCTTCTGCCACAGCAGGCTGAAGGATACTCGGGCTGCACCGAAAGGCAAGCGAGGCGCACTGAACTGTGCTGCGCTGAAACGGCGCGAGCTCCCCCTGCGACAGCTGGCTCACACCTTCCAATGTGTGAGCCCGATGACGTCTGTTGGACTGGTGCAGGAGGAGCTTCGGAAGCAGGGGGTGGAGATCTATAGCATTTCCCAAAAGCTATAGCCGCTAACACGGCAGGGCCTACTACAACGCCTTCAGCGTTGAACCGTATCTCCCCCCATCCTGGGGTAGGCTTCGCCAACCCCAGGCTCAAGACTATCACGCCTTCAGCGTGAGGAGTGGCGGCGACAGAATAGCTTAAAACGCTCTAGGCCGTTCGCAGGCAAACTGTGGCCTACGGCACCCCTCCGGGGTGCTTATATGTGGCAATCCGAATACCCGGGATTGAAATTCCGGGCTACACGACATCGACCCTCCGGGTCGGCAGAGGCCCCACGCCGGTCCCGTCATCGACCTTGAGCCCCCAGCCCAGCGCTTTGCCTTGCAAAGCGATTGGCAATGGGTAACTTACACTCAGGAGCAGAACATGTTGAATCAGATACAGGACGCGCTGGCGCAGGTACAGGAACTGCAGAAACGCGTCGTTGAGACCCAGATGTTCCGCGGCTGGTCCGGTCGTGGGCGGATCGCCTGCGGCCTGCTGGCTGTCGCAACGCCGGTGGTTCTGACCTATGCTCCGGTGCCGAAGACGGCCGTCGCCCATCTGATCGCCTGGGGCACATTGTGTGCCGCCGCCGGCCTCGTGACCACCGTGGCCCTGGCATACTGGTTCTGCAAGGACCCCGCCGTCGAGCGCGATTACCGCAAGTTGCGGCCAACACTGCAAATCTTCCCCCCTCTCGCGGTTGGCGCGGTGATGACCCTGGCGGCGGTGGTCCAGCAGCAATACGACTGGCTGTTCCCTATCTGGATGCTGAATTTCGGTCTGTCGAATCTGGCGGCGCGGCGGGTGTTGCCGCGCAGCATCGCATTGGTTGGTGTGTTCTATCTGTTCGCGGGTACGGCTTGCCTGTTGATCGGCGTCGAGTTCAGGAATCCCTGGCCGATGGGGCTGACGTTTGCTCTCGGCGAGATCGTGGCCGGCATGATTCTGCATCTTGATGTACGGAGGAAGATCGCCTGACCCACCCAAGACAATATGCAGGACCGCCTGCGGCGGGGCCCCGGCGCGCGGGGCGTGGTGGATCAAGCGCTACGCTTGGAACTTAGGGCGGCGGCGGACCTTGCCCTGGGCCAGTATGTGTCGCCCCTTCAGGGCGAAGAATGAGTCTGTGAGTAACAGGAGATACCTATGGCAGAGAATGACAATCTGTATGCGCAACTGAAGCGCGTGTTTCACGAGCCCAATCGCATGGCAATTGTGTCGGCGTTGGCGAGCGCGCCGTCGGGTCTGAGTTTTTCGGACCTGAAGAAAGAATGCGACCTGACCGACGGCAACCTGAGCCGGCATCTGTCGACGCTGCAGGAGGCCAACGTAGTCCAGATCGACAAGAAATTCGTCGGCGTCAAACCGCGAACAACGGTGACGTTGACGCGGCGCGGTCGGGCGGACTTCGTGGAGTACCTGAACAACCTGGCGACCGTGTTGCTGAAGGCCTCCGAAGCGATCGAGAACCCAGCCAAAGCCCGGGCTGCGGCCGAGAACCTTCCCCTGGATGGCGCCCAGGAAGCCTGAGCACAAATTACGGAGGACGGTATGGGACGATCAAACGATCCGGCGCGATTTCTAGAGCCCGGAGAAAAGGAGCAGGCAGAAGCTGCAATTCAGGCGGCTGAACAGCAGACATCGGCAGAGATCAAGCTGATGATTGTGCGGCATTGCTGGGGGTCTATCGAGCAGAAGTGCACGAGTCTGTTTGCCAGGCACGGCCTGCACAAAACGGCCGAACGCAACTGCGTCATGGTGCTGCTGGCAACGACCAATCGCGAGTTCTGCATCTTCGGCGATGAAGGCATTCACGCGAAGGTCGGCCAGACATTCTGGGACGACGTCCGCGATGTGATGGCAGCAGAGTTCGGCGAAGGCCGCTTCGGGACGGGTCTGGCGGCCGGCATCGAACGCATCGGCGAAAAGTTGGCGGAGCATTTTCCACATCGTACCGATGACGTGGACGAGATCAGCAATGAGGTGGGTTATGATGAATAAGTATGTGCCGGCCTTGTGCGTGTTGCTGCTGGCCTTGTCGGGCTGGTCGACAGAGAAGAAAGACTACAAGCCCTACCCGCAGCCGGATGCCGGCTACGTCACGGATCTGGCGGGGTTGCTCACGGACGACGAGGAAGAACGTCTTGAGCAATGGCTCTGGCAGACCGAGAGCCGCACCAACGTCGAGATCGTGGTGGTTACGATCAACTCGATCAAGGACTACCCGGGAACGGCGAACGATCGGATTGAGTCCTTCGCCACGGGGCTGTTCGACACCTACGGCATCGGCAACCTGCCCAAGAACGACGGTATTCTGCTGTTGGTCGCGCGCAACGATCGCAAGGCCCGCATCGAGTTGGGCAAGTTCTACGGCCGGACCCGCGACGGCGACGCCCGGCGGATTATGGATCGCGTGATCATCCCGCACTTCAAGAGAGACGACTATGCCGGCGGCATTACGGAAGGCGCGCGCGCCCTGATGCGCGAGTTCGCCGGCGTACGCGTCGGCATTCCGTGGTCGATCATCTGGATGGGCGTCGGTATTGTGGTATGTGCGCTGATCGCCATCAGCCTGTTCCGCAGCGGCAAGCGCGGTTGGGGCTGGGTCTTTGTCGGCATTATTTTTATCTTGCTGCTCGGCATTCTGCACACCGTGCGGACGATCATGCGGCATATGCCGGAGGGCCACAGCAGCGGCTGGAGTTCCGGCGGCTTTGGCGGCGGCTTCGGCGGCGGCAGTTCAGGGGGCGGCGGGGCCACGGGCAGTTGGTAATTGAGAGATTCAGGAGGAGCTATGAATTGTCCGAGATGTCGAGATCAGAAATTGCGGGAACGGACACTGAACGGTGTGCGCATCGACTACTGCGATGGTTGCGAGGGCATCTGGTTTGATGCTGAAGAACTGGAGCAGGCAGAAGCCCTGGCGGCTTCCGGCGTGGATGTCCCACCAGACGCCAAAGAGGGGAGTTGTCTTTGTCCGAAGTGCCACGCGGTCATGTATGAGTTCTACTACCCGCAGACCTACTGCAGCATCGACATGTGCAAGAAATGCAAAGGCCTGTGGCTCGACGCAAAGGAATTGACCGAGATCCGCGTGGTGCGCGGGCACCACAAGAAAAAGGGGAAACTCGAAAAAGTGGCTCCCCCGACCGGCATCAAGGGAGCACTGGTCAATTTCGTCAACTCGACATTGGACCGGATGACCAAGTTCGATTGACCTTGCGTCCGGGCCGATCACGGTTTATTCTTCTGGCGCTCGGAGAATCATCAACGCCTGTGGGACTTCCATGAATGACAAAGTCGCGGACGTTTGTCGTCCGTATCTGATTGCCGATCTGCCGAAACACGAGCGTCCGCGCGAACGGCTGCTGAAACGCGGCAGCGAGTCTCTGTCGGACATTGAGCTGTTGGGGATTGTGCTGCGCAACGGCCGCCCGGGACAATCGACACTGGACCTGGCCCGCGAACTCCTGCACCGCTTTGACGGCAGTCTGGTGCAGTTAGCCGCCGCGTCGCCGGCGGAACTGTCGCAGGTCAAAGGCATCGGCCCGGCGAAAGCAGCGGAGTTGAAAGCGACGTTCGCGTTGGCCGCGCGGCTGGCCGAATCGATTGAGCCGGAACGCCGGGAAATCAGCTCGCCGGACACGGCAGCCGACTACTTTCGGGAGATCTTCCGCGGCAAGCCGCAGGAGGAACTCCGCTGCCTGTATCTGGACAACCGCAACCGGATCATTCGTGAGGAACTGATCACCGTGGGGCTTGTGGACCGCAGCCAGGCGCATCCGCGCGAGGTGTTCCGGCCGGCGATTCAGTGCAATGCCACCAGGATCCTGCTGGCCCATAACCATCCGTCGGGCGACCCGACGCCGTCCCGGGCGGACCTCGATGTGACGACCAAACTCGTCAACACCGGCAATGTCGTCGGCATCGACGTGGTGGATCACGTCGTGGTTGGGGCCCGGACGGAAGGCCGGGCGCAGGACTGGCTCAGTCTGCGGCTGGCGAAACTTGGACCGTTCGCCCCCGGGAAGAAGGGTCAGCCGTCGATCCAGCCGCCACCGAGGACGAGTTCGCCGGCGTAGAAGACGGCTGCCTGGCCGGGGGTGACGGCAAACTGCGGCTCGTCGAAGACAACCGTCACGCGACCGTCGCCCGGGGTCACTGTCGCCGCGGCTTCGGTGTGATTGTAGCGGATCCGACAGGCACAGGAGAACTGCTCCGTCGGCGGCGGCATCATCCAGTTCAGGTCGGTCACCACCATCGCGGACGCCATCACCTCTTCGCGCGGTCCGACCACAACCTGGTTCTCCTCCTGCCGCAGTTCGCTGACAAACCACGGACCGCCGCCGAGGCCCAGGCCTTTGCGTTGACCGATCGTGTAGCGATAGACGCCCTGGTGTTGACCCAGCACGCGGCCGCCACGCGTGACAATGTCGCCGGGCCGGTTCAGTTCCGGCATCCGGCTGCGGATGAAATCGTTGACCCCGGTGCGCGGCACAAAACACAGATCCTGACTGTCGGCCTGCTCGGCTGACGCCAGTTTGTACTTCCGGCAAATCCGCCGCACGTCCTCTTTCTTATGGGTTCCCAGCGGCAGCAGCGTGTGCTGTAATTGGTCCTGCGTCAGTTCAAAGAGGAAGTAGGACTGGTCTTTGCGGTTGTCCTCGCCCTTGCGGATATGATAGCGATCAGCCCGCTGTTCAATGCGGGCATAGTGGCCGGTGGCGATCGAATCACAATCCAGCTCGCGCGCCTGCTCCAGCAACCAGCCCCACTTCATGATCGCGTTGCAGCGAATGCACGGGCTCGGCGTCCGGCTTTGGCGGATCTCATCCAGGAACGGCTGGATAATTCGATCTTCAAAGAGGTCCTTGGCGTCGAAGCTGTGATGCGGAATACCAAGATCCCGACAGGCGCTCTTCGCTTCAAACAGCAGGCAGCAGCGCGTCTCCGGGAACTCCAGGGTCGCTCCGTGGACGTCGTAGCCCTCTTCCACCAGCAAAGCGGCAGTGGTGGTCGAATCGACCCCGCCGCTCATGGCAACGAGGACACCGGGTTTGTTCTCGGGGTTCGGCATAGTGGTGTATACAGTAGAGTGGTCAGGAGCGGTCGGCAACAACCCCGAACCGCCGCGGGCGCCCGTCATTTCTGTTGGTCATGTTCCCGTGTTCTTGCAGGAGCCGCACCGCCGCGCCGGATTCGCCGTCGGTTCCGCCGGAAGAGCGGGAGTATGGTCGGCGGCAAATCCAGCTTGGGACCATTGCCGACGGGGTGAAGCCATCGCTGGTCCAGAGCCCGGCACAACGGACATGCGGCCAACCGCCGCCATGCCTGCTTCTCAGCTACCGACTGCGCCGGCCGGAGTCGGCGGGACGCCGAGGTCCTGCAATTCCGTCAGGAATGCCTTGTGCAGTTTGCCGTTGGTCGCCACCAGCTCGCGTTTCTGTTCGAAGTCGCCCTGGCCGGCAAAATCAGTTACGCGCCCCCCGGCTTCTTCGAGGATTAGAACACCGGCGGCGATGTCCCATGGACTGAGGTTGTACTCCCAGTAGAGATCGTACTTGCCCGCCGCCACATAGCACAGATCCAAAGCCGCCGTGCCGTCCCGGTGAATGTCGCGCACCTGGTAGATCATATGGCTGTGGATCGGGACAGAGTCACGCTCGAGCCCGCCGCGCACACAGGCAAAGCCCGTTGTCGCCAAGGCATTCTTCAGCGTATCCGTCGCCGAAACCCGAATGCGTTTGCCGTTCAACGTGGCGCCCTGACCACGAACCGCGGCGAACATCTGATCCAGCGGCGGGCAGTAGACCACACCAGCTTCGGTCCGGCCGGCATGGCGATACCCGAGTGAAACGCTGTAGAGCGGATAGCCGTGGAAAAAATTGGTGGTGCCATCGATCGGATCGACAATAAACATGCCTTGGGCGCCGGCATCCGAGACACCGGTTTCCTCGCCGAAGAACGCGATGTCAGGAAATGCCTCAGCCAGCGCGGTCTTCATAAATTCCTCAACTTCGCTGTCGGCATTGGTCACCAGGTCGAGCGGGTTCTTAAACTCAACTTCAAGGGCGCCGGCCGTCTCGAAGTACTTCAGGGTCAGCTGTCCGGCCTGCCGAACGATGTCGGTCAGTAGGTCAATCACAAGGGCAGTCTTCCGGTTGGTTTTCCCGGATCACCATACAACAACGAGGCGGATAGGCAATCCGCCGTCCCGGACCGAGACCGGGGTTCGGCAGGGCGGCGGGCCGAGGTTACCCGGCCAGAAGAGCCTGTGAGCTTCGTCGCGAGTCAGCGCCAGGGGGTGTCTGCGGCCGGCTGCCGGGGGCATCCGCCCCGGCCGGCTTCGACCTGTTGTCAGCCACAGGCTGATCCGCCGAGGGGGAAGATATGCCCAAGACCGACTGACGCAGCAATTGCAGCCAGCGGCACCCGCCGCGATCCTCGCTAACTGCGGGCCTGGTCGCAGGTCGGCGCCAGTGCCGGCGGACAGGCAACGTTGTCGCCGTTGACCAACAGCTTGTTCTCGTTGAAGTCGGCAACGACCTCCGTGCCGTCGGCGTACGTCGTCTGTTCGACATTGTCGGCCGTCATCTCCCAGGCCGTCATCTCGGTTGTGATCAGGTGGCCGAACTGCTCACAGCAGAGGTCATACCGACTTTTGAGCCGGCCGATGCGGTCGTCGTCGAGCACCGGAAAGACGCCGGCTTCGGTGGTCCATTCGTCGCGCGGGACCTCGCCCATAAGGACGGCATGCATGGTATTGCCCCAGTCGACGCCGTGGTTTTCGATCGTGACCAGGTCGTGCAACGCCAGATACCAGACCGGCACACGCTGATCCAGCAACGCCGTAACCGGCCATTCCGGCTTGCAGAGGTTCAGGTGCCAGAGGTTTCCGGGCGTCGCCAGGGCGTCGGCATGCAGCGCGCAATATAGGAAGCCGATCTCCGTCTGCACCGCGCCGAAGACTTCGGCCGCCAGCCGCAGGTACCGGTTGATGCCGGCAGCGTAATCGGCCCGACCGCCGCGATGGACCGGATGGTAGTTGACGTACAGCGGATTGCCCATGCCGTCGAGGTACTGCATGCCGTTGAAACCAAGGTCTTTCAACCGCTCCAGGCGCCCGCGCAGGACCTCCTCCGGCACAGCCAGCCCCCAGTGGTTGCTCTTGGCCCCGCCGCCCCAGAAGCCCGTGACCCGCGGCTCGCCCCAGATATCGTGCACCGTCCAGTCCGCAACGAAATCGGGTGAACTGAAGTAGGCGCCGTTACAATTGTGGTGCGTCGTGATCTGGTAGCCCAGATCCTTCGCGGTCTGGATCATGGCGCGAAGCTCAGACTCGCCGCCCAGACGCTCATCAATCGGGAACAAGGTGGGCCAGGCGCCGTCGTGACCGCGCGTGTTCCAGCCGACGCTCTGCAGGTAGACCCGGTCGATGCCGGCGGCCTTGAGACGCTCAAGGCACTTCGCCGCATCCCGAAAACGCATGGTCCGTTTGAACAGCAACTTGTCGTGCTCGGACTCGCGGCCGTACATCATGATGCCCTGCTGCTGGATGCCGTGAAACAGCTTCATGGTATAGGCGGTCTGCTGATAGGCGCACTGCGCTGACTCCTCGGCGCGCTGCGTCAGCGTCTTCTTGCCGAGATCCTCGATGACGTGCCGGCGCAGCCGTTTGGCGGTTGCCGCCACCATGTCGTCCTCCGGCGCCAACGGCATAATCCGCAGCTCGCGGTGGCCCCAGTTGACCGGGTCAACCCATTCCCGCCGAAACATCGGATAGAGCCCGATGCTGCCGTGGCCCTCGCCGTCGGTCCGGACGTCGCACCACATATCGGCGGCGCCCTGCGTCGCCACCGCGGCCAGTCCGCCTTCCGGCGTCTGCACCGCGGCAATCGGCAACGTCGGTACCAGTTCCCAGCGCCCCTGTTCGCCGTAGATGAGAAAGCGATCTTGCACCTTCGATTTGCCGGACGGACGGCAGAGCACGCCGGTGTTTACGGGCAGCAGCAGCTTGCCGTCGGCGCCGCTGCGCAGCAGTCCCGGCAGAACGTTCACCGCGTACACGCGATAGACAAAACCCTTGCTCTCCTCGACTTCGGCCGGCGGCACCAGGATCGACAGTTCGCCGTCGATCAGCCGCAGCCAGAGACCGACGGTGATGCCGCGGAAGGCGTCGCGAACCGAGATATGCAGGAGGTCCTCGTCCTCCTCCACCTGCATCACCCGGTATTGCTCCAGCGTGTCGGTCCGCTCCTGCATCCGGTCCCGCACCTCAACGGTGAGCAGCGGCAGGCGGGCGGCAGCATAACCGGTCGCCGTCTGCAGTTCGGCGGTCAGCCGGTATTCATCCTGGGTCAGGGCCAATTGCAGGCGGTCATCGCCCAAACGGTACGTCGTCATTGCACAAATCCTTCCAGCCGGCGGTCGTCGCCGCGCGCCCGGCCGCCGGGCTCATTCGTTCGCCACTGCCATACCATATTCTGCAATCAATCTGATTCAAGTCTGATTTCATGATTCGGCTGTGGCTTGGATTTCTCGGGGCTTCCTGCGTTGAATACATTGGGAAGCATGAGGTTGCATTGGGATCAAAACTGTGTCAGCGGCCGCAGCGCACCGGGGCGAAGGGGGCGGCCGGCGGGCCGGGACAGCTTGCCGCAATCGTGGTGGTCGGCGGTCAATCGGACCAGCGAAAGGCGCGGGGGGATCGGCCTACCATCTGCTTGAACGTCCGACTGAAACTGTAGAGCGAGGTGAAACCGCAGGCTTCGCCGACTTCGCTGACCGGCCAGTCGGTGCTGCGCAGCAGGGCCATTGCCCGATTGAGGCGCACGCGGCGGACATAGCGCCCGAGCGATACGCCCATTGCCCGGCGGAACTCCGCTCGCAGATGGCTGACGGACAGGCCGACGGCGGCGGCAATGTCCTGATTGGTCAGCGGTTCGTCCAGCCGTTCGTAGACGCATTGATTGACCCGTTCAATCACCGACACGGCGTGCTCGCCGAGGACAGGCCGGCCCCGGCGCCGGGACCGATGGCCGGCAAGCTTGAGCAGCAGCAGGGCCAGGGCATGGCGCAGCCGCAGGAGATCGCCGGGGGCAGGCGCCGCGGCCGTGCCGCAGGTCAGGATTTCCCGGACCAGCCCCCAGCCGTCGGCGGGCACCGGCACGGCGCGATCACGCAGGCCGGAGAGCAGGTCCGTCGGGTCCAGCTCAAACGTGATAAACAGCCAGTTCACGGGAACGCCGATGGTCAGATAGTGATGCAGTTGATGCGGAAAGACGAGGACCGCCGCGCCCACGGGAAACGGCAGTACCTGTTCGTCCAGACACAGATCACCCCGGGTCTCCAGGTTGATGATCAACATACAGCGGTGGTGCTGGTTGTTGCGCTCGTGGCCGGGCGACAACTCGGCCCGCGAGAACAGCAGGATGTTCCGCGGCGTGTCCAGCGGCAGCGCCGTCGCGCCCATGTAATAGCTGGTCGGCTCCGCCAGCTGCCGCACGATCGTTTTCAGTTCGGCTGGGATCATATCAGCAGAATCGTTAAATATCGGACCAATATAGCCATCATCAGCCCGTTGAACAGACGAAAATGCTGATCACATTTGGACTGCGGCGACCCGTCAACGTGTTCGTCGAGCTGTTGCCGGCCGGCAAAGGTCGGCGCCGGCCTCCGGCGCGGAAGTCGGAACCAGAGCCGGTAATGGACGTGGTAAACCCATGGAGAAGAACAATGGCGAAGATTGGTGTCGGTCTGATTGGCTGCGGCGGCCGTTTGCGCGGCGTTGCCCGTAACGTATTGACCTGCTGTGATGATATCGAAGTGCGCGCGCTCTGTGATCCCAACGAGGATTCCATCCGGGCAGCCCGGGATCACCTGAGCCTGAACGGCGCCGCCCGGGTCTGCCGCACGCCGCAGGAACTGGCGTCTGCCGCCGATATCGACTGGGTCATGATCGGCTCCTGGAACTGCTTTCATCGCGAGCACGTCGAAGCCGCCTTCGCGGCCGGCCGGCATGTCTTCTGCGAGAAACCCCTTGCCACCACGATCGACGACTGTCTGGCCATGCGCGACGCCTGGCGGGCGGCGGGCAAGCAGTTCGTCATCGGCTTCACGCTGCGTTATTCCCCCCACTATCGCAAGATCAAGGAGGTCCTGGACAGCGGCGCGATCGGCGACATCGTCAGCCTGGAGTTCAACGAGACGCTGCACTTCTGCCACGGCGGCTACATCCACGGGGACTGGCGCCGCCTGGTGCAGAACGCCGGTACGCACCTGCTGGAGAAGTGCTGCCACGACGTCGATCTGGTGAACTGGGTGGTCGGCAGTCCGGCCGCCCGCGTGGCCAGCTTCGGCGGGACGAATTTCTTCAAGCCGGACAACGCCGGCTACATCGAGAAACTCGGCAAGAACCGGGACGGCAAAGATGCATACCGCACCTGGCCCGGCCCGGTCAACGAAAATCCGTTCACCAGCGACAAGGACATCATCGACAACCAGGTCGCGATCATCGAGTTCGCCAACGGCGTCCGCTCCACCTTTCATACCAACTGCAACGCCGGCATCCCCGAACGCCGCATGTATATCTGCGGCACGGAAGGCGCCGTCCGCGCCGACGTTATCCGCGGCAGCATCGAGCTGCAGCGGATCGGCTTCGACACCGCGATCGAAAACGTCAGCACCGACGCCAGCGGCGGCCACGGCGGCGGCGACAGCATCCTGGCCCGCAACATCGCCGACTGCATGCTCGCGAAAGACCAGCCGTTCACAGGCCTGGAAGACGGTCTCAGATCCGCCATCACCTGTTTCGGCATCGACCAGGCCATGGACACCGGCACAGTCGTCGACATGCAGCCGTTGTGGGAACAGGCCGGGATCGGAATGCCGTAAGCCGCACTTCGCGTTGGTAATGCGTCCGTCACGGGGAGTGGCCCCCGCGTGCTGCTCTCCAGCCGCCGGCAGGCTTGACCTGCCGGTGGTGGAACGGCGGCAGACGCTGCTCCCTGTCACTGGCGCATTGCTCACCTTGACAAAATGCGCTTGCGGACTGCGATCCGACCCGGCATTGTAGGCGCAATGCCGATTCTGAAACAGTCCGGCAGGACGGACGGCACACTACCCCGGGTCAACCGGGGACTGAAGCTAAGGAGGCCTGGTGATGAAATACGTGCGCGGCATCTCGGGCGGGGTGATCGCCGGCGCTCTGGGAGCGGCGATTTACTGGTTCCTGCTGACTCGCGGAATCCACGCGCCGATTCTGGTACCGGGGGTTATCGGCCTCGGCTGCGGCCTCGGGTTCGCCGCCAAGCGCGATTGGCGCATGGGCGCGATCAGCGCGGCGATGGCCGTGATCGTAACGCTCGTCATCGATATCGTCTGGTACCTGCAGCATGTGCGCGACGGGTCTGTGACCTACTATCTGACGCACCTGCACCAGTTGAACCCGATCTACCTGGCGGGCGTCCGCATCCCGCTCTGGGTCGTCTACGGCATCGGCGCGGCACTGGCCTTCTGGTTCGGTCTCGGCCGCGAGTATCTCGGCAAGGCCCAATCCTCGCCGCCCCCGTCGGAACCGGAGAAGACAAAGGTCATTGACGCCGTCGACAATGAGTTCGATGCCGAGGAAACCGTCGACAAATCCGGGTAACACCGGCCCGCGACCACGGCCGCGCCGCGCTTCGACTCGGGCAGCGCGGGTACGGCTTTCCACCCTCGGCCGACCGTACCCGCGCCGCGATTCCGTCAGCCGATTGCTTCGCTGCCGGTCTCGCCGGTGCGAATGCGGTAGCACTCTTCCAGCGACAGCACAAAGATTTTGCCGTCGCCGATGTTGCCGGTGCGGGCGCCCTCGGTGATGCCTTCGATCGTGCGCTCGAGGAAGTCCTCGTTGATGGCGATCTCGATGCGCACCTTCTTCAGCAGATTCACCTCGATGTCGACGCCGCGGTAACTTTCGTGATATCCCTTCTGCTGGCCGCAGCCAAGCGCGTTGGTGACGGAGATCTTGTAGACTTCCCGGGTGTACAACGCCTGTTTGACAGCGTTCAGCTTCTCCGGCTGGATGTAAGCAACGATCAGTTTCATGGGAGTGTTCCTCCGGAGTTACTGGTTGGTGAAGATCTGAAATCCGGCGTAGGCTTCCATGCCGTGCTCGCCGATGTCCAGACCGCGGATTTCCTCTTCTTCATCGACCCGGACGCCGAGGGCCTGCTTCAGGACAAAGAAGATCAAGCCCGACGAGATCAGGCAGAAGACGCCGACGGCGGCCGCCCCGATGAGCTGGGGGACCAGCTTGCAGCCTTCACCGAAAATACCCGTGGCGATCAGGCCCCAGACGCCGCAGACCAGGTGAACGCTGATGGCGCCGACCGGGTCGTCGACTTTGAGCTTCTGGTCGACGAAGAGGACGCACAGCACAACCAGCACGCCGGCGATCGCGCCGATCAGTACGGCTTCCGCCGGCGTTGTGACGTCGGCGCAGGCGGTGATCGCCACCAGCCCGGCGAGGGAGCCGTTGAGGATCATGGTCAGATCCGGTTTCTTCTGAACGATCCAGGACGTGAGCATGGCGGTGATGACGCCGGCGGCCGCCGCCAGGCTGGTGGTGACCAGTACCAGGGAGACGGCAACAGCTTCCGCGTTCAGAACGGAACCGCCGTTAAACCCGAACCAGCCGAGCCACAAGAGGAACACGCCGATGGTGGCCAAGGGCATGCTGTGGCCGGGAATGGCCTTGTCCGTGCCGTTGTACTTGCCCGTGCGCGGGCCAAGGATCCAGGCACAGATCAACGCGCCCCAGCCGCCGACGTTGTGGACAAACGCCGAACCGGCGAAGTCATGAAAACCAAGATCGCTGAGCCAGCCGCCGCCCCAACCCCAGGAACCGACAATCGGGTAACAGATCGCGACGTAGATCGTCGTGAAAATCAGAAAACTGCTGAGCTTGACGCGTTCGGCGACGGCGCCGGAGATGATGGTCGCCGCGGTGGCCGCGAACATGCCCTGGAAGAGAAAGTCGCTCCAATACGTCATGCCGCCGTTGGCGTAGGCGAAAGCCACGCCCTCGCTGGCCGTGGCGTCGGCCCCCGCATCGACCCAGAACCCGGCAAACCCGAGAAACTTGCCGATGACCCAGGACTCCCCCGGATACATCAGGTTGAAGCCGATCAAGGTGTAGGTCAGCAGACCAATCGCCACGATCGCAACGTTCTTGAACAGGATGTTCGTGGTGTTCTTCGCCCGCGTCAGACCCGACTCCAGCGTGGCAAAACCCAAATGCATGATGAACACCAGGAACGTCGCCACCATCAGCCAGAGATTGTTGACCGTGAATGTGGTCTGCTCCAGCTTCCACTGGTAGGCCACGGACTCGGCTTTGGCTTTCTCGGCGGCCGACGGCGCCGAGGCCGCGGCAGACGGGGCCGGCGGCGTCTCAACGGCGGGGGCGGGCGCGGGCGCCGGGGTGTCCTGGGCGTAGGCGGGAGCGGCGCCCGCCAGCCCGAAAGCCAGCAGGCACAGCACAATTGCGACAACAGTGCGGTGCATCACGAGTAGTTTGTTCCTTTGTTCCTAATGGTTGGCTGCAGTCAGGCCGATTTGCCCTTGCAGATCGACGGCGGCTGTGGAGCAACCACGGTGCCACATCGGAAAATCAATCTCATAACTTGTTGCTGCCGCCCGCGTTCCCCCACGGCACCACCGCCGCCGCGGCCCACCCGCCGGCAATTACCGGACAAATCTGTCGGCTGCTCGGATCACGCGAAACAAATTTGTAATTCCGGCCGCAAAAGTGACAAAGTTAGCGTTTTTGGGGTTGAAAGCGCCGCGGGATGGAGTATAACACCCACAAGTTCGAAAGGAATAACCAGGGGCGTTACCCATGCTCAGCAACAGCCTGCAACTCGAGATCATCTTCCGCATCAGCCGGGCCCTGGCCCATCATCACGACGTCAATGCCCTGCTCCAGGAAACCCTGGATATCCTCGAGAACGAATTGGGGTTCCTGCGCGGCACGATCACCCTGAAACTCCCGGATGAGGACGTGCTCCGCATCGTCGCGTCCAAGGGTTTGACGCCGCAGGAGGTCAAGCGCGGGCAGTACGCTTTCGGCGAGGGCGTGACCGGCCGGGTTGCGGCGACTCGGGAAGCCGCGCTGATCCCGCTGATCAGCGAAGAACCGTCCTTTCTCGGGCGTACAGCCCAACGCGACGACGACCGCGCCTTCCTGTGTGTGCCCGTGATCCGGCAGCAGGAACTGATCGGCACGTTGAGTATCGACCGGCCGACCGGCAGCGAAGCGGAACTGCAGACCGACCTGAACTTCCTCGACACCCTGTCCAACCTGCTGGCCGAGGCCGTCGGCAATATGCGGCTGATGATGGAAGAACGGGAGAGCCTCATCGCCGAGAACCGGATGCTGCGGCAGGAGCTTGGCGAGCAGTACCGGCCGAGCAACATCATCGGCAATTGCGCCGCCATGAAATCGGTCTACAAACAGATCGCTCAGGTTGCCGACAGTCCGGCGAATGTCTTGATTCGCGGCGAGTCGGGCACCGGCAAGGAACTGGTTGCCCGCGCCCTGCACTACGGCAGTTCGCGACGGAACAACCCCTTTGTCTGCGTCAACATCGCGGCCCTGCCGGAAGGCATCGTCGAGAGCGAACTGTTCGGCCATGAGAAAGGGGCGTTCACCGGAGCGCTGCAGAAGCGGATCGGCCGTTTTGAGCAGGCGGACGGCGGCACCCTCTTCCTGGATGAGATCGGCGACATCTCTCCCGGCGTCCAGGTTCGTCTGCTGCGCGTCCTGCAGGAGCGCACCTTTGAGCGCGTCGGCGGCAACGAACCGATCAGCGTCAATGTCCGGATCATCGCGGCCACCAGCCAGGATCTGGAGGCGGCGATTGAGGACAACAGTTTCCGCGAGGATCTGTATTACCGCCTGAACATCTTCCCCATCTGCCTGCCGTCGCTGCGGGAACGCCGCAGCGACATCATCCTGCTGGCCGACCACTTCCTGACGCGCTTCAACGAGAAGTATTCGAAGAAGATCCGGCGGATCTCAACGCCGGCGATCAACATGATGATGAGCTACCACTGGCCCGGCAACGTCCGGGAATTGGAGAACTGCGTCGAACATGCGGTGCTCACGTCGGACGACGATGTGATTCACGGGTTCAACCTGCCGCCGTCGCTGCAGACCGCGCAGGAGACGCACACGGAGTTCATCCCGGAGGACGGCGTCAGTCTGGAAACGCTGATCAACAGCTACGAACGCGAGATCCTGGTGGACGCGCTGAAGACCCACCGCGGCAACTGCGCCGGGGCCGCCCGCTCGCTGCGCACCACCGCGCGCATCTTCAATTACCGCGTCAAGAAGCTTGGCATCGACCCGAAAAGCTATAAAGTATAGTGACGGCCGGTGGGCATTGCCCGCCGTTTTACGGCACAGCACAGGCGGGATTTGTGCAGTCCCGCCCGAATTGCCAAGAGGATTTCACACCTTCGCGGGGTGTTGGGACGAAAGAGGAGAGGATCAATGTCGGAACCCGATCCATCGCAGATCACCGATCTGCTGCTGGGGATGGACTTCCCGATCACCGAGTACGAGGAAGACGACGTCCTGATCGAGGAGGATTCCGTTGGCGAAACGGTGTTTGTCCTGTATGAGGGCGAAGTCGCGGTGACGCAGTACTACCGCGAGATCGCCACCATCAACCAGCCCGGCGCCATGCTCGGCGAAATCGCCGCGGTTCTCGGCGTGCCGCGAACCGCCACAATCACCGTCACCAAACCCAGCAGGTTCTTCGTCATCGAGGACCTCCTTGAGTTCCTCAGTGACAACCCGATTATGGCCGTGGTCATCCTCAAAGGCATGGCCTTCCAGATTCTCGAGCGCGACAAGTACCACTCCGGCATCTATGTCGGCCTGCGACGGCTGCGGGAGAAGGACGCGGAAGCCGAGCACGAAGAGAAGCTCACGGCGAATGCCGGGAGAAAGACCAAAGCCGGACTCCGCAAGAAGACCGCGGCCGGGCTGCGACGGAAGACCAAAGCCGGACTTCGCCGAAAGACCATTCTCAAACGCCGCGACTGAGCGTCAAACGTACATCCGTTGTACGTTCAGTGTTCCTTCGGCCGTTCTCGAGGCGGCTGTCCGAGGTCGCGCAGAACCTCTATTCCCCTTCGGGCGGGGGTTGGCATCGCGGGTGCTCTTCCAGGGTTGACACCGGATCGACACAGCCCCGAGGAGTCACCATGATCGGCCTGTATGTCCTGAAGTATCCGTATCGCAAGATTCTCAAGCCCCTGGCTTTGCGTCTGGAATGGATCCATCCGGACCTATGGCCACAATATTCAGTTGGCATGTTGATTGGCAAGCCTTTATGGCCGTC
>CAYLNH010000023.1:0-45018 GCA_964384625.1 uncultured Lentisphaerales bacterium
CAACCTCTTGAGAGTCGGGACTCGAGGCAAAGAAGGGCAGTAATCGAGGGCTTACAGGCGCTATGGTCCAGTCCACAGGGAGTCGGCAGCCAGCAGTCCGGCGCCGGTGGCAGCCTCCTCCAGGACATTGGGAACCACCAGTTCCAGTTGCAGGTGTTCCTTGATGACCTGCTGCATCAGGGGGGATCGCCGAATCGCGTTGCCGCTTGCAACAACTCTGGTACGGCCGGTTAGGAGGGCCTTCGGAAAACTCGCCAACATGCCTTCGAGGACTCCGGCGCAGGTGGCGCGGGCCAGACCGCCGAGAGACAGGTTGGCCTCGCCGATCTCGGTGATGCTTCCGCGTCTGGCGGTATCGTGTCGCTCCCCGGCGAAGCTGGTGTCCACGCGCAACGCCGAGGTTTGCGTTCCCAGGCCGAGGGCGATCAGTTGATCGTACAACTGCGGCCGGGGCGGGGTTGGCAACCCGAGTTCCGTCAGCCAGCGTTCGACGCATTCGACCAGCCAGGTAAAGGCACGTCCGCCGCACAGGGATGCGGAAACAGCGAGCCGGCGGTCATCCACGTAGGGCCGGTATTCCAAGCCGGGCCCGGTCGCCGGCAGCCGGGCTTGCGGGGCAATCACCGCTGCCAGTTGACCGCCGGTCCCGAGGGTCAACGCCAGTTCCGTCTCCGGTTCGGCCAGCGTGGCATAGATGGATGCCGGGTTGTCGCCGGCGGGAATCGCCACCGGTATCTGCTCCCGGATTCCCCAGCGCCGCGCCGTCTCGCGGCGCAGGCGGCCGGCAAGCGCTGCCGTGGGGCGGATCGTCGGGACCATGTCGTCCGGCATGCCGATCTTCTTGACGGCCTCCCGGTCCCAATCGCCCCGGGCCGGGTCGAACAATCCCCAACTGTGCGCGTGGGTCGGATCGATTGTCCCGGCAGACGCCCCGGTAATCCGGGCACAGACGTAGTCGGCGATCGTCCCGCAACGAGCGTAGCGAGCCACAAGTTCCGGCTGCTCCTGCTGCAGCCAGGCCAGCGTCGCCCAGCCGAACCCGTTGTGGAGTTCCTGCCGGCCGAGGTCCTGCCGCAGACGATCCAGAAAGCCGGCCGCCAGACAGCGCTGGTCCTGCCAGGTGACCAGCGGCGAAGCGGCCTGGTCTTCCAGGTCCCACAGCACGACCCCATGCATCTGGCCGGTCAGCCCGACGGCCGCCACCCGGGAGCGATACTCCGCGTGCAGTGCCTGCACGGCCTGATCGGCCGCGGTCAGGAGGGCCGCAACGTCCTGCTCGGCCCGGTCGGCAGCACCGGCAATCGCCGCGTTGTGCAGGATCGCGGCCGCGTCCAGAGTCCGGCGCTGGTCGGCGTCGACGACGGCCGCGGCCACCTTTGAGGTGCCCAGATCAAGGCCCAGGGTCACACTCACGCGTCGTCGCCCCCCAGGCGTTCGAGCCATTCACCGACGGTCCGGCCGGTCGGCGGCACAACCCAGTCCGGCGCGACTTCAGCCAGCGGCGCCAGGACAAAGCGCCGTTCGGTCAGTCTCGGGTGGGGGATCACCAGTTCCCCGGCGCTGACCACCAGGTCGTCGACCAGCAGGATATCCAGGTCGATCAGGCGATCGCGGTACGGCGGCCCATGGGCCCGCCGGGATTCCCGGCCGATTCCGGCTTCCACTGCAAGACACTGCCGGAGCAGCGCTGCCGGCGCCAGTGCAGTGGTCGCGGTCAGTGCCGCGTTAAGGAAATTCGGGGCATCGGGTCGGCAATCGACCGCAGCCGTCTCATGCAGTCCGGACAACCGGATCCGATCGAGACCGGTGGCCGCCAGGTCGGCGACCGCCCGGCGGATATTGGCCTCGCGATCACCGAGATTGCTGCCGAGGCCGATTGCGATCGCGTGCTTTGCCATGGTCCCGCCGTTGATTCAGGATTCCTCGACCAGCCCCTGGTGCAGTGCGACGATCGCGTCGTCAAACTCGTCTTCAGTGACGATAAACTGCATATTGACCTGCCGCATGCACTGGTCCACCGCGAGGATATTGATCTTGTGCGCGGCCAACGCGTTGGCCGCTTTGGCCAGGAAACCGGGGACATTCATGTTGCTGCCGATGGCCGACACGATGGCCACCGGCACCTCACGGATCTGGGCGCCGGGGAAGGCGGCCTGCAGGCCCTCCAGGCACCGCGCCAGGTTCCTGGCGTCGGCCGGCACGTAATGCGTGATGGTGTTCGCATTGGTGTTCTTGGCGACGTAGCTGATCTTGCTCTCGGCGAAATGCTGCAACACGCGGTAATCGAAACCGCTCTGGCCGACCATGTCCGGATCAACCAGTTCAATGCCCAGAATATTCTTGCGGCCGGTTACCATTTCGACCCGCGGCTCCTCGCTGCGGTAGTCATGGCTGATGACCGTGCCGGGATGCTCCGGTTCGAAAGCGTTCTTGACGCGGATCGGGATTTGCAGCCGTTCCATGCCTTTGGCGGCCTTCGGATGAATGGCTTCCATACCAAGGTCCGCCAACTGATCGGCCACGTCGTAGTTCGTCCGACCGATGATTCTCACCTTGTCCTCGCCGATCAGTTTCGGGTCACCCGAGGACAAATGGAATTCCTTCTGGATCACCCCCTCTTTGGCTTTGGTAATGACGGCGATCTTGCTGAAGGTGATCTCGCTGTAGCCGCGGTCAAAGGTGGACATGATGCCTTCTTCACATTTCGTATAGCCGGTGACGATCGGCATACACGTGCTGAAGTCCATGCCGTCGAAGGCCCGGGCAATGACCTCGTCGAATGGGTAGTGCTCGGTGTCCCGCCAACCGCTCAGGTCGACGAATACGGCATTGACGCCCTTGGTTCTGAGAATCTCCACCGAGTTCCGGGCGGAGTGGGCTTCGCCCACAGCGGCCAGCATCTCGCGCACCGCCGGCAGATGCTCGTCAATCGTGAAGTGCCCGTAGGAGCACAGCCGCTGCAGGTCAAGCAGGCAGTCACGAATGCCGTCCAGCCGCTCCCGGATGAAATCGTCGGCTTCGGCGACGTCGAGACCGATGTCGGCAAAACCGGCGTTGATCCGGCACATTGCGGCTTTGGTTTCTTCAAGGCAATCCAGCCACTTCGGGTCGCCCTCGGCATACCGCGCATAGATTCCCGGTTCACCGGTCTTCTTGTGTTCCAGCAGGAGGTCCGTCATGCCGCCGTAAGCGCTGACGACAAAGACCCGGTTGTATAGTGTCTCGGCCTCGCGAAGAATCACGTTGTCAAGGATAAGGCCGAACTGCGACATGCTGGTGCCGCCGATCTTCTCAACTGTATGCATTGGATGTCACTTTCTTTCAACAGAATTCGGGGCAGTACTCTACCTCGGAGTTGGGGCCGCGCGCCAGACGCCCCAGTTCTGGCCGCGGGTCGAACGGAAGAAAACCTGTTTGCCGTCTGCCGACCAGCGCGGCAGGTCATCGCGAGACGGATTCGCGGTCAAGCGAAAATCCGTGCCGGTTGTCAGGTTGCGAATCCAGACATCCCGACTGGCGGGCATGGACTTCCGGCCGCGAACATAGGCCAGGCGCTTGCCGTCCGGCGCCGGTGCCGGCTGGAGACAGACATAGTCCGGGCCTGCCGGGACAAGTTGCTGCAGTGCGGTGCCGTCAGTATTCGAGGCCCAGATCCCGCCCTGCCGCGCAAAAACAATGCGGCCCGCGCCGGACCATGACGGTTGACGCCCGGCACAGATGAATCTCGGTTGCGACCCGTCGGCCTGCATCGTCCAGATGTGCCACGGGTCACCTTCGTACTCCCGACAACTGAAGACGATTTCTTTGCCGGCTGCCGACAAGCCGGGCGACTCGATCTCGAACGCCTCCACGCCGACCGGGATCTCGCGGCCCGCGGTAAGCCGGTAGATCCGGCTGCCGCGGCCGCCCGCCGCAAACGCCTTGATGTCTCGTCGCACGAAATATCCGCGGCGCAGTCCCAGCCACCGCGAAACACTCTCAAAACCGCCCGGCGCGCCAATGTCCACCGGCCGGACGCCAAGCTCTATCGGCCCCGGCGGGACGGGCTCGTCAAAGCCGACCCGCAACAGCTCGCGGAACCCGTCGGCGCCTCGGTACACAACCCACTCCCGACGCTTGATGGTGGGTACGCTGACGCTGCAGCCGGTCAGCAGCAGCAGCGCGATGAAAGATCCAATTATCAAGCGCCGGACAGACATGAACGCACCATTGGTCACGGGTGGAGAAAAGCGGAGAGTTAATGTGCCGGGGAGGATGCTGAATGCAAGCAGCAGGCACACACAAAACAGACTGCTCGGGTGACGACGGCACACACAGCGGAACCCGCTTCGCGCGGCTTGCGGCCGCAGCCGGTTCCAGCCTCCGAATCAGCGATCCTTACGGCGAAGAGAAGCCGTCTGCAGCGCGGCGGCACGCCTGCGGCTGATTTGACTCCTCTCCCGAAAGGTAGAATCAGGTATTCCTTCATCGTCAACAAGTCCCCGCATCGCCGGATCTTCGTTGCGCTCGACTGTGATCCTGGCTGCCCCGCCGCGGAAAGGGTAGGATGAAATGGTCGGTGTTCTTCGTTGGAGTTCACAGCTTCAGCTGTGTCCGAAACGCCCTGAGCGCAGGACACCGTTGACGTTGTGAAACGGACAGTGTCCTGTGGTTGCCGAAGCGGCAGCAGCGAAGCGGCAACTCCAGCAGAGAGGCCCGTTCTGCAAGCAGAATGGGCAAAACAGTGATGCGAACCAAGTGAAACGCGGGCGATCCTCAAGCGAACTTTTCGATGAAGACTTCTCGCGTTGGGTGTAGCTGCGGCTGCCGCCAAGGGCCTCACTTCTGTTTCACCTTCACCCCGGCCCTTTCGCCTTTTGCTCCGGAAATGGCAGAATCTGTTTGCCATATCCGCAGCAAAAGGCGAAGCTGGCGCTGTTCCGCTGAACTGAAGCTAGCGCCGGCGGGGCCGTTTCAGGTGCTGGGCACAAATGTCCTTGACCACGTCAATCTTGAGATTGAACCGCTTGGCCAGGAAGCTGTAAGACTTCTTCGAGACCTGCTTCATCCGGACGATCTGGTCCCGGGTCTTCTTGGGCACTTTGGCCACGGCCTCACGACCGGCAGAACTCCCCCGGCGTTTCTTGGCGGCATAGATCTTGATGATCTCCTGGACCTCGGCCTTCGGAATGCCGAAGCGCTCGGACAGGTATTTGTAGCTCTTCTTCGAAGATGTCCGGAATTTGACCAGTTCGTCACAAACGGATTTCTCGTACTTGCCGAGAATAAGATCCTTGCTCCTGGCCTTCTTTTTCTTCGCCGACGTTGTCTTCTTCGCCGACGTCTCTTTCTTCGGCTTGGATTTCGCTTTCGGCGCTTCGGCGGCGGCAGACTTCTTCGGCTTGCTGTTCTCCGACGCGCTCGCCGGCAGCGATGCCAGCCCGTCATCCATCAGCGGATGGTAGCATTTCTCGGTGTCGATCAATTCGATATCAGACGTCGAAACCACTTTCGCCACACGGCCGATTACCGAGGTAAACTGCTTCCCGTCAACCGTTTGCAGGATCCCCTTGGACGGCGCCAGGCGAAATGAGAGATCCTGGTCCTCATACAGGAAACTGCACATGCCGTCGCGACAGTAGACAAACTTCATGTCCGAGGTCAGATACAGGAAATCGTCTTCCACTTTCACTTTGCGCGGCTGGAAAATACGCTCTTCCAGCGGGATCGGTCGAATGGGGAACGCGAAGATAATGGGGCTCCAGAACTGGTAGGCCCGGTGCGTTTTCAGCTTCTTCAGCAATTCCGGGGTCACATACAGAAGATTCGGCATTCTCTTTTACTCCCTACTACGTGATCTGACCGTTTCGCAGTATCGACTGGAAACAACCCAGACACCGCCGATCATCACCTCACAACTCCGTCGGATTTCGTCCCGACCACGCCTGTACTCTCGAACGAGCAGATCCGTGTCCTGCTCACCTCACGATTTGAGGGTAAACGAACCCTTCCTACGGAACTGTGAACAAGCCCCAATCTAGGGGGGAAGAAACGAAAATCAAGTTCGATACCGCGACTTTCGATGTGGAAAGCCAGGATTTCCGCGGGGAACCATTCGCATCGGCGCCGGCAGATTTCCCTGTAATCTGTTTTTTATAAACATCTTGCAGAACAAAAGCAACCATCTTTCGAGCATGTTCGGGTGAACCCCGGCTCTCTTGACAGCCTCGGCATGGCGTATTACTGTCGCCCCTCAACCCAGCAGGACTCCCCCGATGCGTATTCTGACCATTGCTCTATGTACAATTGCCGTCCTTCTGGCCGGCTGCCGGTCGCCGGTCCCCGATCGCGGCGCCAAGGTGTTCTACAACCTGGGCTTTTCCGAGGGGTTGGGTCCGGTTCCGGTCGACGGTCGGTGGGGCTACATCGACGCCGCCGGCAAGCTGGTCATAGAACCGCAGTTCAACGGGGTCGGCTGGTTCCATGACGGTCTGGCCGCGGTCCGCATCGGCGACACGAAGATGATCCCGGCCGCCCCGCCCGGCCAGGTCGGCTTCATCAATCGGGACGGGCGCCAGGTCATCAAACCGCAATTTCTCAAGACCGGCGCTTTCAGTCATGACCGGGCCCTGTTTGTGCTCCTCGACAAGAAGTCCGGTCGCTGGCGCTACGGTTTCGTCGACAAAACCGGGTTCTGGGCGGTCGACCCCGAATATGACCGGGCTCTGACATTTTCGGATGGGCTGGCCTGCGTTCGGGTGAACGGGCTCTGGGGCTATATCGACCCCGACGGCAAGACGGTCATCCGGCCAAGGTTCCGTCTGGCCCAACCGTTTTCCGAAGGTCTGGCCGCAGTGCTGATTGACAATCGCTGGGGCTACATCAACAAGTCCGGCAAGCTCGTGATTGAAGCGGTCTACACCCAGGCGACGAGCTTCGGCGGCGGGCTTGCTGCGGTATCGCGCGGCGGGGTATACGGTTACATCAACACCAAAGGGGAGACTGCCATTCGCCCGCGCTACCGCACTGCGCGGCCGTTCCGGGATGAGCGCGCCGCCGTTCAGTACTTCAACGACAAATGGGGTTACATCAACCGCCAGGGCAAGTCCGTGATCCCGCCCGTTTACGACTGGGCCCACGATTTTTCCGACGGCCTGGCCGCGGTCAATCGCGGCAGCGTCTGGCTTCGTCGCGGCGGTCAGCTGACGGTCAAGAAGGCCGGCAAATGGGGCTATATCAATCCCAAAGGCGAATTGGTTATCGACTATCGCTTTGAAACGGCCGGCGCCTTTACCGATGGACATGCCCGGGTCAATGTGCCGATTTCCACGCTCTGGCTGTTCCGGCGGGGACTGCGCCTGGCGTATATCAACCAGGACGGCCAGATCATCTGGCGCGAAAAATAGCCGCGGCAGGGAGCCCCGAACATGGCGAGACTTGGAATCATCGGTGCCGGTGCCTTTGCCCGCTACACCCTGGCAGCCTATCGCGCCCACATCCCGGATCTCGAGTTTGTCGCCATCGCCAGCCGGACCCGCTCCCGGGCCGAAGCGGTTGCGGCGGAATTCGGCATCGCCGGCGTGGAGTCGGACAACCAGTCGCTGTTCAGCCGCGAGGACCTCGACATCATCGCCATTCTGACGCCGCCGCAAACCCACTACATGCTGGCCAAGGCAGCCCTCGAGCAAGGCAAGCACGTCATGGTCGACAAGCCGGTCGCCTTCACTGCGAAACAGGCGCTGGAACTCGTGGAACTGGCTTGGGAACGGGGTCTGCAGCTGACGACGAACCTGGTGCTGCATGTTCACCCCCTCAACCGCCGGGTCCGGCAGCTGACCGAAGACGGCGAACTGGGCTCGTTGCGGCAGATCATCACCACCGCCCTTCTGGCCCGCTATCCCGAAGACCACTGGTACTGGCAACCTGAAATCAGCGGCGGCTTCTTCCTGAACACCTTCGCCCACTTTCTCGATCTGTTCGATTTCGTTGCGGGCGAGGAAGCAACGGACCTCTGCTCTGCCGGCAATGCCGAGAACGGCTATACCCTCCTGGCCACGTATCCCAGCGGCGTTCATGCCGCGTTCTGTGCCGGCCTGCAGGTTTCAAACGCCAATGAAATTGTGCGCTCGACCTATGTCTTTGAACACGGCATTGTGGAGAGCCGCGGCTGGCTGCCCGAATCCCTCACAATCCGGGCCGAAGGCGAGGCCCCCGTGACCGTCCAGGGCGGTCCGAAGGAAGCCGAGTACCGGGCCTGCCTGGCCGCGATTATGGCTGATCTGCTCAAACGAATCGCCGCCCCGCACACCGTGTCCGAACTCGGCATCGACCTGCATGTCGTCTGCAACAGCGTGCGCACCCCCGTCCGCTGCGAAGAAAGCCGGTTCGGCAACCGCGGCTGACAACGGCGGCAGCCCGGCGCTCGCCCGGAGACGATACACGGTGCCCTGCCGGTCCCCCTCTGCCGTGATCCGGATCTGCGTCAGTCCGCCAGAGCGATGGTAATCGGTGTGCTGTTGGCCAGGTTTTCCGACACGGGGCAACGCCGTTCCACGGCCTGAATGAAGGCCTCTTGCTCGTCCCGGCTCATGTCGCTGTCCAGGGACACCTGAATGTTGACCTGCTGAAACCCGGCACGCGCGTTCTGGTCCTTGCCCAGCAATACCTCCAGATTCAGGTCGCCGCTGACAGTCACTTCCATACTGCGAATCGCCAGGCGCTGCTGATTGGCCATGATCCTGGCGATCGACGCGATGCAGCCGGCCAGCGAGAACAACAGATACTCCAGCGGCGTCGGGCCGGCGTCATTGCCGCCGGCGGCCGGCGGCTGGTCGATGCAGACCTCGTGGCCGCGGATATTGCTGTCGATCCTGGTGCCGCCGCCCATCGTCGTGGTGACTTCTACGGTCTTCATTCCTGCCATTTCTCTTCTCTCCTTTATGATTGGGACGCTGCATGCGCCGGCGCTCCGCTCCGGAGCCGCCTGAAAGACTACCGGGACAACTGCTGCAGCAGGGCCAGTACTTCGGCATCGGTCATCTCGCGCGGGTTGCCCGTCATGCTGTTGCTCCGGCAATTCGCCACGATGAAGGCATGGTGCTCCGGCCGCAAACCGTCCGCCGCAAAACTCGCCGGCAGGCCCAGTTCGGTACACAGCTCAGCGATACGTCGCACAAAGGCATCGGCGCCGTCGAGGCCCGTCTGATGCCCCAGCTCCGCCAGCTTTTCCGTGCACACCGGCAGGTTAAAGCGGAGAATATGCGGCAACAGCACGGCGCAAACATAGCCGTGCGGCAGGTGCAGGACCGCCCCCAACGGATGAGCCAGCCCGTGGACCGCCCCCAGGCCGGACTGCGAAAAACTCATGGCGCCCAGCAGGCTGCCCTCGGCAACGCCTTCACGGCCCGCCCGTTCGCCGGCGTACGCCCCGGGCAGATTCGCCGTCAGCAGGCGGACCGCCGCCCCGGCCAGGGCCCGGGTTGCGTTCGTTGCTTTCCGGGTGATATACGATTCGATCGCCTGCGTCAACGCGTCGAGGCCGCTGGCGGCGGTGATCGGCGGCGGCAGGGTCATCGTCAATTCCGCATCGCACAAGGCAGCCGCCGGAACCATGTACGCACTGCGAATCGACTTCTTGACGCCGGCTGCCGGATCGGTCAGAACCGCGTTCTTCGTGATTTCGGCGCCGGTGCCGGCCGTGGTCGGCAGGGCAATCAGAGGAATGCCGCGGGCGGTCACCTCCCGGCGGCCGTCGAAGTACTCCTGGACGTCGCCGTGCCCGGGTGCGATCGCCGCCGCCGCTTTCGCCGTATCGATCACGCTGCCGCCGCCGACAGCGACGACAAGCTCCGGCTGGAGCTCCCGCAGGAGGTCCTTGAGGGCGTCGACACAGGCCAGCTCGGGCTCGGGAAGGACCTCCTTGAAGTGGGTCAGCGGGGGGGCGATCAAGCCGGCGAACTCATCATGAACGGCGGTATAGCGGTCGGACCCGCCGCTGACCAGGACATAGGTTGATCCGGCCTGCAGTTCAGCAATCACGTCCGGCAGCTGCCGCCGGCAACCCCAGCCACAACGAATGATTCCCGGATACCGCAGCAGCATCAGACGCCCTCCTGCGGTTGCGGCGCAGGCCGCCGGCGCAGTTGCTTGAGTGCCGCCCGTGCCGCCTCCTGTTCGGCCGTACGCAGGCGACTGGCCGTACCGCGGGCATGGCTCTCGCCGTGGATCGAAACCTCCACCGTGAAGGTCTTGTCATGGTCGGGGCCGACGGCCTCGATCACGTCGTAAACCGGTTTTTCATGGTAGGTCTTCTGCGCCCACTCCTGGAGCGCGCCTTTCGGGTTGTCGTCCCGCAGGTTGGCTTCGATGTCGGGGTGGAGTTCATCGATCAGCCGGTCGATCAGTGTCATGGCCGGCCGGGCATCGCGGTCGGCGTCCAGGTAGATTGCGCCGAGCAGGGCCTCGAAAGCATCGCCCAGATTCGAGGTGCGGTCGCGGCCGTCGCTGATCGCCTCGCCGTGGCCGAGCCGGAGGAATTCGCCCAGACCGAGGTGCCGGGCAAAATCAGCCAGGGTCTCCATCCGCGTCAGGGTCGCGCGCAGTTTCGTCAAGGGCCCCTCGCCGCGCTCCGGGAACTCACCGTACAGCCGGCTGGTCACGGCAATCTGAACCACGGCATCGCCGAGGAACTCGAGACGCTGATTGTCGACGACAATCCGGTCGTGCTCCGCGGTGTAGGAAGGATGGGTTAGAGCTTCCCGCAGGAGATCCTCGTTCTTGAAGCTGTAACCGATCCTTCCCTCCAATTCGGGAAAGTTCTCGTTCATTGCCTTGTACTGTCCGCCCCCACCCCGGACCTGTCAAGATTGCCGCCGGCATTTCAGTCGGCGTGAGAACCGCGTTGTACGACCCGCATTTTCCGCTACCGTATGCCGCAAACCCCACCAGGAAAAGAACCCATGAAAATTACGGTTTTCTGCTCCAGCAGCGATCACCTCGAACCAAAATTCGTGACGCTCGCCGAAACGCTGGGTACGACCCTGGGCAAACGAGGCGATACCCTGGTCTTCGGCGGCGGCCGCTGCGGCCTCATGGGTGCGGTTGCCCGTGCCGCCAGGGCCGCCGGCTGCCCCCGCATCATCGGCGTCTACCCCGGCTACTTCACCCACCTCGCAGAACCCGCCTGCGATGAGCATATCACCACTGACGGCCTGCGCGACCGCATGGCGATTATGGAAGCCCACGCCGACGCCATCATCGCCTTGCCCGGCGGTATCGGCACACTGCATGAAATCTTCGATCAACTGGCGCCGCAGTCCCTCAAACGGCACAGCACCCCACTGGTCATCCTCAGCCCCGACGGGTTCTACGACAAACTGACCGCCCTGTTCGACGACCTCATCGACGCCGGCTTCATGCGACCGGAACACCGGGCCCTGTATCATGTTGCCCCCACCGTTGAAAATGCCTTCGACCATCTGGATGCTCCGTCCGCCAAAGAAGCAGGATCCATTTGACAGTCGGACCTTGCGGCTTCATGATATAAAAAAGGTACGCTACTTACTATTCCAAGAGGGCCGTCACAAATGGGCGATCGGCACAACAGCAAACGACGCCGGCCGGCGTTTACCTTGATCGAATTGCTGGTGGTGGTGGCCATCCTTGCCATCCTGGCGGCCATGCTGCTCCCGACGTTGAGCCGGGCCAAGGCCGCCTCGTTGCGGGTGGTATGCATCAATCAGGTCCGCCAGCAGTACCTGGCAGTGAGCGCTTATACCGAAAACTGGGACGAGCGGATTCCGTTCTACATCGAGGGTTGGGATCAGTACCACACGGAATCGCGGATGATGGACGACGGTGCTCTGCACATCTCCAAAACCACAAGTTCCGGGGTCAACCTGAAGAAATGGTCGGACATCCTGCTCTGCCCGGAGGGCGAGGGCCGGTGGTCCTGGGACCCGGAGGCAAACGGCCTGGTAACGGAGTTTCACACCTTTCGCAATGGCGTCACGGCCCGCGTGAAAGTGGAGTTCCCGGAAGCCGACATCCGGAAACTTCGTCGCACCAACGGGACGTCCTACATCACACCGGGCCGGATGGTGGTCACGCATTACGCATTGAACGGCCGGCACCATGTCTATAAAAAGGCCAACACCTACAATATCGACGGCCGGGATCACGTGGCGCCGTTTGCGGACCTGGCAAACGACAAGCAGCCCCGGGTTCTGGGCGGAGCGTCGCACCCCGCGGAGACCTGGCTGACCGGCGACGGTTCCTGGGCGGACATTGGCCTGAGTCACGCCGTATTCCGCCATCTCGGCACCTGCGTCTTCTCGTATATCGACGGTCACGCGGACTACCTGCGGCCGGAGGATGTGGATGGCGTTTCCCTCGGCGCCGATCGCTTCGGGTCGGCATTGGTCGATCCGCGACTGCAGTACACAAAGTAGTCCGTCGCGCCGCTCAGGTGGATTCCCGCAATCGGCGCAGGCCGTTGTGGAGCCGTGATTTCACGGTGCCGGGGGGAATGTTCAGACGGGCAGCGATCTCATCGATCTTACAGCCGTCCATGAACCGCAGCATCACCACGTCCCGCTGTTCCGCCGGCAGCTGCGCCACGATGTCCGCAATCTCACGCCGGCTCCTGGCGGCGTCCGCGCTGCAGTCCGCCTGCCGGGCGGCGGCCCCATCGGACAGCTCTACCTGCCGCCGTTGTTTGTTCAGCAGATCGAGGCAGCGGTTGCGGACGGCGGGGAAGAGAAAGGTCCGCAGTTGACAGGTGAGAGCAAAGCCCGGGAACTTGCTGAAGAAGTACTTGAACACTTCCTGCAGCACGTCCTCGGCGTCTGCCGGCCGTTTGCAGTAGCGCCTGGCCAGGGCGAACGCCCAGTCGCGGTGACGGTAGTACAAAGCTTCCATTGCCGCAGCATCACCACGATTGGCGGCGGCAATCAGTTCCTGGTCTGTGCGGTTGTCGGTCATCCCGTTCGAGCACCGGCAGCGGCGGTGAGAAGTTCGGCGTTGCGGCGAGACGTCGGAAACATCCGGATCATAGTCTACTATAGCGGCAGAAACGAGGGAAAGGAAGACATCCCTGCAACCGGCGCAAAGGGCGGGGTTTCTGGTTGGCCGGTTGAACTGAGGGGTATAGATACTCCCCAAGCTGAGCTTGGGGTCTCTTCTCGGAAAGCAGGAACCCGATCTCGCACCCGTTTCGCGCCGGGTGGAGCCGGGGTGTCGTCCCGGACATCCGGGAGCATAAGCGATTCCGCCGGATCTTCGCTGCTCTGCCGGGCAGTTGCGGCAAAGCGATATGAACATCGTGGTTCGCGACTAACCAAGCAGAGCGCGATGAGGCGCGGCATCACGCCGCGGATTGATGGGACGACACACTAGAGCCGGTTCAGGCGCCAGGCGAGCGCGATCTGCTGCTCTTCGGCGTTGCTGATGATGACGTAGTTGTCGCCCCGCTGGAGGTTCGCCAGGAAGCCGATATCCCGCTCCCTGCCGAGACGGCCGATGGCGAGGATGCAGGCCACCCGCAGACTGGTGTCGGCGTTGCTGTCGGCCGCAATCGCACGGGCTCGGGGCAGGACGTTACGGTCGCGGCCGCGCAATGCCGTGAACAAGCCGACGCCGTCCAGATCCTGGCGCTCGTCGGTGTCGAACGGGGGGTGCTCAGGCTGCAGTCGGCTTTCGAGTTCGGGGTGTCGGGCCCGGAGGCCGGCAAGCACATCCCTGGCGGCGCCGGCCAGTCGCGGCGTCGCGGGATTATCGGCGACGGCGAGAAGCAGCCGCCGGCCGGCGACTTGTTCGTCGGCGGGGGTATTGTCGTAGGTCAAACCGATGCCGCAGAGGATGAGGTCGCGGCCCATCAGCTTCTCTTTCGGGTTGTCCCAGGCCGCCAGCAGGGCGGCCAATGTGCCGGGGGCGTCCGGCTTGCGCGTCAACAGCAGGGCCAGCGCTTCACTGCGGACAACGATCGGCGACTGCACGTCCAGGGCCAATGCCTGCAACGCTTCCACTCGCGCGGGCGTCAAGGGCTCATTGACACACCGCAGGGCGTGCAGGCGGCAATCGGTGGAGACAGCGGAACTGACGGCCGTGGCAAGCGCCGGGCCGAGGACGGCGGCGTCGAGGTCCGGCTGCGGGCGGGGCAGAGGCGGCCGGGCCGGCGTCGTGGCGAGTCGCCCGAAACAGCGATCGTAGCAGACGCCCAAAATGCCGACGCTCAGCACGAAGACAGCAACAACTACCATTCCCTTGAGTTTCATCACATCCTGACCGGCTTCCCAGTGAAACAATTTTGCCTAACATACGGGGATTGCGAAGGCAATGCAAGGGAAAGTTGGTTTGCCCGGGTACTGCGTCAGTCACGGGGAGCGCCTCCCGCGTACTGCCTTCCTGCCGGTGGTGGAACGCCGGCAGGCGCTACTTCCCGTCACTGACGCGTTGCGCGGTCGAGACGACCGCGGCCGCGAACGAAACGCCCGGCGGCGTTGCGCGGTCGAGACGACCGCGGCCACGAACGGAACGCCTGGCACCGTTGCGTGGTCGAGATCCCGACTCCCAAGAGGACGGGACGGCTGCGCGCGGAAGCAAACCGTCCCAAACGATCCGCAGGACCTCTGTCGGCGCCTGTTGTTTTCGATTCTCAAGCGCCCGGGTCGCTTGTCGGCCCGGTGAATGAGTTCATCAGGGAAGGAGAGGGCTGTCCCATGAATGAGCTTCTGCATCAGACGGCCAAACCACCTGGGGTCGTCTGGTCGAACCGATTGCCGGCAGCAAGCGCCTGCAGAACCGACAGGCGCCCGGATGCCGGCCCAACGGAACTTGCCGCGGGGAATCAGTGTCTATAGCTGTTGGGGCCGGCTGAAAACCCACAATGAGGATGCATTCCGGATGAGATTCGACATAAACCGCGTTCTGGCCGCTGTCGGCGGCCTGCTGCTGTTGTTCGCGACCGCCGCCAGAACTGCCGACATGACCGACGAAGAGTTTGACGCCGCCGTCAATGAAATCCTGACGTTTGAAGAGGACGCCCGTTTCACCAAAGCCCGGCGGCGGGCTCGCCGGCTGCAGCGAAAGCTCCGCCGGGCTGAACGCAAGGAACGCCTGCGGATGATCGTTGACCGGGTAACCGAAGAGGAAGAAGTCGCTATCGACCTCGGCTTTGCCGTGGAACAACTGACCGCCGCCAATGCGCGGTCGCGCAGTGTCGCCCGCAAACAACTCCAGGACGCCGGCGCCGCCGGACGCATCCTGTTGCGCAAGGCCTTGCGTACCGGCGACAAAAAGACCCAGTGGGAAGCGGCACAGCTGCTGGCGGCGCAAGCCGATTCGAAGGCGATCCCGGCGATCCTGGCGCTGGCGTTGAAGACGCCCGAAACCGCGAAGGCGCAGGAATTGATCCGGTCGTTGCGCCCCGCGGCCGGCGACCTCTCGGCCGAACAGGTAGCCAAGCTCTATGCCCCGGTGGCCGAGGACCGGACATTCAGGCTTCGCGAGTCGGTCGGTCTGCTCGGCGCCGTGCTGCGGGACGCGTGTGACGGGGACCGGGAGAAATTCAACGCGCTGGCCAATGACCCCCAGGCGCATGCCGTTTTGAAAGCGTATGTCCAGCGGGCGATGGTTGCCGCAACGGCCGAGGTCCGCAACTGGGCCGCCGCCGACGGCCTGGCGTTCGATCCGATGGTAACCGGTCTGCGCGGCAGCTATTACGCCGGTAAGTCCTTCGATAAACTGGTCCACGAACAGTGCGACGCCAAGATTCAGGTCGCCCAGCGTAAGTTCCCGTATCCCGACAACCGGCAGGACGACATCTCCGTCCGCTGGACGGGGTTTGTGGTGATCGAGAAGCCGGGCAAATACACCTTTTATTCGGCTTCCGACGACGGTCAGCGGCTCTGGGTGGGCAAAACACAGCTGATCGACGATTGGGCGGATCACGGTGTGACGGAGAAATCCGGCACGATTGAACTGCAGCCCGGGCTGCATCCGTTTAAAGTTGAGTATTACCAGGGGGGCGGCGGCGCCGCGATCACGGTTTCCTGGCGCGGCCCCGGTTTCAAGAAGGAGGTGCTTGCCGGCAGGCACCTGCGCACGCATCCGTGGCCGAAGATGGAGAAACACACGAACTGAGCGACGGCGCGGGCCGCCGTCGTTTGCCTCATCCGCCTTTTCTCTTTTGCAGATCGCCAGGGGGGTGGCTATAGTACGCGATTTAGGCGTTTTGAGAGGCAGGCCGGGTCGCATGTGCAGGAGGGCAGATGCATCCCGATCTCCCAGTGTACCGTTGGCAGTCTCCAGCCACAAGTGTAGGCCCGGATGCTCTTTAACTCAGTTCAGTTTCTGGTGTTCTTCCCGATCGTCCTCGGGTTGTACTTTGTCCTGCCGAAACGCGCGCGGCTCTACATGCTGCTGGGGGCCAGCTACTACTTCTACATGGCCTGGCGAGCGGAGTTCGCCGCGCTGATCGTGATCTCGACCGCCGTCGACTACTACGCGGCGCTGCAGATGCACCAACGTGAAACCAGACGCGGGCGTTGGCCGTTCCTGCTGTTGAGTCTGGCGGTCAACCTGGGACTGCTGTTCATGTTCAAGTACTACAACTTCGCGTTTGATTCGTCCGAAACGGTGATCGGTTGGTTCGGCTATGAGTGGACGTTGCCGACGATGCCGGAAGGCTTGCTGCCGGTCGGCATCTCCTTCTATACCTTCCAGACCCTCGGCTACTCCATCGACGTGTTCCGCGGCGACCGCGAGCCGGAGCGCGACTGGGTCATCTTCGCGTTGTACGTTTCGTTCTTCCCGCAGTTGGTCGCCGGTCCGATCGAACGGGCGCGGCGGTTGATCCCGCAGTTCCACGAGGACCGCCGGGAGCGAGTCGACTATGATCGGCTGGTCAGCGGTTTCGCCATGATCCTCTGGGGGTTCTTCATGAAACTGGTTCTGGCTGATAATGCCGGCCTGTATGTTTACAAGATCTACCACCCCGCTGCCTACCAGAACTACAGCGGCGGGCATTATCTGATCGCCATGTATCTCTTCGCCTACCAGGTCTTCTGCGACTTCGCCGGCTATTCCTGTATCGCCATCGGCACCGCGCGAATGATGGGCTTCGATATGATGCAGAACTTCCGGCGGCCGTATTTCGCCCGGACCTTTGCGGACCTTTGGGCCCGCTGGCACATCTCGCTGATGACCTGGTTCCGGGACTACCTCTACAAGCCGATGCACAAGAAAGGCGCCGGCCCGTGGCGCATTGTGGGAGCGTTGTTCGTGATCTACTTCGTCAGCGGCTTTTGGCATGGGGCCGCCTGGACCTTCGTCGCCTGGGGCGTCCTGAACTGGCTGTATGTCGCCGTGGAACGGTTGATCAACAGTTGGAATTGGGCCAAACAGATCAAACGACCGGAATGGACCAATATGTTCGGAATCTTCCGTGTGCTGGAGACGTTCACGGTGGTGTCGCTGTTCGCCTTTGCCGGCATCTACTTCCGCGCCCACTCCATCGAACAGGCGCACTACATCATGCGTCACCTGTTTGACATCCCGAAAATCAACCTGAACTACCTGGCGTCCCTGGTGCTGCCGTTTACCGGCGACTACTCCGCTCTGGCCTTCGCCGCAATTATCGCCGGCGCCTGGGTCCTCCTGGAAGCGGTCCACCTCGTGCAGGAAAACAAGACCACGCGAATCCTCAAACTCTGGAATGAATCGCCGGTGTTCAAGGGCGTCTGTCTGATTGCTCTGCTGATGATCATTCTCCTGTTCGGTAATTTCAGTTCCGCCACCTTTGTTTACTTTCAGTTCTGACAATGAAACGCCACATCATAAAAACCGCTTTGTTCGTCCTGGCTGCAATCGCCACTTTCGTCGTCCTGGTCGCTCTGAAGTACCAGTTCAGCCACCACTGCTGCCCGCCGAACCTGGGGCTGCGCGGACTTCGAAAAGGCGGCGGGACGGAAGTGCTGTTCATCGGGTCGTCGGTGACGCGGGCCGCCTACGACCTCAAGCAATTTGAGCAGCTCACCGGTCGGCGCGGGTACGTGATGTCCTACAATGCACTGGATCCGAAGTTCTCTTATCCCCTGCTCAAGTATATGCTGGAGCAGACGGACGTGCATCCCGAAACCGTGGTGCTCGAAGGCAACAGCGCCGTGCTATGCGTGGAATCGCATCTGCGTGATGAGAACCTCTTCTACCACGCGCCCCCCGCATTGAAAAGTGCTTACCTGGATATCATCGATGCCGACGCCGACCGTTACGGCACGCCGCCTCTGTGGTTCCGGATCTGGCAGGCGGTTTGCGCCGACACCGCCGCGCGGCGGCGCAACCGGGCCCGGCGCAAGTACGATTGGCGTGACAAGTATGCCCTGGTGGTTGCCGGCAAGAACGGCGACATCCTGACCAGTCCGGTGACCAACCGGCTGTTGACGCCATACTACTATCGCGGGGCTTTCACCAGGGGACCCGCGGGCCACATCAACGCCGACCGGTGGGCCGCCGTGGCGCCGGGCCCCATGGATGTGGGACCGTTCCAGGCCGATCAGGTCGAGGCCCTGCAGAAGATCATCGCTTTGCTGCAGAACCATGGAATCAAGGTGGTGTTCGTCCTGCCCCCCCTGCCGGCCGGCGTGCTGCAAGCGCCGGCGGTGCAGGAAGCCAACGCCAGGCTCCGTGGGATGGTTGAAGCCGCGGGTTGCCGCTATATCGACGGCGCCGGCGGTTTCCCGACCGACGACCGTCGGATGTACCTCGATACGCGCCACCTGTCACGCCGCGGCCGGCGCGCCTTCACCAAACACATCGCCCCGCACTTCAAGGCTGCCCCGCCGGCTGCACCATAGCCACTGCTCCCGAGCCCAACCACGGAACAGATCCGCTGCCGCGGATGAACTGTTTCTGCAGCCGCAACTCCTCACGCTGAAGGCGTGACCGTTTTCAGCCTGGGGTTGGCGAAGCCTACCCCAGGAAGCGTGACGAGACGGGTCAACGCTGAAGGCGTTGCAGTGGGCTTGCCGGCTCAGCGGCTACGGCTACAGACAAAGGCGTTGTAACGCAGCAATCGCAGCCAGTCACGCGACGCCGCGCCCATCTGGATGGGCGCGGCGTAAGTTCTCCAGCCAGGGACGGCGGCCAGGCGCCGGTCCGACAAGGCGCCGTTGAACAAGCGATGCGAGTCTCGTGTTTTGACGCCAACGCCGCCGGCCGGATGCTTGGACCCGCTCTCCGAGTTGCCCGTTTCCGGGCTCGGGGGGCGTTGGCGAAATGGTCATGTGCTGCAGCACACAACCCTTCCACCGCCTGCCGCGAGCCGCGAACCCCGGGCAATCTGTGGCGGAAAGACTTCCGCCGAGACCATCTAGTAGTCGCTTGCCCCCGGCTCAGCCACCGTCAGCAGCAGACGCTTGATCAGGTCGTCGGGTTTGATGCCTTCCGAATCCGCCGTGAAGTTGGTGAAGATGCGATGGCGCATGATGGGCAGGGCCAGATCCTTGACGTCCTGACAACTGACGTTGAGGCGGCCGTCGAGGACGGCTCGGGCCTTCGCACCGAGCACCAGGAATTGCGCTGAACGCGGACCGGCGCCGCAGGAGACGTGCTCTTTGATGTAGTCCGGCGCGCGTTCGTCTTCCGGCCGGGTCGACCGCGTCAGGCGGGTGGCGAATTTCACGACATGCCGGCTGACCGGCAGATCGCGAACGATGGCCTGCAGTTGCAGGAGTTCCTCACCAGCCAGAACGTGTTTGACGTCGGCCGTCTGCCGCGCCGTCGTCTGCATGACAATGTCTTCTTCGTCGATCTCGGACGGGTAGTCGACGATGATATTGAACATAAACCGGTCGAGCTGGGCTTCAGGCAAGGGGTAGGTGCCTTCCTGTTCGAGCGGGTTCTGGGTGGCCAGTACAAAGAACGGTTCCGGCAGCTTGAAGAGCTGGTTGGAGGCGCTCACCTGGCGTTCCTGCATGGCCTCCAGCAACGCTGCCTGCGTCTTCGGGGGCGTCCGGTTGATCTCGTCGGCCAACAGCATATTGGTGAAGATCGGGCCCTCGATGAAGCGGAAGGTCTTGCGGCTGGTTTCCTCATCCATTTCCAACACGTCGGAGCCGATGATGTCCGACGGCATCAGGTCCGGCGTGAACTGGATGCGCTTGAACCGCAGATCGAGGATTTGCGACAGGGTTGAGACCATGAGGGTCTTGGCCAGTCCCGGCAGGCCGATCATCAGGCAGTGGCCGTTTGCCAGCAGGGCGATCAGGAGCTCTTTGAGGACGTCCTTCTGGCCGACGATTACCTTTGAAAACTCCTTCTCGATGGCGGCGAAGTACTCGCGCACCTGCTTGATCTTTTCGGGGTCTACCTCGCCGACATCCACCTCTGGTTCGGCGGGCGGCGTGTCGGGCTCCGGTTTCGGCTCCGGCTGCGCCTCGGGCTCCGCCGCCGGCGGCGGCTCCTCGGCCGCCGGCGATTTGATCTCCACATCCTCGTCGTCTTCGACCTGAGTCTTTTCGGGTTTGTCTTCGGGTTCGCTGCTCTTGAAGTAGACGTTCTTCTTCCCCGGGTCGGCGGCGGCGGCGTCGAAACGGATACTCGCGTTGCTGAACCAGAGGGTGTCCTGGTCTTTGAGCACACGCCCGTCGATCTTCTCTTTCTTGTAGTAGATGCCGTTCTGACTACCCAGATCTCGGACGGCCCAGTCGCCGCCTTCCTGCAGGAACTTGGCATGCCGCCGGGAGACGCCGGGGACATTGCGCAACAGAATATCACAGTCGTCGTCGCGGCCGAGGAGGTACTCTTTCCCCGGTTCCAGCGGGAACTCCTGGCCCGCCCGCTCACTGTTCAACAGCACTAGCTTCGCCATACAATCCTCCGTCCTGAGAGCGGCTACTATACACGACGTTCATTTCCGCAGCAAGCAATGGCGCGCAAGCCCTCGATCACTGCCCTCTGCATTCGGCATAGCGATCGCGCACCCCTGCGGTGCGGAGTTTCAGGGTTGGTCACCTGCAGCAAACGGCAGCCCCCCTCCGTTCTCCTGCCGCTCTGGTTGATCTGCCAGGCAGAGCGGCAGGAGAACGCAGAACGGGTTCGGCACGAACTGAATGCAGGTGACCGATCCTCGGTGTTCCCGACAGAAGTCGGGGAGGCGCGGTCGAGACGATCGCGGCCACGCCCGGAAGCAGACCGTCTGAGACGGTCCGCAGGACTTCTGTCGGTTGCATCATCTCCAAGTACCGCAGGTTCCCAACCTCTTGAAAGCCGGGACCGGATGCTGAGGAGGGCAGCAGACGAGGGCTTGCAATGGCGCGCCGTCCGGGTTGCAAACACCGCGGCCGTGAGTACGTTGGGCGGGATGGACCCGCAACCGACACAGGAGATCACCATGGCCCGAGCATCCGCCCGACACATTCTCGTATCGACGCAGGAAGATTGTGAAACGATCAAGAAGATGATTGCCGACGGCGAGGATTTCGCCGACATGGCCCAGATGCATTCCCTCTGTCCCTCCGGCAAAGACGGCGGCGCCCTGGGCGAATTTTCACCGGGTCAGATGGTCAAGGAATTCGATCAGGTCGTCTTCAACGAAGACGTCGGCGTGGTCCACGGCCCGATCAAGACACAGTTCGGCTTCCACCTGGTTGAGATTACCGAACGTACCGACTGACAACGAACGACAAGGGAGAACAACCGATGGGCCTGCATTTCTGTGAAGAACCGTCCCGGCTGCTCCCGATGACGGAGTGTGACGTGCTCGTTGCCGGCGGCGGCACCGGCGGCGTGATCGCCGCGTTGGCCGCGGCGCGCCAGGGAGCCGAAACGGTATTGATCGAGAGCAAAGGCTACGTCGGCGGCGTTGCCGTCGAAGGCGGCACCGCCCTGCACAGTTTCTACAACTTGTGGAAGGCGTTCCCCGGCGTCGAAAAGCGTCAGGTCGTTCGCGGCATTCCCCAGGAACTGGTTGACCGACTGGTTGCGGTCGGCGCCTGCTGCGGGCATGCCGAGATGGTGGCGGGCTACGACTATGATTCAGTCTGTACAGCGATCGACACGGAGCTGTACAAACTGGTGGCCTTCGAGATGCTCGAGGAAGCCCGCGTCCGCGTCCGCGTCAACTCCCTGGTTGTCGGCGCCGTCATGAAGGAGGCCCGGCTCGATGCGGCCGTCGTGGAGAGCCGTTCCGGCCGCGAAGCGTTCAAGGCCGCCGCCCATGTGGACTGCACCGGCTACGGCGATCTGGCGGCTGCCGCCGGAGCCGCCTTCACCGAACCCAACGACCACCCTGTTGCCAACAGCATCGGGTTGGCCAACGTAGATGTCGAAGCTTACCATGAGTTCCTGGCGGACAACGGTGCTTTGACCGAAAAAGCCCTTGGCCGGCGCAGCGGCCGGGACGGCCAGATCGTGCGGCTCAGCGGCAACCTGCGGGCACTGCCGCCGGAGTTCGGCGACGCCGCCCGCGCGATCGGCATGGCCGCCGTCACCACAACCGTGCACGACAACTATTTCATGTTCATCAAGCTCAACTTCAAGATGCCGGAGAGCCCCACCAGCCGGGACGCCGTGGCGGCGGCGGAACTGGAGTTGCGCCGGCGCCAGGCGAAGGCGGTCGAGCTGTTCCGCCGGTTCGTCCCCGGCTGCGAGCACGCCTTTATCGCCCGAACCAGTCCGTCACTCTGTATCCGACGCGGCCGCCTGATCACCTGCGACTACGATCTGTCGCTGGACGAAATTGTCGGCGGCGCGCATTTCGACGACGACGTCATGGCCTACGGTTTCCATGATTGCGCCCCGCGGCTGCAGATCGCCGACGGCGGCACCTACGGCATCCCCTATCGCGCGCTGTGCGTCAGCGGCATCGACAATCTGCTGGCCGCCGGCATGCTCATTACCAGCGATTGGGATGCCCATATGTCGACCCGGAATACGGTCTGCTGCATGGGCCAGGGACAAGCCGCCGGAACGGCCGCCGCCCTGGCCGCACACGACCGCTGCGGCGTCCGCGAGATCGGCTACCCGCAACTGCGGCTGGCCCTGGAGAAGGGCGACGTCTACTTCGAAACCTGACAATATCGAGGCGCGTCCGCGTCAGCCCGGTGTTCGGCTGGAACCACACGCGGCGTACGGTTTCAGAGGACCTACAGCTATCATGCAGGAAGGAGGCGGACGGAAATGGCACGCTATTCGCTCGAAGAATTTGTCAGCACGACTGGCGAGAAGGACCACCAGAGAGGACTTTTCGAACTCGAAAGTGACCGCATCCTCGAGATCAACCTTGACGGCCAGGCCTGGACCAAGATGGGATCGATGGTGGCCTATGTGGGCGACATCAGATTCACCCGGGAAGGCGTCTTGGAGCACGGCATCGGCAAGTTCCTCAAGAAGGCAGTCAGCGGCGAAGGCGCACGCCTGACCAAGGCCGAGGGGCAGGGGCGGCTGTATCTCGCCGATGAAGGGAAGAAAGTCTCTGTGCTGCATCTGGAGGACGAGACCATCTGCGTCAACGGCAACGATATTCTCGCCTTCCAGGCCGGCATAAACTGGGATATCCAGCTTATGCACCGGATTGCCGGGATGCTGGCCGGCGGCCTGTTCAACGTGAAGTTGTCCGGGCCGGGCATGGTGGCCATCACGACGCACTACGACCCGTTGACCCTGCGCGTGACACCCGAGCATCCGGTCTGTACCGACCCGAACGCCACGGTCGCGTGGTCCGGCGACCTTGAGCCGGAGTTCAAGACGGATATCTCGTTCAAGACCTTCCTCGGTCGCGGCAGCGGCGAATCCATCCAGATGCTGTTCCAGGGCGAGGGCTTCGTGGTGATCCAGCCACAGGAGGAGATCTATCTGCAGCATACCAACGGGTGATGATATTCGGAGGGATCCGTAGCGTCATTTCTGCACCGTGCCGTCGGCAGGGATCGCCACCAATGCGGGTGCCGGACAGGACGTCCTGACGCCGGCGATGCGAATCCTGGTATTTGCCGGTCGCTGCAGTTGCACTTCGAGCCGGCAGGATTCGCCTTCCATCATCTCCCCCAGATCCAGCGAGGCCGGCGCCAGCGAATACCCAATCCGGAAGCGCTCCCGACTCTCCGGAGAACTTGGGACACTCGGCTCCACCCCCTTCGTGTCCCCGCGATCCGGCTCTGTTTGTATCACGAGCACGTGTCGCGGCGAAGCCTTCAGGCGGAGACTGATCCGTGTTCATGCCACGTTTCGGCGTCAGCCGAAGGTCAGCAAGCCGCTTATGGCCCCATCCCGACCGCTGGAGCGCCGGCATCTTGCCGGCTCCGACTACATCCGACTACACTCGACTACAATCGATCCTGCCTCCTGCATCTTGAATCGCGTATCTCGTTTCCTCTACCGCGCGCCGAACAGCCGTTCCGCGGCGATGACCGAGCACTTCTGGTACTTGGCGTACGCCTTCGCGGTGCGCTTGCGGATGGCTTCCGCATGCTCGCCGCGAACCCAGCCCGACAACGCCGCCCGCAGGACATAGCCTTCCGGCGCCATCAAACCATGGGTCGTGGCGACTGCTTCGACGTTTGCCTGCTTGAGCAACGGCCGGAAATACCGGTCGCTGCGGCAGCAGAACACCATCGCCTGTCGCGCCGCCGCGGCGCGCGGCCGTTTCGGCGCCGGCGCGTCGACCTTGAAGTCCATCAAGCCGTTGTGGCCGACATACACCGCCAGGTCCGCCTTGCCCGACAGCTTCAGGACCACCTTGCGCGAGCCCAGCGTCGCGGCCTGCACCCGCGGCTTGTTGCCGGCCGCGGCCGCAAGGAAGTCGCTGGTGGCCGCTTTGATTGCATCCCCTTGATAGGCGTCGGCCACCAGGAACGCGTCCCTGGTGCGGTGCTTGAAGATGCAGCGTTCGAGCACGTTGTCAGTCGGCTTCCGGACCGTCGTGAGCAGCGTCCAGTCTGCGTCCTTTTTCAGGAACGTGCGCACGCCGTACATGGCGCCCCAATACAGGTTGTTGTCCGGGTCCTTGCCGTTACCCAGCTTTGCCGGCACCGGTACAATTCCCTGGTTCTTGTTGTCGCACAGCGCCACGAACACGTGGATCGTCTTCACGGGAGTCCGGGGATACGCACAAGTGACGAGAACGAATAGCGCAAGAGCCCAAAACGCCTTCATAGCCTGCCTCCTGAGGGGCAATGTAGCGGAGGCCAGGCAGCAATGCAAGCGGATCTTGCACGGGCAGTTGCAGTTGCAGAATCGTCCCCGCGAGGCATTGTAATTTCAGTTTCACCGGGCTTTCCAATGGGAGCCGGAAGGGTATGCAAAACGAATCGGAGAACTGAACCATGGCGTACAGAACGTTTGTGATCCTGATCTTCTTTGGTCTGTCTCTCGTCGCATCCGCCCAACAACAGGACATTCGGGATCGGTACGGCACCCGCTCTCTGGAAGCGGCTTCCTACATGCACCAGGGGCTGGAGCATTCGAACAAGAAGCACTACGCCGCAGCGCTGCGTTCATTCCAGAATGCCTGCCGCGTGGACCCTGCCTTTTCTTTGGCGCGCTACTGGGTCGTGGTCACGCAGGGGGAGCTGGGCAACATTGGCGAAGCTGTTAAAGCGTACCAGGAGGTAGTTGCCATCGATGAAAAGGCGCGCATTTCCAACGTCACAATTGATGCCTGTGTCAACCTGGCGCTGTTGTATTGCGATGTCGATAAGCATGAAGACGCGGCGGTCTGGTTTACCAAAGCCATCATGCTGGATCCGGAAGACAAATTCAAGCTTGCCTGGAAGGCGTACCGCAACATGGCGATCACGCTGCACGAGCGGGGTGAAACATTTTCGGCCATGATGTGTGCCATTCTCGGATATAAAGCAGAAGGCGGCAAGGAACGGGTTGGCCTGAAGATGGTGAAAGACTATCTGAAGGACGTTGATGACGACGAGGAGGTCTGTCAGGTCCTTCATTTTCCCTACAAGACGCCACTGTTGAAGGCGTCCAGGGCCGAGCCCCGGATGCGCACAACCAAACTCAATCCGCCGATCGCGAATCGGGTCAGCAAGTTGCTTCTGGATATCAAGAAGAACCGCATCATTGTGCTGACCGCCGATAAGCAGAGCTACTACGTTATTGATGCAGGCGGCGGCAACAAGGTGAGCAGAGTCCGGGCACCGGGCGCGATTACTGCCGCCTGCTGCATCGCCGGCAAGTTCTACGTTGCGATCCACCAGCCTGCTTCTCTGTTGCGCCTCTCCATACCAAGCGGCAGAATCCTGGATCGCTGGAATCTCCCCAAAGCAGCTCCTGCAAGCCTGGCAGTGTTGCCGTCCCAGGATCTGGCAATCTTCCCCTTGGGCAGCATCCTGCACACTTACGACCTGACAAACCGGCGCCTTACCAAGACAGATTTCGGCAGTACAGGCGTTGTCGCCGATCCGCTTCAGCGGTTTTGCTATTCCTATGTCCATCCCGGCCGCAAAAATGTGGGTGTAGTCATCATTGATGGTCGCCCCGTGGTCTTCGATACCGGCTCCTGGCTGCAGACGAGTCTGTTCAAGTACGCCGTTGCCAAGCGCCAGCCGCAGCCTGCCGCCTTCCGGATTAACGCGGCTTCCAACGGTCGACAGATCTGTCTCTCCGCCGACGGCAACTGGATCAGCATTGTCGGCGGCGGCGGCTGGCGGCCGCAGGATGGTTCGAGGCGCGGCGGTTACGGGATTGCCGTATTCTCGGCGATGGACATCAAGCGCCTGGTCGGCTTCTTCCCCACGGGTGCCTATCCCGAAGGCATGGCGATCAACCATATAACCAATCACATTGTCGTCTTCAATAAGAAGTCGCTGAGCCTCTACCACCTGGCTGATCCGTCGACCAAAAAGGAGGCGGCAGGCAGTTTCGGCAGGGCGGCGATCTGGAGCGCCGACGGCCGCTGGCTGTTCATCGCGGGCCAGGAAAAGGGCGTTGCCTGCTATGAACTGAAACGCAATGCTGTCGAGGTCCGGGCGGGCGCGGCCTGGGCCGATAAGTTCCTCAAACAGAGTCCTCTCGCAAAGGGAACCGGTTCGCCTCGACGGCCGTTGGGCGAGAAACTTGCCCAATTGGAGAACTTCAAAGTGCGTACCAGGCCGGCGGATGCAATGCGGGCTCTGGATAACGCGATCGATAATGGGAGGAGTTCGAGACCGGTCAAGGCCTTTGATAATCCGGCCTATGTCGGCAATGCGATGGACAAGAGTATCCTCGTCGAGTGCAATCGGCAAATCAACGGCACGAAAGCGGGAGTGGCCATTTACCGCCTTCGGGAGTTCCTCAAAAAGAACCCGAAAAACCCGTTGGCCAAACAGCTGCTCGGTATCGGCTATTACAAGACCCGACAACTGGACAAGGTGGAACCGCTGCTGCTCGATGCCATTCACGCCGACGCCGGCGCGACCGACGTGACAATCGAAAGTCTGCGCTGTTTGGCCTGGGTCTACTCCAATCGCCGCAAACTCGGCGGCGCAATCTACTGTGTGGCCCACGCTTTGCTCCTGGACAAGTCAAACCAAATGTGCCACCGGGATATCAGGACGTTCGCCGAAAAAGCGGGCGTCAGCAAACGGGTTGAGACCAGACTCAAACGAATCAAGATTGATCGGATCTCCAGTGACATCGGTGGCGGCGAATTGCCCGTCCTGAAGGAACCGAGGAAGCGCATATCGAAGTACTCGGCTTCGTCGCTTTTCAGGAAAGCTGCCGAAAGCGTTGTCGTTATCCGGACACGACGCGGCAATGGCTCCGGGGTCTGCGTTGCAGAGGACGGCTACATTTTGACCAATCTCCATGTGATCGGCGAAGGCGCGACGGAGGTCCAGGTGATTCCCTATTCCTTCAAGGGCCGCAAACTCAAACAACTGAAAGCCTGCGAGGCCAAAGTAATCTTCCGCTCCGCCGAGAGCGATCTTGCCGTCGTCAAGGTGGAGGATCCCCCGGACAGCTTGGAGCCCCTGGATATCGCTGAGAATGACCCCGAGCACGGAGATAAGGTATACGCCTTGGGCAGCCCTGGACTCGGCAAAGAGATTCTCGACCAGAGTCTGAGTGACGGTATTGTTTCGTCACCAAGTCGAAAAGTGGAGGGCTTGGATTACATCCAGCACACTGCCGCGATCAACCCGGGCAACAGCGGCGGGCCATTGCTGGACCGATATTGTCAGATTGCCGGGATTAACACGCTGAAGGCACGGCTCGAAAACGTCGGTTTCGCGATTCCGGCATCCCGCATCCGAAAGATCTTTCCAAAAAGGAAGTAGTTCGGGGACCGGGTTTTTCCGCGACTGCAGCCCAAGGCACATGCAGCGGCCGATGGCCGGGTGTCACACCTTCTACGGACGGACTTGTTTTTTACCCGTGGAGTTCCGCAGGGGGTGCCATCGAGGATGCACTGGGGTACGGTAATTCCGCTCCGGCACATTTGCACCGGAACCGTCGGCGTTTTACAGTGTCAGACCGTTTGGCGGCGGGCAATTTCACGCTCCGTATGGAGTACAACAGTCGGTTCAGGCTGCGTGTGTTGCCCCTTTTGTGTTTTTGGGGGCTACCTTACGCGGTCATACGCGGATTCCTGAACTGCAACAGCAGGTATTTGGCCGTACATGGTATTCAGCTCGCACCTCTTCATGTTCTACTTCCTGCCGGCTGTGCTGTTGCTGTATTACGTCATGCCGCGGCGGGGGAAGCACCTCCTGCTGACGCTGCTGAGCTACTTCTTCTACGGCTGGGCCAATCCGCTGTTTGTGGTGCTGATGTTGACGTCGACCTTGATCGACTACGTCTGCGGGTTGGTCATCACGGAGCAATTGGGGAGTTCCTGGAAGGAGCCGGTTGCGGCTCTGCCGCGGGGTGAGCCGCGGACGCGGCAGCAGAAGATTGCGTTGATCATCTCGATCTGTTCGAACCTGTCGCTGCTCGGGTTCTTCAAGTACTTCAACTTCGGTACTGACAACTACGACGCCATCGTCAACGCGATCGGTCTGCCGGGCTTGTCGCTCGACCTGGCGTTCCGGATTACGCTGCCGTTGGGCATCAGTTTCTACACGTTCCAGTCGATGAGCTATTCGATCGACATTTACCGCGGCGACGCGAAGGCAATCCGGAACTTCACGGACTTCGCCTGTTATGTCTCGATGTTTCCGCAGTTGGTGGCCGGCCCGATCATCCGGTTTCAGGAGGTCGCGGACCAGTTGCAGGCGCGGACGTATACCATGCAGAAGTTTGCCCGGGGCGTGGCGTTTATCTGCTGCGGCTTTGCGAAGAAGATCTTGTTGGCCAATCCGTGCGGCAAAGTGGCGGACATGGCGTTCAACTCCGGTGGTGTCGGCTTTGTCGACTCCTGGGTGGGCGCGGTGAGCTATGCCTACCAGATTTACTTCGATTTCAGTGCCTACTCGGATATGGCGATCGGTTTGGGGCTGATGCTTGGCTTTGTCTTCCCGAAAAACTTCGACTCGCCGTATCTGTCGCAGTCGATCACGGAGTTCTGGCGGCGTTGGCACATTTCGCTGTCGACCTGGCTGCGGGACTACCTGTACATCCCGCTGGGCGGCAACCGCAAGGGCACGGCGCGCACCTACATCAACCTGGCGTTGGTCATGATCCTCGGCGGTCTCTGGCACGGGGCGTCCTGGAATTTCCTGATCTGGGGCGGCATCCACGGCGGCATGCTTGCGTTCGAACGCGCCCAAGGCAAACACAGTATCTATCACAAGCTGCCGAAGCCGCTGAAGATTTTGATCACGTTCATCACGGTCTGTTTTGCGTGGGTCTTCTTCCGGGCGGACAACCTGTCGAAGGCGGTCAATTACTGCGCCGCGATGATCGGTCTGGGCCAGGAACAGGATGGCGCCGGGCTGATCGCCGGGCTGATTTACCAGCCGTATTACCTCATCTGGTTCGTCATCGCCGCGGTCGTCGCCTGGTTCTTTCCGCAGACCTGGGATTTTACCCGTAAGGTGACCGCGCCCAAGGCCGTCGCGGTCTTCTCGTTGTTCCTCGTCGCCATCGTTGTGCTGACGACGCAATCGTTCAATCCGTTTATCTATTTCATTTTCTGATGGCTGAAGAAAAGAAACTGACGCGCGAAGAAATTGCCAATATCGAAATCGGCAGCACCGAGATCTCGCGGCCGCTGGCGGTCGTGATGGTTATCGTCTTCCTGGTGATTATTTTCGCCGTCCCGATCGTCCAAACGGCATACGAACTGAGGAACGATGAACCGATTCAGGCATTGGACATTTACCGTGGACTGCCGGCTGTGGCGAAGACATTCAAGAAGACCGAGGGCGGCGTTTTGACCAGAACACTGCGGTCGAACGCGGTTCTGCTGCAGCAGATCAACGAGTACGAGGACGCGCTGGAAGATCAGTCGCTGCTGACCAAGTCGCTGTTGGGCCCGACGCAGGCGCTGCTGCTGCGGTTCTTCAGCCAGGGCAACGAGAAAGCCTACCCCGGCAAGGACGGCTGGCTGTTCTTCCGCCCGGGGATCGACTATGTGACGGGTCCGCCGTTTCTGGACGAGTTCGAACTGGCCAAGCGCGAAGCGTCCGGTAACGAGTATACCTTGCCGCCGCAGCCGGACCCGCGGCAGGGGATCCTCGACTTTCATGCACAACTGAAAGAACGCGGCATCCAGCTGGTCATCGTGCCGGCGCCGGTCAAGGCCGTCGTGCATCCGGAGAAGTTCTCCGGCCGCTTCGACGATCACGACCAGCCGCTGCAGAACCCCTCCTTCGCCCAGTTTAAGAAGGAGTTGGAAGCGGCGGGTGTGCTGGTGTACGACCCAGCGCCGCTGCTGGTGCAGCGCAAGCTTGAGACGGGCCAGCCGCAATACCTCGATTCCGATACGCATTGGACGCCGGCGGCCATGGACGCGGTGGCACAGGATCTCGCGGCGTTCGTCGAAGCCAATGTCGCGTTGCCCGAGGGGCGGGCCGGCTTTAAGCGTGTGTCGACGAAAGTGACCAATCTCGGTGATATCGCGAACATGCTCAACCTGCCCGCGGGCCAGACGCTCTATCCGGAGCAGACGGTCGAGATTCAGCAGGTCCTGCAGGAACGCACGGACTTGATGTGGCGCAGCACGAAGGGCGCGCCGATTCTGGTGTTGGGCGACAGCTTCAGCAACATTTACTCGCTCGGCGGCATGGGCTGGGGCGAGAGCGCGGGTTTCATCGAACAGCTTGGCTTCCATCTGAAACGGCCGCTGGACCGGCTGGCGCGCAACGATGCCGGCGCCTTCGCCACCCGGCAGATGTTGAGCCAGGATCTGGCCCGCGGCCGCGACCGGCTGGCCGGGAAGACGGTTGTCATCTGGGAGTTCGCCTCGCGCGAACTGGCGGTCGGCGACTGGAAGATGCTGCCGCTGAAGGTCGGCACGCCGCCCCCGTCGAACTTCATCCTGCCGGAGCCGGGCAAACCGCTGACGGTAACCGGTGTAATCGAACAGATGTCGCCGATCCCGCCGGCCGGCAGTACAGTGTACAAGGATTTGATCATCGCGCTGCACCTGCGGGATCTGCGGAGCCCCGAGAAAGAACTGGCGCCGGGCAGCGAAGTGCTGGTGTTCATCTGGGCCATGCGGAATGCGAAGCGCACGCCGGTGGCGAGTTGGCGCGAAGGCAGGGAAGTCACGCTGGTGATCAAAGACTGGGACGACGTGGTCGACCGGTATGAGTCATTCAAAATGGTCGGCATCGCCGATGACGACTTAATGTTGGAAAGCCCGTGTTGGGCTGAGGAGGTAAAGCAATGAAATGGATTCTCACAGCTCTGCTGTTCACGGTCGCAGTCAGCGGACAGGATACAGGAAGCCGGCAGGACGCGATGCAGTTTCGCAAAGAATGTGCCAAGCTGGCCGAAGGCGCCAAGATCATGACGGTCAAAGGCAAGGACGGCTGGCTGTTTCTGCGGAACGAACTGCGGCACATCGGCGTGGGCAAGTTCTGGGGGCCGGCAGCCGCGAAGGTCTCGCGCGCGACGAACCCGACAAAGGCCGATCCCTTCGAAGCGATCGTGGATTACAACAAACAGTGCAAGAAGTGGAACGTCGAGCTGATCCTCCTGCCGATCCCGCCGAAGGCCGTGATCTACCCCGAGAAAATCACCAGCGCCAACGTCGGGGAGAAGCCCGTCCGGCTCGACATCTACCACCGGCAGTTCTACCAGGAGCTCCGCGCCAAAGGCGTCAATGTTGTAGATCTGACGGATATTTTTCTGGCAAAGCGCTATGCCAAGAGCGGCAACATGTACTGCAAACAGGACACCCACTTTTCCGGCGAAGCCTGCGTTGTGGCCGCGCAGATCCTGGCCGAACAGATTAAGAAGAAGCCCTGGTACCAAGATGTTCCGAAAAAGGCGATCACCGCCGAGAAACAACAGGTCCAGATCGCGGGCGATCTCCGGCGCGCGCTGGAAGACGACACTGTAGAAAAGGAAACCTTGCCGTTGACGCAAGTGAAACTCGACGGCCGCCTGATCACGAAAGACCCCGATAGCCCGGTGCTGCTGTTCGGCGACAGTCACTGTCTGGTGTTTCATATTGGCGGCGAGATGCATGCGAAGTCATCGGGGCTGGCGGATCAACTCGCCAACGAACTGAAGTTCGGCATTGACGACCTCGGGGTTCGCGGCTCCGGCGCCTACCCGGCGCGTGCCAATCTCTACCGTCGCGCCAAAAAGGGCGATTACCTGGCCAAGAAGAAAGTGCTGATCTGGTGCTTCACGGCGCGCGAGTTCACCGAAGCCGACCGCTGGGGCAAGGTCCCGCTGAAGAGGGGGCGTTGACCGCGGGTATTCCAATCCTCCAGGCTATTGCCATCTGCGGTGCCGGAGTTAGAATACCTTCCCCCCATCTCCGCGGAGGGATGGCTGAGTTGGTTTAAGGCAGCGGTCTTGAAAACCGCCGTGCCCGCAAGGGTACCGAGGGTTCGAATCCCTCTCCCTCCGCCACTCCTCACGCTGAAGGCGTGATGGTTTTGAGCCTGGGGTTGGCGAAGCCTACCCAGGATATATCGCAAGAGTAGTCAACGCTGAAGGCGTTGCAGTCGGCTTTGCAGAATTGGCGGCTACAGAAAACGTGGAATGCGCTGCCGCATATTAGAAAAACCGTAGCCGGGATTTCTTCAATCTATTGTCGTTGCCACTTCGTTGCTGCTCTTTGGGCAGCCTTTGGCGCAAGCGCCGGCTGTCTTGATCGTTGCCCAAAATCGATCGCGGTCAGTTTCGGATTATCGCTTCGCTCCGAAGGGCGACAACGATCAAGACAACGAATCTGGACGGGAAAGTTCGCGGAACAGACTTCGGAAACACGTAGCGGCTACAGAAAAAAGCTGAAACACCATAATATACGTGGACATCCCTCTTTCTCCGCCAAATAGAAACGCCCCGCAGCGGAAAACCGATGCGGGGCGTTGACGTTTGGCTCGGTCCGGCTTTGCCGGAAGGGCAAAGGTTGAGACTGAGGTCAAGACGAAGGCCGGATCAGCCCTGGTCGTAGTCGGTCAACGGCCGATACCAAACGCTGCGGTAGCGGACGAGGTCGCCGTGGTCCTGCAGCTTCAGCGGCATTTCTGCCGGGTGCGCTTTGTAGTCGGCGATGTCCCGGTGGGTGGTCGGGCCGTTGAGTTCTTTGCGGTTGTGGACGCAGACGCCGTTGTGGAACAACGTCAGGTACGCCGGGGCGACCAGGTTGTCGCCGTCGAATACGGGTGCTTCCCAGACGGCGTCGTAGACTTGCCACTTGCCGGGCTCGCGGCAGGCGTTGACCAGCGGCGGCCACTGGCCGTAGATGCCGCCGCTCATGCCGTCGGCATAGCTCGGGTTGTTGTAGTTGTCGAGGACCTGGATTTCGTAGGTGCTCATGAGGAACACGCCGCTGTTGCCGCGGCCCTGGCTGTCGCCCTTGACGACTTCCGGAGAAGCATATTCAACGTGCAGTTGGCAACTGCCGAAGGCCTGCTTGCTTTTGATGTCGCCGGTGCCGGGGACGACTTCCATGTAGCCGTTTTCAACCTTCCAGGCAGCCGGCGCGCCGGCTTCTTTGGTGCTCTCCCAGCCGTCGAGGCTGGTGCCGTCGAACAGCACGATCGCGTCGGACGGGGGCACTGCCGGAGCGGCCTGGGTGGCCAGTTCGCCGGAGGTGACGATGCGCGGCTGCGGCCGTTCGCAGTCGTGGACTTTCCAGGTTTGTCCTTTGATGACGGGGGTGTCGTCGTAGCCGATTTTGTCAGCCATGATGTGTTCCTTCAGTGGTTGGTGGATTCAGGATCCAAGATACAAGATTCAGGATGCAGGATTCGGATTGGCGCTGCGATCCTGGGATTGGTCCACAAGCCGCCGCCTAAGAGAAATCCGAAACTTTACATTGGTTTGTGCCCGTTCTGCTTCAAGCGGTTTTGGGGTAGATCTCAGTTTTAGAGGGGTAGTCTAAGATATGTCCGGTTTTGCCGGTGGCCGGGGAGGAGCGGCCCGGCGGTGCAGAATGAGCCGTTCGCCGGCGATAAGGAGGGCGAGCGCCAGGTAACAGGCGGGCACCAGGTAGAACGCGCCGGCCAGGCCCGGACTGCGGTTGCCGATGTAGCCCATCAACCAGGTGAACACGCCGCAGCCGGGGACGCCGGCGCAGGAGAGGAGAATGAAGATCATGGTGGTGTCGCAGTCGGGTAGTTGATCGGTGGCATAGCTCTGCACACTGGGCCAGAAGGGGGCGGTGGCCAGTCCCGCCAGAAACAGCATGCCGAGGAACCAGGGGAGACTGGTCAGCAGTGGAAAACAGAGCGTTACCGCGACACCTCCCAGGGCAGAACCGATCACCAGTGTACTGAGTTGGTTCTGGCGGACAAGGTAGCCCCAGCCGGTTCGCCCCACCACCATGCCCAGGGCAAAACAGGCGGTGCCGACGCCGCCGGCCCAGGCCGAGCCGGCAAAATGCAGCTGGATGTGGCTGGCACTCCAGAAGGTGAGGCAGAACTCGCCGCCGCCGGCGACGAACATCGCCGCAAAGAAGAGCCAGAATTTCGGTCGACGGACGATCGCCCGGGCATGGTCCATGACCGTGCGCCACGGCAACGGCTCGCTTGCCGGGTGCACCGTTCCGCGGCGGGCCGGCAGGAGCAGCAGCAGCGCCGGGATGACGGCCAGCGCGGCAACGCCGCCGACAATCAGCCGCCAGGAGACGCCCAGGGACAGGAGCAGGCCCGAAACCAGCACCGCGATCAATACGCCGACGGACCAGAATCCGTGGGAGAAGTTGATGTAACGCCCGGGTTCGTCGGGATGCAGATCCTGGATGAAGGGCGTGGCCAGCCCTTCGATGATGCCCTCGCCCAGTCCCGCCACCACCAGGGCCAGAAAGAGGACGCCGTAGCCGGGGGCCAGGGCGCACAGCCCCATGCCGCTTCCCATAAGAATCACGGACACGCCGAACGTCTGGCGTTTGCCCCAGCGCCCGCCGAGGAAGCCGCACAGCAGCATGGCGACGACCATAGGGATCGTTCGTCCCAGGTGCAGCGCGCCGCCGGCCGCCATGCCGCCGTCTTCCAACGAAAATCCCAGGTCCCGGGCCAGCCGCACGAGGACAACGGGGATCACCACCGCCCCGGCGGCATACGTTGTAAAACTGAAGAAGGTCGCATAGTCGTAGCGGCCAAACACCATTTTCCGGGACGCTTTAATGACGGTTTCTCACAGCAATCAGGCTTTCTGCGTCGTTTAGTCCCCGGTGCAGCGCGGAATCAATCGCCATTGATAGCCCGCACCTTTCATGAGTATCTGCTGCGTCGCCGCAACTGGCTGCGATTGCTGCGTTACAGCGTTTTACATATCACCGCAGCCGCTGAGCCGGCAACGCCCACGGCAACGCCTTCAGCGTTGATCTGTGCCGTCAAGCTTCCTGGGGTAGGCTTTGCCAACCCCAGGCTGAAAACGGTCACGCCTTCAGCGTGAGGAGTTGCGGCTGCAGAAACAGTTACTACGCTGCAGTCGACCGTCGCCATATCTTCCGCCTCTGCGGATCAGCCTGTGGCTGACAATATGTCTTCGGGTGCATGGGCCTTGGGCCATCGATTGCCTTGCACTCACAAGCAGTAACGGCGTCTCACGACGAAACTCGTGAAACATGCGAGGTAACCCTACAGCGTTTTCACGTTTTCTGTATCTTCTTCACGCTGAAAGTGCCCTTGGGCAGCCAACGCGGATAGAGAGTTTTGTGGAACGCCTTCAGCGTTCGAATTCTCTCTGGCGTATTTCCTGGGACGCTGCCCCAGGCTACGTTGTACAAGGGCGTTGCCCTTGGCTTTTGGATTGCGTCTGGAGGGCTCACAGACTGGGCGAAGGATGCTCGGGCCGGCAGTAATTCGGCCCGTCAGGCCTGTTCGGGGCGTTGCCCTTGGCTTCGGGATTGCGCCTGGAGGGCTCACAGACTGGGCGAAGGATGCTCGGGCCGGCAGCAGTTCGACTTGGCGTGCATTTGTTTTCCGGCTTGCAAAGTTTGCCCTGCGGGGAAGCGTATGCCAGACGAGATAAGGAGGTGTTTTGATGAAGATTGTGATACTTGATGGCCATACATTGAACCCGGGCGACTTGAGCTGGGACGGGCTGGCTGCGTTGGGTGATCTGCAGGTCTATGACCGGACGCCCCCGGAGCAGACAGGTGAGCGGCTGCAAGGTGCGGAGATCGTATTGACGAACAAGGTGGTCCTCTCCGGCGAGTTGATCTCACAGTTGCCGGACCTGAAGTATATCGGGGTGTTGGCGACCGGTTACAACGTTGTGGATCTGGATGCGGCGGTTAGCCGGCAGATCCCCGTGACCAATGTGCCCTCATACGGGACACCGGCCGTGGCACAGATGGTCTTCGCCCATTTGCTCAACCTTTGCCATCGTGTCGGGCACCACGCCAAGACGGTCCGTGACGGGCGCTGGACGGACAGCGCGGACTTCTGCTATTGGGACGTTCCGTTGGTGGAACTCGCCGGCCTGAAGATGGGCATAATCGGTCTTGGCCGCATCGGGCGGGCGACTGCCGCGTTGGCGCAGGCATTCGGTATGGACGTGCTGGGGCATGATGACTATGCCGACCGGTCGTTGGCGCCCGGCGTCAGCTTTGTGCCGTTGGCCATGGTGTTGACGCAGAGCGACGTAATCTCGCTGCATTGTCCTTTGACCATGGAGACCGAGAACCTGATCAACGGCGAGAGGTTGGCGCAGATGAAACCTACGGCCTTCCTGATCAACACCGGCCGCGGCCCGTTGATCGATGAGACGGCGCTGGCGGAAGCTCTGAACGACGGTCGACTGGCAGGCGCCGGCCTGGATGTGCTGAGTGTTGAGCCGCCCGCCGCGGACAATCCGCTGCTGACGGCGAAGAACTGCTTCATCACGCCGCACATCGCCTGGGCCACGCGCGCCGCCCGGTCGCGCTTGCTGAGCACCGTGGTCGAAAACATCTCGGCGTTCCTGGCGGGTCGGCTGCAGAACGTGGTCAACGGCGTGGGCAAGTAGCCCATCGAAGGGTTTGCTTCCGTCGGGGATTGGTTATCTTATCGTATCGCAGTACGAGGCAAACGATGGCGGTCGACTATAATCGCAGACGTAATCTGATCTATCTCCTTTTTGGTGTGCCGGCAGTCGGGTTGGTGGTGGCTTTGGCTTTCATCAAAGAACCGGTGAAGCCGACTGACCGCCGGCCACCGTCGAAGCCGTCTTCTTCCGTTCCGAAGAAATCTGCCACGTCCGGATCCGGGCAGTTGGAGAAACTGTTTCAGAAGAAGCACCCGTTGGTGCTGAAAGCTGCTCGGGATGGGGTCACGGCAACGTTGGTCCAAATTAGTCATGTGCGCACTGTCCAACAGGGGAAGCTCGAACCGGCGTTGGCGATCGTGTATCTCATCGAGTTCGCCGGCGACACCGAGATCAGCCGCTTGAATCAGGGCCCCGTCCAACTGCTGGATACTGCGGGGAAGTCGATGCCAGCACAATCTTCGCTGAATCAGAACATGGAGTACGCCAAATTCCAGGCTCCCGGGATTCCACTCCCCGACGTCACTAACCCGCAGCGGACGTTCGTCCAGACGCACGTGTTCGACGTGAAGGATCCGGCAGCAGTCGATACCATCGTGGTGCACGAAGGCTGCAACGGCAAGACCGTCGAGTTGCGTTTCTCCGGCCTGGCTACCGAGTGAAGGTCTTGGCAGATGGGCACAAAGATAATCAGGATGCTGTTGCTCCGGGAGATAACCGCACCTTTTTCTGTCGAACTTGGAGAGACCAGCGCGCGGCAGTTTCTGGCAGCATTAGAAGTGATCCTGAGTAGTGACAATCGGTTCGAAGTGTCTGGAGGCAGTGGAGGTTCTGAGATTACCATCAAACCGATCTCCTACCTGACAGCCCCCAACCCCATGGGCCCAATCGTCAAAGCTCGATTTCGTGGCGGAAACGGCGGTATGAAGCTTTTTTGCAGGTCCTCAATTCCGATTGGATCCCAATGGTTTTGGGGCACTGCTTGCGTCGGCATAGTCCTCTTTGGGATCATCGGAATTGGGGTGATCATCCGGCACCCGGAGGCGTGGCTGAAGATGCTTGCTTTCGAAGCCGTGGTTGCTGTGGTGGGGGTCGTCTATCTGGGAATTCTCTGGTTTCTGCGTGAAGACATGGAAGAAGAAACCGGGAGAATTGAGCATCAACTGCATCGGGCGATCAAAGAAGCGGGGAAAGATGCAGACGCGGCTGACGGCTCCAGCTCATAGCTCCAACGAGACATTGCCGGCGAGGAATTGCTGTTTGCCATGGTTCGTCTGCAGGACAAGAGCGCCGTCTTTGCGTAGTTCCAATACGGTTCCTTTGACCGGTTTGCTATCCCCTGTGATCTCTACAGTCTTGCCGATCAATGGATTGTCTGCTGCCCAGCGCTTGTGAATTTCTTTTGCGCGGCCGTTGGCGACCAGGTCCCACAGGCCGCGCAGGATCCGGTGCATGGCTTCAGCGAACCGAACCGGATCCACTGTTTTTCCCGTTTCGACCGCGACGGAGGTGGCCGGCTGGTCGATTTGGGACAGTTCGTTCGGCGGCATGTTCAGGTTCACCCCGATGCCGACAGCAAAGACCTCCTTCCCGTCGACTGCCGCACTTTCGATCAGCACGCCGGCCAGCTTACGGTCGTCAACGCAGACGTCGTTCGGCCATTTGATCCAGGCGTCCGGCAGGTGGAAATCGGGGAGGGCGTCGGCGATCGCCACAGCCGCCAGTTGTACGAGGACGGTTGGCTCCAGCAGGGGAGATTGCGGTTTCACCACAAACGTGCCGTAGAAATTGGCGCTATCGGGGGAGAACCAGGTGCGTTCGCGACGGCCGCGGCCGGCCGTTTGCGTGGCGGCAACCACGAGGTCGCCATGGGCCAACTCACCCGCGTGCGCCAGGGCGTAAGCGTTGGTGGAGTCCAGCGAGTTGAAGTGATGGATCATCTGCTCTTGACCAACTGGAACTGGCTAGCGGTTGATCAGCGCGTAGAAGCGATCTTCATATTTCTCGAACAGGCCGTGTCGCTGCAGTTTCTGGCCGAGCGCCTGGATCCGATTCGGGTCGCCGGCGGCCTGGCGGAATTCCATCTCGAGACCGCGTTCGAATTCGAGGTTATCCTCGTGGTCGCGCTGCTGGAAGTCGCGCAGGTTGTTCGGTGCCGATTGTTCGATATAATCCCGCAGGAACTTTAGGAGTGAGACTTCCCACAGTTCATCGGCGCCGACCAGCACGGCGGAAAGGGGTTCGTTATCTGCTTCGACGGAGGCCTTCACTTTTTCGGCGACCTCCTTCAACGGCTGGGAGACGGTTTCGGCCGAGGCGTGTTCTTTGCGGAACTGCAGACCGTATTGCAGGATCTTGACCATCTCATTGTGGGAACGGAGCCAGCCGGCATATTCCTGCGCCTTATCGCCGAAGCCCTCCAGCAGTTGGTCGGCGAAATGATTGGGTGTGATGATCTGGGGGCGTTCCGAATACACCTTGCCGGTACGTATGCGAACGCGATCGACCTCGTCCACCAACTCGCTGATCAAGTGATAGCGGACCGTGGTGGCGCCGAAGGTCTCGAGAGTCTGCTTGGGGGGCAGCACGACCCGTGTGACGCTGACGGCATACCAAATGTCATGTTCTTCAGGCATAGATCGAGGGAAGCTGTGTAGCAAACAGGCCGGTCATTTGACCGGCCCGTTGGGTTTGGTAGCGGGGGTTGGATTCGAACCAACGACCTCCAGGTTATGAGCCTGACGAGCTACCGGGCTGCTCTACCCCGCAATCATTACGAGCATTTACCCTAGTCGGCTTTGAGATCAATGCAAGACTCGATATCCCAATTTTCCTGACGGCGTCGGCTACGCGACCCCCAGCCCGACATGCGCGAAAAGATCCCCCCGGCTGTGCCGGGGGAGTATCAGTTCCCCTTCAGTTTTGCCTTTGCCCATACTCGCCCGCCTTTGGTCCGGGACCAAAGGCGGTATTTGTGGTGTGCCGGCTGAACTGCTTGGGGCTTCTTCTCGGAAAGCAGAAACCCGATCCCGCGCCCTTTTCGCGGCAGGTGTAGCCTTCGGCGTGCCGGGCACTGGAAGGAGGATCGGATATCGCCTTCGGCCGCGAGTCAATGCAGGACCTTCTCGAAGCCCGGCCGGCGCAGGATGGTTTCCGGGACGGCCATGCCGGGCAAGGGCGGCGGGCAGTCCAGGTTGTAGTGGAGGCCGACGCTCTCTTTGCGGGCGAGGGCGCTGTCGATGATCATCTCGGCAACGCTGGCCATGTTGCGCAATTCGCACAATTCCGGCGTGAGGGTGAAGTCCCAGTAGAAGTGCTCGATTTCCTTGCGGATGTTGCGGACGCGGGACTTGGCGCGCTCCAGCCGTTTGGAAGTCCGGAAGATGCCGACGTAATCCCACATGAACCGGCGGATCTCGTCCCAGTTATGATAGATGACGATCATCTCGTCCGGGTCCTGGGCGTCGCCGGCGCTCCAGTCGCGGATGCGGCGGGCGGAGTCGTCGTCCCAATGACGGGTGTCGACGTTGTCTTCCCTGATGCTGGCCTGGACGGCGTTGTGTGCCAGGACAAGGGCCTCCAGCAGGCTGTTGCTGGCCAGGCGGTTGGCGCCGTGGAGTCCGGTACACCCGACTTCGCCGATGGCGTAGAGGTTCTCGACGCAGGTGCGACCGTGGACATCCGTGCGGACACCGCCGCAACAGTAGTGGGCGGCGGGGACCACCGGGATTGGGTCTGTGGCCATGTTGAGCCCGACTTCGGCACAGGTGGCGAAGATGTTGGGGAACCGCTTCTTGAGGTTTTCTTCCGAGTGCCGGGTGATATCGAGGAAAACGCATGGGCGACCGCTCTTCTTGAGTTCGCGGTCGATGGCGCGGGCGACGATGTCGCGGGTGGCCAGGCTGCCGTTCTTATCGTACTCATGCATAAATTCAACCAGCTCACCGTGACGCCTGGTCTTGAGCACGCCGCCTTCCCCGCGCACTGCTTCGCTGATCAGGAATGATTTCGCCCGCGGATGGTGCAGGATAGTCGGATGGAACTGGAAGAACTCCATGTTGGCGATCTCGGTGTATGCCCGATAGGCCATGGCCACGCCTTCGCCGCAGGCAACGTCCGGATTGCTCGAGTACAGGTAGACCTTGCCGGCGCCGCCGCTGGCCAGAATCACGTGCCGGCTGAGAAACGTGTGGGTTGCATAGGTGTTGCGGTCCAGTACCCACGCGCCCAGGGCGCGGTTCGGCCCGTCCCAGCCCAGCCGCCGAGAACAGATCAGGTCAACCGCCTGATGGTCTTCGCAGATGGTGATGTTGTCGCGCTTGCGACAGGCATCATGAAGGACGCGGATGATCTCGCGGCCGGTGATGTCGCCGCTGTGCATGACCCGGCGTTTGGAGTGTCCGCCCTCCCGGCCAAGGTCCGCGGCATCCGGATCCTCGCCCTGGGCCACGTCGCCGACTTCCCAGCGACGCGTGTAGTGGAAGCCGAGATCAATCAACTCCCGCACCCGTGCCGGGCCGTTCTCGACGATATGGCGGACGACGTCCTGCTTGCAGAGACCGGCCCCGGCCTCCAGCGTGTCTTCATAGTGCGCGTCGAAGCTGTCGTCGTCGTCGAGCACACAGGCAATGCCGCCCTGGGCCCAGTAGCTGTTGCAGTCGGCCACTTTCTGTTTGGTGACAAGGATTACCGAGCCGTGATCGGCGGCATGCAGCGCCGCCGACAGCCCGGCGATGCCGCTGCCGATAATCAGATAGTCCGATTTGTATCGCTCAACAGCCAACAAGAGATCCTTTCCTGATTGGGCCAGCCCGAAACTCGCGGGATTATCGAGCTTAGAAAGGTACCAGTGCGCCGCGTGATGTCCAGAGGCGGGGACGAGCGTTGCCGATTTTGTACTCGACGGACTGTGTATCGCAATTCGTCCATCTTGTTCGACCTTGGCAACGTTTGCGGACAGGTCTGGTGTCTGTTGGGAGTTCGCGCCGAGCCGACACGACCTGCTCGGATCCTGCAGTTGATTGAGGCGCCAACGATTTTCCGGGGCTCCAAGCGGCAGCCGTCCCGCCCCCGGATTGTCGTTTTGCCTGATTTAATCTACATAAAAGTAGTTTGGGTGTTTTTATTAACAAATATGTAACAAGCGGCCAGCCGCGGGCTGCGCGGTGAGTTTTTGAGCTCAGAATCCGCCTGGGCTAGAGGCTGGGTCTGTGGCTGGCTGGCCCTGTCGATGTCGGTCTGCAACTCATTTGTCCGGGGGCGGAGATGACAGAGATGTTTGTTTTGCCATCCGCCGCGATTTTTGTGGTGGATTTGTAATGCACTGTTAATTAAGTGTTTGCTTCCTTGATTTGGTGGGTGGCACGGCCTGTGCTCTAAAGCTCGCAACGGATTTCCGGAAAACAATCCATTGAAACCAAGAGCGAAAGGAACCAGCACAATGAAAATGAACCTGCGGACAGTATGGAGCATCGTGTTTCTATGTCTCCTCTCTTTGGGGCCACCCCTTTGGGCACAGGCTCCGGAGACACTGCCTGCTCCCGAGACCCCGGCAGCGGCGGAAGCGCCGGCGGCAGAGACCCCGGCTGAGGCACCCGCCGCGGCAAAGGCAGACCCCAAATCGGGCGCGTATGGCGAGGCAGACAAGATCGACATCTTGTGGACGTGTCTGGCTGCCTTTCTCGTATTCTTCATGCAGGCCGGTTTTGCCATGGTCGAGACCGGATTCACTCGTGCAAAAAACGCTGTCAACATTATGATGAAGAACCTGCTCGATTTCTCTGTCGGGAGTCTGGCCTTCTTCTTCATCGGCTTCGGTATCATGTTCGGGGCCGGTAACGGGTTCTTCGGCAATGCCGAGCTGTTCATGCTGGGTGATACATCCGGCGGACAGTGGGGCTTCACCTTCTTCATCTTCCAGGCGGTGTTCGCGGCAACCGCGGCGACCATCGTATCCGGCGGCGTTGCCGGGCGGACGAAATTCGTCGGCTACCTCTGCTACAGCGTGGTCATCTGCGCGGTGATCTATCCGGTCTTCGGCTCCTGGGCCTGGGGCGGACTGCTTGACGGCGGCGGCTGGCTCGAGAACCTCGGTTTCCTGGACTTTGCCGGTTCAACAGTCGTTCACAGTGTGGGCGGCTGGTTGGCCCTGGCCGGCGCGATCGTTCTCGGTCCGCGTATCGGCAAGTACACCAAGGACGGCAAGCCGCGGGCCATCCCCGGTCACAACATCCCGTTGGCCGCGCTCGGCGTGTTCATCCTCTGGTTCGGCTGGTTCGGCTTCAACCCCGGCAGCACAACGGCTGCCGGCGGCGACATGGCCCGAATTGCCGTGACGACCTGTCTGTCGGCTTCGGCCGGCGTGGTGACCGCGATGATCGCGGCGTGGATTCTGTTCAAGAAGCCGGATGCCTCGATGGCTCTCAACGGCGCTCTGGCCGGTCTCGTGGCGATCACCGCGCCCTGCGACATTGTCAGCCCGACATCCGCGTGCATCATCGGGGCGCTGGCGGGCGTGCTGGTGGTCGGCAGCGTAATCTTCATCGACCGCGTTCTGAAGATCGACGACCCGGTCGGCGCGGTCAGCGTCCACGGCGTTTGCGGCGCCTGGGGCACGATCGCCGTGGCGCTGTTCCACATGGACGGCTTCAGCATGAAGCAGCTCCTGGTGCAGTTGGCCGGCGTCGGCGCCGCGTTTGCCTGGGCGTTCGGCGCCGGCATGGCGCTGTTCCTGGCGATCAAGTACACCGTTGGTCTGCGCGCCAGTGCTGAAGACGAACTTCGCGGCCTGGACATCAGCGAGCACGGCATGGAAGCCTATGCCGGGTTCCAGGTCTTCAGCAACGAATAACCCCTGTGCCCGGGGCGGTCACTGCGGGGCCGCCCCCGGGCGCACCAAGAGGAGTTGACCGATGAAATTGATTATCGCTTACATACAACCGGAGAAATTGAATGCGGTGAAGCAGTCCCTGTACGAGCGCGAGGTCTACAAGATCTCGGTCACCAACGCTCTCGGCTGCGGGCAGCAGAAGGGATATCACGAAAGCTATCGCGGCGTTGATATCGAAGTGAACCTCCTCAAGAAGGTCCGCATCGAGATCGCGGTGAACGAAGACTTCGTCGACCGCACGATCGACGCGATTATCGGCGGGGCGCGGACGGGCAACATCGGCGACGGCAAGATCCTGGTTTTGCCGCTCGACCAGTGTCACCGCATCCGCACAGGCGAGACGGGGGCAGACGCGATCGGCTGATTTCCCCTTGAAAAGATCCTTCATCACGAGTGGGGCTCCGGCGGCACTGTTCTTTGAGCAGTTGCCGCCGGGGCTTTCTTTTTGGTCGTGCCGCGGGGCGGCACTCCCTAAGTAATTCTGCGGACAGAATTCCTTCTGTGGCGGCGGCGGACCGCCGCCGGAGGGGGAAAGGAAAGATGGGGTCGTGCCGCGGGGCGGCACTCCCTAAGAGCTCGTCCGAAATTAACATGAACAATTAGCGGCGATTTTGTAGTTC